>NZ_JBEZDL010000032.1:55858-104991 GCF_040648295.1 Amycolatopsis sp. NPDC049159
ATTCGGTCGGTACGGGGCTGCGTGAGGAACGGCCTGCTACCCGCCCGGGGCTCGCCCCGGCCGGCACGCGGCTGCGTGAGGAACGGCCTGCTACCCGCCCGGGGCTCGCCCCGGCCGGCACGCGGCTGCGTGAGGAACAGCCTGCTACCCGCCCGCGGCTCAACCCACCCGGCGCGGGGCTACGCGAGAAACAGCCTGCTACCCGCCCGCGGCTCAACCCACCCGGCGCGGGGCTACGCGAGAAACAGCCCGCTACCCGCCCACAGCTCGACCCGACCGGCGTAGCGGGGCCGCGCAAAGACCGAGCCACCCCTCGCCCGCGGCTCGACCTGGTCGGCACCGCGCTCGTCGTCGCCGGCGTAGGACTGCTCGTGCTCCCGCTGATCGACCCACCGGGCCCGACTGGCGCCTGCTCGTCGCCGGTGTGGGGTTGCTCGTCGGGTTCGGGTTCCACCTGCGCCGGTCGGCCGCGCCGCTGGTCGAGCCGAGCCTCTTCGCCCACCGCGGGTTCCCGGCCGCGCTCGTCGGCTCGCTGCTGTTCTTCGCGGCGATGACCGGGCTGATGCAGGTCGTGCCGATGCAGCTCCAGCTCGGCCTCGGCGCCGACGTCCGCACCGCGGGCCTCACGCTGCTGCCGCTCTCGGCCGGGCTCGCCGTGTCGTCGTGGTTCGCCGGGGCGAAGCTGGTACCTCGGTTCGGCGCGCGCGTGATGTTCGGCGGGCTGGCGCTGCTGCTGATCGGGATCCTCGCCACGATCGCCGTCGACGCCTCGGTGCGCGGCTACCCGTGGCCGCTGCCGGTCGCGCTCGCGCTGTGCGGGCTCGGGATGGGCACGTTCACGGTGCCGTTCTTCACCGCGGCGCTGGCCCGCGTCCGGCCGCACGAGACGGGCTCGGCGGCCGGGCTGCTCAACGCCGTTCAGCAGCTGGGCGGCACCCTCGGCGTCGCCCTCCTCGGCGGGCTCTACCTGGGCAGCGGCACGGCGGCGGCACCGCTCGGCCTCGGGGCCGGGCTGGTGGCCGCCGCCGCTGCCGCCGTGGTTCCGCTCAGTAGTCGTCGCGGCCGGTGAACTGCTGCTCCAGCAGCTCGGCCGCGCCGGCGACGAGCTCGAGGGGGTCGGTGAACTCGTTGATGTCGAGGTTGATCAGCGGGAGCGAGTGGCGCAGCACGAGGTGGTCGCCCATCACGGCGATCCCGCCCACCACGATCGCCTCGCCGACCTCGGTCAGCACGGCGAGGAGGTCGACCTCGTCGTGCCGGGCGAACGGCGTCGCGATCTGCACCCAGTCCTCACGCTGGTCGAGGATCTCGCGGGCGATCACGACGATCTGGGCGCGCTGTTCGGTGTCGGGATCGTCGCCGAAGATCAGGCGGATGCGGATCTCGTCGGGCTCGTCGCGCACCACCCGGTACGACTCCCTGATGTAAGCGACCAGATCGTCCCACTGCGCCACGCTTTTCTCCGTTCTCGTGCCTGTGCGCGCTCAGCGTAGCGATCAGGGGGCGCCGATCCGGTCGAGATCGGCGAGAACGTCGGCGGGCAGTTCGAGCTCGGCGGCGGCGAGGTTCTCCCGCAGGTGCTCCGGCGACGAGGTCCCCGGGATCAGCAGCATCGACGGCGACCGCTGCAGCAGCCAGGCGAGCGCGACCTGCATCGGCGTGGCCCCGACCCGCGCGGCGCAGTCGTCGAGCGCCCCGGACTGCAGCGGGCTGAACCCGCCGAGCGGGAAGTACGGCACGAAGGCGATCCCTTCGGCGGCGCACTTGTCGACGAGGTCGTCGTTCTCGCGGTGCGCGAGGTTGTACTGGTTCTGCACGCACACGACGGGCGCGATGGCCTTGGCCTCGTCGAGCTGCTCGGCGGTGACGTGGCTGACGCCGAGGTGCCGGATCAGCCCCTGCCGCCGCAGGTCCGCGAGCACCCCGAACGGTTCGGCGAGCGACATCGGCACGGGGTAGTCCCCGGCGGCGTTGCTCAGCCGGAGGTTCACGACGTCGAGCGCGTCGACCCCGAGGTTCCGCAGGTTGTCGTGCACGGCCTGGGTGAGCTCATCGGCCGACAGCGCGGCCGGCCAAGCCTTGTCCTCGCTGCGCTTCGCGCCGACTTTCGTGACGATGCACAGGTTTTCGGGGTACGGGTGGAGCGCTTCCTTGATGACCGCGTTCACGGTGTGCGGCCCGTAGTAGTCACTGGTGTCGAGGTGGGTGACCCCGGCCCCGACGGCTTCCTTCAGCACGGCGACGGCGGTGTCGTGATCCCGCGGCGGCCCCCACACGCCGGGGCCGGCCAGCTGCATGGCGCCGTATCCCATGCGGGTGACCGGGATTTCGCCGCCGAGGGGGTAGGTGCCGCCCAGGTTCGCCATGCCGCTCCTTTGCTTCGAGTGCGTCTCGTGAGGAGTCTAGGCGAGGTCCTCACGCGACCGGTTTTGTCGGTGGTGCGCGGTAGGATTGAATTGGGGGCTGCTCACGACGATTTCCGTTGTGGGGCAAGGGAAATCATTGGTCGGTTTCACCCGATCCAGCGATGATCTTTCGTACGCTTGTTCGGTAGCGTTGGTGGTGTGGCCGGGAGAGTCGACCTGCGAAAGGAGATCGTCATGAAGGCCTGAGACTGCTCGACCTAGGAGGAATGGCATTGCGAAGAACCACCCTGGTTCCGGTCCGGGACAATCTCTCGGTGGATGCGAAGACGCCCGTCGACAACACCATCGATGCGGGCCGGGACATCGGAACGGTCGTGCAGGCAGGCACCATCGGAACTGTCAACCTGGCCGCATCTCCGGCCGGCACCGCCGTGGCCGTGGTGCTGCCGGTGCGAAGTGACGTCGGAAAGTACGCCGAGGTCTTCGTGGGCCGCGAGGACGAAGTCGAGCGCCTGTCGTCGCAGCTGCAGCCCGGTTCCGGGGCTTCGGTCTCGTACGTCGCCGGGATGGGCGGTGTGGGCAAGACGGCGTTGGCGTTGCACTGCGCGCGGGCTGTGGGCGAAGCCGGTTGGTTCCCCGGTGGCGTCTTCTCGGCGGACATGCAGGGTTACCGAACTGACGGCGGCGTTCCCGCACGGGCGATGCTGCGACCGTTGATGCGGCTCCTGGGGGCCGACCCCCACGAGATCCCCGTGGACGTGGGCGAGCAACTGGCCGCCTACCAGCAGGTGCTCGACCAGTTGGACCGGTCGGGTAACGCGGTCCTGCTGGTTCTCGACAACGTCTCCAGCGCGGAACAGATCCAGGGGTTGCTCCCCGCCGGCGGTGTTCACCGGGTGGTGATCACGACCCGTGAAACCCTGAGCCTTCCCGGGGCTCGCGGTTTCTCCCTCGATGTGCTGACGAACGAAAACGCGAGCGTTTTGCTCGACAGGGCCATCTGCGATCTGACTCCGGACGAGCGGCGGCTGTCCGCGGATCCGATCGGGACGCGGGAACTGATCCGTACCTGCGGGCGGCTCCCGCTGGCTTTGCGGATCGTCGCGGCCCTGCTCGTGGACGAACCCGCGTTGACACCCGCCCGGCTGGCCGCCGAACTGACCGAGGCCGGGATCGTGGGCTTCGCGCACGGTGAGCGAGCGTTGGCGGCGGTGCTCGACCTTTCCTGGCACCGCTTGCTCCGCCGCAACCGGGCCGCGGCCCGGCTGTTGCGGCTGCTCTGCCTGACCGTGGGGCCGGATTGCCCCACGGAAGTCGCCGCCGTGCTCAACGGCTCGTCCGACGCTCGCACTGTGCCACTGCTCCGCACGCTGCGTCAGGCACATCTGCTCGCCCATGCCGACCAGCGCTGGCGGATGCACGACCTCGTTCGTGCCCACGCGGAAACCTGCGACGCCGGTCTCAGCGCGTCCGATCTTCAGGCGGCTGACACCCGCCTGGTCGACCACTACGTCTTCACCACACAAGACGCCGTGTTTCGCATGGCCGACCTTGCGAAAAGACCAGGTCACCACCGTTTCGACCGCACCGAAGATGCCGACCGCTGGCTGGTCACCGAATACCCCACGCTGCTCGCGGTCGCGCACAAGACCGCTGAAGCAGGGAACCACCGCTACGCCATGGTTCTGTGCAGTCACTTGTTCGCGTACCAGAACAGGCACGGCTACCTGACCGATCTGCTCATGACCTCCCGACTCGGTTATGCCGGCGCGTGCCTTTCCGGCGAGATCGCGGCCCGCGCGGACGCGGCGAGCAACCTCGGCATCGCGCTGAACAAAGTCGGACTGATCGCCGAGGCGATCGACTTGTTCCGGGTCGCCATCGACCTGCACACCGAGAACGGCAGCACCCACGATGCCGCCAAGGCCTGGAACAACCTGGGAAACACGCTCGGCGCGGCGGGGCGGCGCGACGAGGCGGTGCACGCTTGCCGCACCGCCGTCGACGCTTACCGGAGAGCCGGCAACGTTCGGAAAGAGGCGGCCGCGTGGATCAACCTGGGTAGCGCACTGGCAGCTGATGAGCAGCCGGAGAACGCGGTCCTCGCCTTTGAGAAAGCCGCCGAGATGTGCCGGGAGATCGGCGACGTGGGGACCGAGGTGACGGCCTGGTCCAGTGCGGCGGGCGCGCTGCTGGACGCGGGCCAGTCCGAGGACGCCGTCCGGGCGGGCAACACCGCCGTCGCGGTCGGCCAGGCGAACCGGAACGTCGCGGCCGAGGCCGCCGCGTGGGCGAGCCTCGGCTTCCTCTACCAGCGCCTCGGCCGCTCCCGGGAAGCCGATGACGCTTGCCGGCGGAGCATCGCGATGGAGGGCCGGGAAGAACCGACGGGGACGGTCGCGTTGCGGTGGACCCAGTTGGGCCACGCGAGATCCGAAGAAGGGGACCACACCGGAGCCGCGGCGGCGCACCGGGAAGCTGTTCGCGCTTACCGCCGCATCGGCGACTGGCACGGCGAGGCGATGACATCGAACAACCTCGGGCACGTTCTGGCGGAGTCGGGCGATCGTCGAGGAGCGGCGGCCGCGCACCAGACCGCGCTGAGTCTCACCCGGGCTCACGACGACCTTTTCGGGCAGGCCATGACGCTGGCGAACATCGGTGCCCTGAACAACAGGACGGGGGAGGCAGCCGCGGCCGGTGCGGCCTTCAGCGAAGCGACTGCCCTGTTCCGCCGCATCGGAGATGCCAAACGAGAAGCCGATGCGTGGCTTCACCGCGGCATCTGCCTGCACGACCACACTCGGGCGGAAGCGATTGCCGCTTACAAAAACGCGTTGTCCATCTATACGGAGGCGAACAACAAAGAGGGCATCTCGTCGGCAACCCGATGGCTGGTGAGTTTGCTGGTCCCCCGATGACGAACGAACCCCGGAAGCAGGTGATCGCTACCCGAGCTGGTCGCGGCGACGGCTCAACGACGCCGTCTCCGCGGTGTTCCCCGCCAGCTCGATGGCCCGGTCGTATGCCTCCCGTGACTCCGCGCTCCGGCCCAGCCGGCGCAACAGGTCGGCGCGGACGGCGTGGAACGAGTGGTACCCGGCCAACTTCGGCTCGAGCCGGTCGACCGCCGCCAGTGCCACCTCCGGGCCGTCGAGTTCGGCGACCGCGATGGCCCGGTTGAGGGCGACGATCGGTGACGGGTCGATGCGGACGAGCTGGTTGTACAGGGCCAGGACCTGCGACCAGTCCGTGTCGCGCATGTCGCGGGCGGACGTGTGCACGGCGTTGATCGCCGCGAGGATCTGGTAGCGGCCCGGCGCCACCCCGGCGGCGAGGCGTTCGCGCACCAGCTGGTGGCCCTCGGCGATCAGGGACGTGTCCCAGGCTCCGCGGTCCTGCTCGTCGAGGGCGACCAGCTCGCCGCCGGCGGAGAGGCGGGCGGGGCGGCGGGCCTCGGTGAGGAGCATCAGGGCCAGCAGGCCCGTCACCTCGCCGTCGGACGGGAGGAGGGCGCGGATCAGGCGGGTGAGGCGGATCGCCTCGGCGGTCAGGTCCTGGCGGACGGGGTCGGTGTCCGGGCCCGTCGCGAGGTAGCCCTCGTTGAAAACCAGGAAAAGCACCGCCAGCACACCGGACACACGGGAAGGGAGGTCCTCGGCGGAGGGCACACGATACGGAATGCGAGCGGCTTTGATCTTGGCCTTCGCGCGGGTGATCCGCTGGCCCATCGTGGTCTCGGCGACCAGGAAGGCGCGGGCGATCTCGGGCACCGTCAGGCCGCCGACCATGCGCAACGTCAGCGCCAGGCGGGCGTCCGTCGCCAGCGCCGGGTGGCAGCAGGTGAAGATCAGCCTGAGCCGGTCGTCGTCGATGGCGCCGAGGGGCTCAGGTGGGTCGTCGTCGTACACCATCAGAGCCTCCTTCTGCTTGTCGTCGCGCTTGCTCTCGCGGCGGATGCGGTCGATCGCCTTGCGGTTGGCGGTGGTGGTCAGCCACGCGCCGGGGTTGGGCGGAACGCCGTCGGACGGCCAGCGCTCGACGGCCGTCGCGAACGCCTCGGCCGCCGACTCCTCGGCGATGTCGAGGTCACCGAAGCGTCTGGTCAGCGCGGCCACCACCCGGGCCCACTCCTCGCGGTGGGCCCGGGTCACCGCCTCCTCGACGTCGCTCACTGGAACGGCCGGACCTCGATCTTGCGGTCGCAGACCTGGGACGCCTCGGTGGCGAGCTTGAGCGCGACGTCCAGATCGGGGGCCTCCCACACCCAGATCCCGGCGAGGTACTCCTTGGACTCGAGAAAGGGCCCGTCGGTGAGCACCGCCTGCTCGCCGCGGCTGTCGACGACCGTGGCCGCGTCGGTGTCCGCGAGGCCGCCCGCGAAAACCCAGTAGCCCTCCTCGATCAGGCGGTCGTTGAACGCGCTGATGGCGGGCTGCCGGTCCGTGCTGCCGGGGTTGTCCTTGTCGTCGATGACGGAAACCAGGTAGCGCATCGGGAAATCAACTCCTGTGGTTCGGGGGATGAGGACTTCACGCCGCCGGCGCGTACTGCGGGCGACCGGCCGGCCGGAAGACCTGGATCGTGACGCCCTTCGAGTCGACCCGCGACTCGACGAGGTCGAGCGCGAGATCGGGGCCGCTGGCCGGGAACAGCCGCGTGCCCTGGCCGACGACGACCGGGATCACCAGCAGGATCATCTCGTCGACCAGGTCGTTCGCCAGCAGCCACCGGGTCAGCGTGCCACTGCCGTGCACCTGCAGCTCGCCACCCGGCTTGGCCTTCAGCTCGCGGACGGCCGCCGCGAGGTCGCCGGGCAGCACCGTCGTGCCCGGCCACCGCGGGTCGGTGAGCGTGGCCGAGGCGACGTACTTCGGGGTTTCGGCCAGTGCCACGCCGATGGGGCTGGTGCGCAGCTGCTCGATCGTTCCCCAGGAGCCGGCGAACAGGTCGTAGGTGCGCCGGCCGAACAGGAACGCGTCCGCGCGCTGGTAGGTCCGCGCGATGAACGCCCGGGTCTCGTCGTCGCCCTTGCCGAGGGCCCAGCCGCCGCGGTCGAACCCGTTGCGGCGGTCCTCGGCGGACGCGCCGCCGTTGCCCTGCACGACTCCGTCGATGGTCAGCTGGGTCACGGTCGTCAGCTTCATGATCGGGGCTCCTCGGCCTCGGTGCCGCCCCCGCGGGCGGCCTCACCCCTGCTACGAACACCCTCGCGCCGATCCGACACCGTCGCCGGAATTATTTTCGGAGACCCGCGGCGGACGCCACGAGGGCCATCGGCCAGCGCGCCGACGGCGGCCACGGCCCGGCCACGGCGGCCAGCTGTTCGGCGGGGAGCCGGCCGCCGGTGGCGAGGCAGCAGCGGACGAGGGCGCGGACCTCGTCGACCGCTGGGCCCGGTTCGAGGGCCAGGGCCGGGCCGGTGGCGGCCGGGTCGGCCAGGATCGGCGCACCCTGCCCGCCTGGCCCGAGGTCGACCGCTGGGCCCGGCTCGACGTCTCGTGCCGGGCTCGGCCTGAGGTCTCGTGCCGGGGTTGGCCTGAGGTCTCGTGCCGGGCTCGGCTCGAGGTCCCACAGCTTCAGCGCGTGCACGGCCGCTCGTCGCGACAACTCCGGCGTCGACGCGTACCAGTGCCCGCTCATCCGGCTCCGCGGCGGATCACCGGGTGGCGGCGGCCGCCGGCCGAGCCGCTTCTCTTGCACACGCGACGCCACGTAAGCCGTGACCTCCGCGCGCCACACCGCACGGCTGGCCTCCAGCGCCTCCAACGCGCGCAGCAAAGCCCGCTCGTGCCGCTGGTACGGCCCGGCCAGCTCGGCGAGGAAGCTCAGCGTCGCCCGGTGCCCGATCGGGTGGTAGAGACCCACGCACGAACACAGGGCCGCGACCCGCCGGCCGTGCGCCAAGCGACCGTCCCGCACCCGGCGTGCCCGCTCTCCGAACCCCATCGGGCGACACTACCGATCTCGCGGCGGCGCATCGAGCGGGAAAACTCAGGCGCAGAGGCCCTTGCCCCGCAGCACGCGCGTCACCGACTCCTGCACCCGCGCCGCTGGCAGCTCGCCGGACTGGACCGCCTTCACGAGCCGGTCCAGCACCTCGTCGACGCGGCCGCCGGAGGACCACAACGCCTGGTCCGCGCCGGCCTGCAAGGCCTTCAGCACCGCTTCCGGCAGCGAATACTGCGCCGTGATCGCCTTCATCGCGCCGAGGTCGTCGGTGAGCACCGGCCCGGTGAAGCCGAACTCGCCGCGCAGCAGCTGGTAGGCGGGCGGGGAAAGGGACGCCGGGACCCCGCCGGTCAGGTCGGGGACGTCGAGGTGGCCGACCATCACCGCGACCGGGCCGTAGTCGGCGAGGTCGCGGTAGGGGACCAGGTCGACCGCGCGCAGCTGCGCGAGCGGGGGCGTCACCACCGTGCCCTTGTGGGAGTCGCCCGAGCCGTGGCCGTGGCCGGGGAAGTGCTTCAGCACCGGCTGGATGCCCGCGTCGCGCAGGCCCTCCGCGAACGCCATCGCGTACGTCTTCACGCGCGCCGGGTCCGGGCTGAAGGACCGGTCGCCGATCACGTCGTCGTCCTCGGCGCCGGTGACGTCGGTGTCCGGGGCGAAGTCGACCGTCACGCCGCGGGCGCGCAGCTGGCGGCCGCGGTCGGCGGCCAGGGCGCGGACCTGCGCCGGGGACTTCGTCGCGGCCATCGTCCGGGCCGACGGGATGTCGCCGTCGAGGTCGTCGATGCGCTGGACGCGCCCGCCCTCCTCGTCGACCGACACCGCGACCGGGACCTTGGCCACCGCCTGGACCGCGGCCAGGGCGCGGTCTTTCAACAACGCTGTTGCGTTACCCCCGACGAAGATGCCGCCGACCTGGTGTTCGCGCACCAGGGAGACCGTGGCGGCGGGGTTGTCGCCGGTGACCCCGACGACGACCAGCTGCGCGACCTGGGCGCGGACGCCGAGGAGGCCGGCCTGCGACGCGCAGTCGCCCGGACGGGCCAGGCGTGACGTCGGAGCGGGCGCCGCGGGCGGAACAGCCGCGCTGAAGGAAGAAGGAGCGGGGGAGGCCAGGGGCAGCGCCAGCCCGGACACGGTCCGCGGTTGCAGGCCCACGACCAGCAGACACCCGGCCACGATGGAGAACGCCACCCCGAAGGCGGCAAGACGTCGGCGGTTCATCGGTCCCTTCACTCGTCGGCGTGCCCCACGACCGTAGTCGACTTCACGGCGTGAAGAACGGCTCCATCGCGGTTAGAGAATTTGTGAAGGCGCCATCAGCAGAGTGAGGTTGTCGGAAAATGGCTGAGGAGGGCTCGATGGAGCAGGTGCGAGTGGCGGCGTGGGCGTCGGACCCGATCGCCCTGACCGGGCTGATCAACCACCTGAAGACGCGCCCGGAGCTGCTGGTCGTGCCGCGGGCCCGCCGGGGCGAGGCTGCGGTGCTGGTGTTCGCCGTCGGCCAGGTCGACCGGGAGGTCGTCGCCGCGCTGCGGGCCGCGGCCGCCGAGTCGCCGGCCGCGATCGTGCTGGTCGCCGGGCACGTCGACCCGGCGCACCTGAGCGTGCTCGCCGACTGCCACGTCTCCGCCGTGCTGCCGCGCACGGCGCTCGACCGGCTCACCGAGAACGTGCTCGCCGCCGCACGGGGGCGCACGACGTCGTTGCGGGACCAGGTCGAGGCGCTGGCGCAGGAAGGCAGCGGCGCCGCGTTGACGCCGCGCGAGGTGGATGTGCTTCGCCTGATGGCCGAAGGCTGGGACACTGCCGAGATCGCGGGCCGGCTCTGCTACTCGGAGCGGACCGTGAAGAACGTCATCTACGCCATGACCAACCGGCTCAACCTGCGCAACCGGCCGCACGCGGTCGCGTACGCCGTACGGGCCGGGGTGATCTGAGGGAGCCCGTGCCCACGACCGTCCGCCGGACCGCCGCCGCGGTCGCCGCGTTGACCCTGCTCGCCGCCTGCAGCCCCGCCGACTCCGGCGGCCCGACGAAGCTCACGATCGCCACCTTCGGCGAGTTCGGCTACGCGCCGCTGATCGCGGAGTACCAGAAGCTGCACCCGGACATCACGGTGCAGAACCGCGTCACCGACTTCGACACCCACCACAAGGGCCTCGCGACGCAGCTCGCCACCGGCCGCGGTGCCGCCGACGTCGTCGCGATCGAGGAGCAGTACATCCCGCAGTACCGGAAGGCGAAGGACAAGTTCGCCGACCTCGCCTCCTTCGGCGCCCGCGACCTCCAGCCGCAGTGGGCGCCGTGGAAGTGGGCGCAGGGCACCGACGGCGGCTTCGTGCTCGGCCTCGGCACCGACATGGGCAGCCTCGCCCTCTGCTACCGGCGCGACCTCTTCCAGGACGCCGGCCTGCCCACCGACCGCGACGAGGTCGCGAAGCTGATCCCCGACTGGCCCGCCTACGCCGCCGCGGCCGACCGCTTCACGGCGAAGACGCCCGGCGTGAAGTTCGCGGACTCGGCGGGCACCGTCTACACGGCGATGCTCAACCAGTCGCCGGAGAACTACTTCTCCCAGCGGGACGACTCCTTCATCGCCGACACCAATCCCAGCGTGCGCACCGCCTTCGACCTCTCCGGCGGGATCGCCGCGAAGGGGCAGACGGCGGCGGCGACCACGTTCACGCAGGCGTGGAACGTCGCGATCAAGCAGGGTTCGTTCGCCACTGTCGCGTGCCCGGCGTGGATGCTCAGCCAGATCAAGGAAGCCGGCGGGGACGCCAACAAGGGCAAGTGGGACGTCACGACGGTGCCCGGCAAGAGCGGCAACCAGGGCGGCTCGTTCCTGACCGTGCCCAAGCAGGGCGCGCACCAGAAGGAGGCCTACGAGCTCGCCCGCTGGCTGACCGCGCCGGAGCAGCAGAAGAAGCTCTTCCTCTCCGACGGCATCCTGCCCAGCGAACCGGCCGTCTACGAAGACCCGCAGGTCGTCGCGCACACCGATCCGTACTTCGGGGACGCGCCGATCGGCCGGATCTTCGCGGCGTCGGCCGAGCAGCTGCGGCCGAACTACCGGGGCCTGCACGACGCCGACGTCCGGCCGGAGTTCGGCCGCGCGCTCGGGCGGATCGAGGACAGGACGCAGACCGTCGACCAGGCCTGGGCGCAAGCCGTCCAGCAAGCCCGAGCGCTGCTGAAGTAGTGCGCCACCGGCTCGCCCGCTTCGACCGCGAAGTCACTCCGCTGCTGTTCGTCGCGCCGTTCTTCGGGCTGTTCGCGGTCTTCGGCGCGTACCCGCTGCTCTACACGGCGTGGGTTTCGCTGCACGACTGGAACCTGCTCGAAGGCGGCCAGGGCCGGCTCGGCCTCGCCAACTACGGCGAGCTGCTCGCCGACCCGCACTTCTACAACGCGCTCGCCAACACGGTGAGCATCTTCCTGCTGGCCGCGGTCCCGGAATTCCTGCTGGCACTGGGCATCGCGGCGTTGCTCGACCGGCCGTTGCGCGCCGCGACCTGGTGGCGCACCGGGATCCTGCTGCCGAACGTCGTTTCCGTCGTCGCGATCGGGCTGGTGTTCGGGCAGCTGTTCAGCCGCGACTACGGCGTCGTCAACGAGGTGCTCGGCTGGGCCGGCATCGCGCCGGTCAACTGGCAGGCGACGACGTGGACGTCGCACTTCGCCGTGGCGAGCATGGTGCTCTGGCGCTGGACCGGCTACAACGCGCTGATCTACCTGGCCGCGATGCAGGCCGTCCCGAACGACCTCTACGAAGCCGCGGAGCTCGACGGCGCCTCGCGGTGGCGGACGTTCTGGTCGATCACCGTGCCGGGCATCCGGCCCGCGATCGCGTTCACCGCGGTCGCCGGCACGGTCAACGGCCTCCAGCTCTTCGCCGAGCCGCAGCTGTTCGACGCCGGTGGGTCCGGCGCCACCGGGGGCAACGACCGCCAGTTCCAGACCCTGGTCATGTACCTGTACGAAAAGGGCTTCACCCAGTTCAACGCCGGGTACGCGGCGGCGCTGACGTGGGTGATGTTCGTGGTCTGCGCGCTGTTCGCGCTGGTCAACTACCGGCTGGTGCGCCGGTTCGTGAGGGCGGCGTGACCGCGCGGCGCCGCCCGGGCGGCTGGGTGTACGCGGTGCTGACCGGTGTGCTCGGCGCGTCCGTGTTCCCGCTGTACTGGTCGTTCGTGGTGGCCACGCGCGACAACTCGGCGATCGGGGAGGCGGCGCCGGTGCTGGTGCCGGGCGGGCACCTCGTCGAGAACGTGCGCCGCGTCTTCGACACCGTCGACTTCTGGCTCGCCATCGGGAACTCGCTGATCGTCGCGACCACCGTCATGGCGGCCAACGTCGTGCTGGCGAGCCTCGCCGGGTTCGCTTTCGCGCGCCTGCGTTTCCGCGGCCGGAACACGCTGTTCCTGCTGGTCGTCGGCTCGGCGATGGTGCCGGCGCAGCTCGGCGTGATCCCGCTGTACCTCGTCGTCGGCGACCTCGGCTGGTACGGGCGGCTGGAAGCGGTGATCGTGCCGGCGCTGGTCAGCGCCTTCAGCGTATTCTGGATGCGCCAGGCCTGCGAGAACGCGATCAGCGCCGACCTCGTCGACGCCGCCACCGTCGACGGCTGTTCGATCCTGCGCACCTACTGGCACGTCGCCGTGCCCGCGTTGCGCGCGCCGGCCGCGGTGCTCGCGATGCTCACCTTCATGGCCACGTGGAACGACTACTTCTGGCCGCTCGTGGTACTCGACCCCAACGAAACACCGACCGTGCAGGTGGCCCTTTCGCGGCTGGCGAGCGGCTACTACACCGACTACGCGCTGATGCTCACCGGCGCGACCGTCGGCGTCGTGCCCGTCATCGCGCTGTTCCTGCTGCTGGGGCGCTACCTCGTCAAGGGAATCCTGAAAGGGGCACCAGTGTGACCGGACCCGAATTCCCGCCGGGGTTCCTGTGGGGCGCGGCGACCGCGTCGTACCAGGTGGAAGGCGGCGTCGGCGAAGGCGGCCGCGGACCGTCCATTTGGGACACGTTCGCGGCCGCCGACGGCAAGGTGCTCGGCGGCGCGACCGGCGAAGTCGCCTGCGACCACTACCACCGCTACCCCGAAGACGTCGGCCTGCTGGCGGACCTCGGCCTGAACGCCTACCGCTTTTCGGTCGCCTGGCCGCGCGTGATGCCGGACGGGCGGACGACGTCGGCGGCCGGCCTCGCCTTCTACGACCGGCTGGTCGACGAGCTCCTGAGCCGGGCCGTCGTCCCGGTGCTGACGCTCTACCACTGGGACCTCCCGCAGGCGCTGGAAGACGACGGCGGCTGGCCGGAACGCGACACGGCCCGGCGGTTCGCCGACTACGCCGCGGTCGTGCACGACGCCCTCGGCGACCGCGTCAACCAGTGGACGACGGTCAACGAACCGTTCTGCGCGGCCTTCCTCGGCTATGGCAGCGGCGTGCACGCGCCCGGCGTCCAGGACCACGACACCGCGCTGGTCGCGGCCCACCACCTGCTGCTCGGACACGGCCTCGCGACGCGCGCGCTGACCGAGCAGGCGCGCCCGGGGCACGAGTTCTCGCTGGCGCTGAACTTCGCCCCGGCGATCCCGGACGGCGACACCCCCGCCCACCGCGAGGCGGCCCGGAAGTTCGACGGCATCCACAACCGGTTCTTCCTGGACCCCGTGCTGGGCAAGGGATATCCGGAAGACGTCATGGCGGACGTCGAGCACCACGGCGGCCGGTTCGCCGCGGCCGTGCGCGACGGCGACACCGACGTGATCGCGGCGGCGATCGACTGGCTGGGCGTGAACTACTACGCCCCCGCGCGCGTCACCCCGCTCGAAGACCCGCTGGGCCCCGGCAACTGCCCGCTGCCCGGCTTGCGCGGGTTGGACGTGCTGCCCGCGCCGCCGCCGCTGACGGCGTTCGGCTGGGAGCAGTCGCCGGGCACGCTGACCGAGCTGCTGACGTGGATCCACGAGCGGTCCGGCGGGCTGCCGCTGGTCGTCGCCGAGAACGGCGCGTCCTTTGTGGACGAGGTGGTCGACGGCCGGGTGCACGACCACGACCGCGTCCACTACTTCGCCGAGCACCTGGAGGCGGTGCACGACGCCCTGCGCGGCGGCGCCGACGTCCGCGGGTACTTCGCCTGGTCGCTACTCGACAACTTCGAGTGGGCGATGGGCTACACGCAGCGCTTCGGCCTGGTGCACGTCGACTTCGACACGCAGCGGCGGACCGTCAAGGACTCCGGCCGGTTCCTCGGCCGGGTCGCGAAGGCCAACGCGCTAGGTGCGCCGCCGGACGGCGTCGGCGACGCCGGAGCGTGAAGGCGTTTCCAGCTTCCCGAGCAGCCGGGCCACGTGCGCCTGGACCGTCCGCCGCGGCAGCGACAGCTCGGCCGCGATGTCCGGGTTGGAGCGGCCTTCGGCGACGAGACCGGCGATGCGGACCTCGATCGCCGTGAGCGACTCCCAGCCGTGCCCGGGCCGGATCGGCGAGAACACCGCACCGCGCCGGACACCGAGGCGGCGCAACCGGGTTTCCGCGCGCCGCAGGTCCCAGCGCGCGGACAACGCCGTGTAGAGCTCGGCGGCCTCCTCGAACGCCGCTTGCGCCGCGTCCAGCCGGCCCGCGCCGGCCAGCAGCACGGCCGCGTCTTCCAACGCGGCCGCCAGTTCCGGGCGGCGGCCGACCGCGCGGAAGTGCTCCGCCGTGGCCAGCACCGCGGCCGGGTCGTCCTCGATCAGCCCGCGGCACCACGACGCCGCCGCGTGCGCCCGCGCCGGCCGTCGTTCCTTCGCCGCCTCTTCTGCGCAGACGTCGAGAGCGCGGCGGGCGCGGCCGGGGTCGTCCTGCTCCATCGCCAGCCGCACGAACGCCGGCAACCACTGGTGCCGCAGCATCATCGCCGCGTACGTCGGGTTCAGGATCGGCTCGAGGACGGTCAGCGCGCGGACCCGGTCGCCGCGCTGCTCGGCGGCGAGGGCGTCGGCGACCAGCAGGAAGTCGAAGCTCTCGCGCTCGGCGCCGGTCGCCGGGGCGTACTCCTCCGCCGCGTCGAGGTGGGCCGCGGCCTGGGCGCGGTCGTCGCGGCGGCCCGCGATCAGCGCCGCGACGCCGTGCAGCAGCAGCGCGGCCGGGCCCGGCTCGCGCAGGCCGTAGAACGTGATCGCCGGGCCGTCCTCGATGACCGTGTCCAGCTCGACCAGCGCCTCGTCCCAGCGGCCTTCCCAGTACCGGTGCACCGCCGCGGACACCTGCAGCCCGACCGGCAGCGCGTGCCGTGCCGCGACTTCTCCGGCCGCGCGCAGGGCGTCGCCCGCTTCGGCCAGGCGGTCGAGGTTCTGCAGCGTGAAGACGCGGTTGTCGAGCAGGTCGAGGTGCAGGTCGGCCAGCTCGTGCTCGTCGCCGACGGCCTCGATCGCCGCGTCGACGTGGCCGAGCGCGCGGTCGTGCTCGCGGCGCACGGAATCGACCAGCCACAACGTCTGCAGCGCGTGCGCGGTCACGTACCGGTCGCCGCCGGCGAGCGACTTCGTTTCGCGCGCCGCCTTTTCCGCGGTGTCCAAATCGGACAGATCGCCGCGCCGGAAGTTGGCCAGCAGCTGCCGGTGCTTGACCCGCCAGAGCTCGGGCACGGCCGGGTCGTCGACCGCGCCGGTCAGCGTCGCGACCGCGCCTTCGGTGTCGCCGCGACGGTGCCGCAGCGCCGCGGCCACGTGCCGCATCTCCTCGACGGCGTCCGGGTCGGTGGCCACCTCGATGGCCTGCTGCGCCTGGGTTTCCGGGCTGCGTTCCAGCCGGAACAGCACCTTGACCAGCGCGACGAGCAGGACTTCCCGGCGGGGGTCGGCACCGTCGATCGCGGCCAGGGCCCGTTCCAGCAGCTCGACGGCGATCAGCGGCGCCCGGTTGGAGACGGCCGCGTGGTGCCCGGTGAGCCAGTCCAGCACCCATTCGTCCACTGTGGCCGGTGCGGCCACCAGTTGTTCGGCGACGCGCTTGACCGGCGCGCCGATCCGGGCGAGCGCCTCGGCCGCCTGCCGGTGCAGCGCCGCCCGCGTCGCGCCGGGCAACCGGTCGTAAAGCGCTTGGCGCAGCAGGGGATGGCGGAACGCGAGCTGGGTCCCGGTGTCGATGAGGACGTTCGCCGCGACGGCTTCTTCGAGCGGCTCCAGCAGGTCCGACGGCCGGGTGCCGAGCACCGCGGCGACGTCCCCGACCGCGAACTCCATGCCCAGCAACGCGCCCCAGCGCAGCACTTCCTGCGTCCGCGCGGTCAGGAAGTCGAGCCGCCGGTCGACCGCGGCGACCAGCGAACCGGGCGCCTCGAACTCGGCCGGGTCGCCGACGTCGGCCTCGCCGCCGCTCACCTCGACCGCGCCGGCGCGCAGCAGGACATCGACCATTTCCTTGACGTACAACGGGTTCCCGGCGCCACGAGCGGCCAGCTCGCGCAGCCCCGGCCCCGGCGGCGCCCCGATCCGGTCCTCGATCAGCCGGCCGACGTCTTCGCCGGTCAGCGGCGCGAGGTCGAGGACGACGCCGTCGCGCGCCTGGACACCGCGGCGCAGCTGGGCGAGCTCGGCGCGGTCGGGCGCCGGGCGGGTCGCGGCCACGAGCAGCAGCGGCAGCTGGCGGGTCGCCGCGCAGAGCCGGTGCCAGACCAGCACGGACGCCTCGTCGGCCCACTGGAGGTCGTCGATCACCAGCACCTGCGGCGAGTGCGCGCAGAGTTCGTCGACCAGGGCCAGCAGCCGGTCGACGGCGCCGAGCACCGGGTCGGCCGGGCCCCAGCTGCGCCGCACCGGCCCCTCGCCGGCGAGCTCCTGGGCCACCCGCGCGCGCCGCGGGTCGGCCGAATGCACGTCGATCGCCAGGCACTCCAGGATGACCTGCAGCGGGAACCGGGTGCTCAGCTCGTCCGCGGCGGCGGAAAGCCGCTGGTAGCCGGGGCCGTCGGGCAGCGAACCGGCGAGCAGCTCGGACTTGCCGATGCCCGCCTCGCCCTCGATCCAGACGGCCCGCCCCCGCCCGGCGCGGACGTCGGCGACGAGTTCGGCGAGGGTCCTGGTTTCGGCTTCCCGCCCGAACAGCCGGTGCCCGGTGACCACGATGGGCGCCGCGGGCGCGTCGAGCCCGGGGTCCTGGGCGAGGATCCGCTGGTGGAGCCGTTGCAGCGCCGGTCCGGGCTCGACGCCGAGCTCCTCGACGAGGGTGGCGCGGGCGTCGCGGAAGACGTCGAGCGCGTCGGAGTGCCGCCCGCTGCGGTAGAGGGCGAGCATGAGCGACTCGCGCAGGGATTCCCGCAGCGGGTGCTCGCCGGCCAGCACGGCCAGCTCCGGCGCGAGGTCGAGGTGCCCGCCGAGGGCCAGCACCGCTTCGGCGCGCCGCTCGAGCGTGTTCAGCCGCAGCTCGGCGAGGTATTCGCGGTGCCGCTCGGCGAACCCGCCCGGCACCCCGGAAAGCGCTTCACCCTGCCAGAGGGCGAGGGCGGCGTCGAGCTCGGTGACGGCGGCCCGCGGGTCGCCCTGGCGGAGGTGGTCCTGCGCGAGCTCGCGGTGCCGTTCGAACACGGCCGCGTCGAGCGCGTCTTCGGCGAGCAGCAAGGAGTACCCGGCCGGGTCCGACAGCAGGACACTGGCCGCCGACCAGCGCGACCGGTCCGGTTCGAGCGCGCGGCGGAGCCCGGAGACGTAGGTGTGGACGCTGCCCTCGACACTCGCGGGCGCGGAGTCGCCCCAGACACCGGCGATCAGCTCGGCCCGGGGGACCGGCCGCCCGGCGTTGACCGCGAGCACCGCGAAGATGGCACGCTGACGCGCGGGGCCGAGGCCGATTTCGGCCGCCCCGCGCCAGGCCCGCAGCGGGCCGAGCACACCCACCCGCAGGCCGGTGTCCGCATCCCCTGCCATGTCAGTGCCGTCCCCTCTGGGGCGTGCGCCCCAGACCCCGTTTCCCCCAGGGACATCTCGGTAACGACTACACCGGTGACCTTACTGACGTGGCAACCCCCACCCGGGTTGCGCTCGACCCGAAGCGGTGCCGTGCGGTCACTCGCCGGCGGCGGCTCGCTGGCGGACCGCGTGGGCGCGCCTGATGCCGAAGGGCTGCATGCGGGCCTCCGCGCGGCGGACGTCCCACACCGCGCCCATACCCGTGTACGCCGTCAGCGCGGTCCGGAACGCCGTTCGCGCCTCGTCCAGCCGGTCCGACTCGGCCAGCAGGATCGCCGCGTCCTCCGTCGCCTTCGCCTGCTTGAGCAGCCGACCGGCCGCCCGGTAGTGGCCGGCGGCGGTGAGCACCGGCTCGGGGTCGCCGGCCACCAGGCCGCGGCAGTGCGCGGCCGCCGCCGCGTGGGCCGGCGGGACGTCACCCTCGACGTCGAGCAGGCGCAACGCCTGGTGGGCGCGCTGCCCCTCGCCGAGGCGCAGGGCGAGCCGGACCAGGTCCGGGAGCCACTGGTGGCGGGCCGCCGGCGGGTAGTTCTCCTCCAGCAGCGGCAGCAACGCGGCCAGCGCCGCCTCCGGGCGGTCGTCCTGCTCGGCCAGCAACGCCCGCGCCGCGAGCAGGAAGTCGCCGCCGTCGGGCTCCAGGCCCGGGGGCCACTGGCGCCGGTCGGCCGCTTCGAGGTGCGTCCTGGCCCGGCCCGGGTCGCCGCGGTGGCCGGCGATCAGCGCGCCGACCCCGTGCACCAGCAGCGCCGAGCCGGGGCTGCGCAGCACGTACGACGCCGTTTCCGCGCCGTCGCGGATCACCGCGTCCAGCTCGTCGAGGGCCTCGGGCCAGCGGCCCAGCCAGTAGTAGTGCACCGCGCCGGCCAGGTGCATCTCGCCCGGCACCGCGCGGGTCGCGGCGATCCGGCGGGCGGCGTCGAGCGGCTCCGCGGCCTCCTCGAGGCTGTCGAGCTTCGGCACGGACAGCGCCGCGTCGTCCAGCGGGTGCAGCCCGGCGGGCGCCAGCGCGGTTTCCTCGCCGAGCCGCTCCAGCGTGGCCAGCAGCGACTCGTGCCGCCCGCGCCACATCTCCGGGACGTCGGTGTCGTCGAGGGTCCGCTTCAGCTCGGCGGTCGCCTCGGCGAAGTCGCCGCGCCGGTAGTAGACGTAGGCGAGGATCCAGCGCATCTCCGCCGCGCGCCTGCTGTCGGCCGTCCGCGCCACGACCGACCGCGCCTCGGCCTCGGGCTCCCGGCCGAGCCAGAACAGCAGCCGGGCCAGGGTCGCGGTCAGTGTCTCGCGCGCCTCCGGCGGCAGCGTGCCCTGCGTGACGGCGTGGCGCAGCAGGTCCACGGCGATCCGCGGGGTCTCGGTGGCGACCGTCCCGATGTGGTCCAGCAGCCACGTCGTCACCCACGGGTCGACCTGCGCGGGCGCGGCGGCGAGCTGTTCGGCGACGCGGACCGCGGGCGCCCCCGCGGCGGCGAACGCCTCGGCCAGCTGCCGGTGCAGCGCCACGCGCATCGCCGCCGGTGTCTTTTCGTAGAGCACCCGGCGCACCAGCGGGTGCCGGAACGCCAGCCGGTCGCCCGACTCGACGAGCACCCCGGACGCGATCGCCTCGTCGACCGCGCCGACCAGCGCCGTCGGCGGCCGTTCGGTGGCGACGGCGATGTCCGACAGCGAGAACTCGCGGCCCAGCATCGCGGCCCAGCGCAGGGTGTCGCGCGTGCCGCTGGAGAGGAAGCTCAGGTACAGCGTGATCCGCGACCCCAGCGGCGCCGGGATGGTCTGGCACGAGTTGCCGTCCAGGTGCGCGTGGACGCCGTCGAGCACGATCATCGACTGCGCCAGCAGCGTCTCGACGATTTCCCTGGTGTAGCGCGGGTTTCCGGCGCCGTAGGAGACGAGCAGCCCCAAGCCGGGGCCGGGCGGCGCCCCGACCAGCTCGGTGGCCAGCTCCCGGGCCGCGCTTTCGGTCAGCGGCGGCAGCGTCAGGACCGTCGTGTCATCGTTGTCAAGCTCGGCTCGCAGCTCGTCGAGCGCGGCCGGGCGTGGCACCGGGCGGCAGGCGCCGACGAGCAGCAGCGGCAGCTGCCGCGTCTCCCGGCTGAGGTACCGCCAGACGCCGAGGGTGGCGTCGTCGGCCCAGTGCAGGTCGTCGACCACGAGCACCAGCGGCGCCTCCGCGCACAGCTCGCGGACCAGCGCGAGCAGGCCGTCGACCGGATCTTCGCCGGGGTGCTCGGCGAGCCGGGCGGCGAGGACGGCCCGGTGCCCGGCGGCGCCCGCGTGCACGCCCAGCGCGTCGAGCAACGGCCGCAGGGCGAACCGCTGGTCGAGCGAGTCGGCGGCGGCGAAGGCGGGCTGGAGGTCTTCGGCCATGGCGAGCACTTCGGCCAGCAGTGCCGTCCGGCCGCTGCCCGGCTCGCCTTCGAGCCACACCGACCGGCCGATCCCCGCTTCGAGCCCGTCGACGGCTTCGCGCAGCCGGGCCAGCTCGGCTTCCCGGCCGAGGAAGAGGTCGGCGCGCTCGGGCATCGCCGCGACCGGGAGCCGCGTCGGGCGCGGCGGTGGCGTGGGCTTCGGTTCCGGCGCGGGCGCGGGCTTTTCCCGCAGCTGGTCGTAGAGCCGCCGCAGCGCCGGGCCGGGCTCGGTGCCGGACGACTCGACGAGCCGGTCGCGGACGTCGGTGTAGACGGCGATCGCTTCGGTCCGCCGGTCGGCGCGGACCAGCGCCCGCATGAGGAGCCCGCGCAGCGTTTCGCGGAACGGGTGCTCACGGGTCAGCGCGGTCAGCTCGGCGACGAGCTCGGCGTGCCCGCCCGACTCCAGGACGACCTCGGCCCGCCGCTCGACCGTCGCGAGCCGCACCTCGGTCAGCCGCGCGCGCTGGGCGGCGGCGAACGGCCCGGGCAGGCCGGACAGCGGGACGCCGTGCCAGAGCGCGAGCGCTTCCTCGAGGTCCTCGCGCGCGCCGCGGAGGTCACCGGCCGACTGCTTGCGCTGCGCCTGTTCGCGCAGGGCTTCGAACCGGTGGACGTCGATCGCGCCGGCGTCGAGGCGCAGGGAGTAGCCGGACCCGATCGACGCGAGCAGCTGCGGGCCTTCGCCCTTGGCGCGGCCGGGCTCGAGCGCCCGCCGCAGGCCGGAGACGTAGGTGTAGATGGAACCCTGCGCGCTCTGCGGCGGCGCTTCGCCCCAGACGGCGTCGATCAGCTCCTCGCGCGAGACCGTGCGGCTCGGGTTCATCGCCAGGGCGGCGAGGACCGTCCGCCGGTGCGCGGAGCCGAGGTCGAGCTCCACTTCGCCGTGCCACGCCTTGACCGGGCCGAGCAGCTGGAGTCTCGGTGCGGAGCCGTCCGCAGCCGACATCGGTCTCCCTTCGTGCGCTGACGAAACGTCACGCGCCGGATGCCTGACGTGAGCATACGCGGCCGTCGTGAACCGGCAGGCAATGATGGCGGACATTCGGGCAACGGCCGGGAGCGGGGGTTCCGCCGGTGCGCGGGGTTTGCCACCCTCGGGACGCCCGAGAGGAGTTCCCGCATGGCCACAGCGGCGCCGACGGACGAGATGCAGCGGGCGGCCGCCCGCTTCGCGCACACCATCGAAGCGGCCCGCTCCCGGCTTCGCGACGTCAACAGCGAGATGGCGGAGGTGCAGGCGTCGTGGCGGGGCGAGGACGCGGTGCGCTTCGGCCAGGCCATGAGCGACTGGGAGCAGGAGTACGACGTGATCCTCTCGCGGCTGGCCCGGCTGCTCGAGACGACGGGCGGCGGCCCGGTGCCGCGGCAGCGCGTGCCGTGACGCGCCAGGAGCTCGAGTTCAGCTACGCCGGTCTGGTGCTCGACCGGATGGGGGCGATCACCGGCGAGCTCGGCGAGCTGCTCGCCGAGCTGGAGACCGACGTCGAGCCGGAGCTGGCGGGCTGGACCGCGGCGGCTCAGGAGGAGTACCGGCGGGCCAAGCGCGAGTGGGCGCGCGCGGCCGAGCGGATGCCGGGCTGCCTGGAACGGGCGCGCACGGCGGTCGGGGGACTGGAGACGTCTTCACGCGCGTGAAGACGGAATAGGGAAGGCGTGAAGGCGCGCCCGCCACACTGCGTCCATGAAGCCCGTGGAAGTGACCGTCCTCGCCTCGGACCCGATCACGCACGCCGGCGCCGAGAGCCTGCTGGAGTCCCATCCGGACATCCGGGTGACCGACCTGGTCCCGGACGTCCTGCTGGTGATGGAGGAGCACGTCACCGAGGCCGTGCTGGGCGAGATCCGCGCGGCCAAGGCGTCCCACGTGGTCCTGGTCGTCGAGCACTTCCGCGAGAGCGACCTGATGTCGGTGCTGGAGTGCGGGGTCGTGGCGATCCTGCCGCGGCGCGAAACGGGCGGCGCCGAGCTGGTGACGGCGGTGCTCGCGGCGGGCGACGGCACGGCCAACCTGCCGCCGCGGCTGCAGGGGGCGCTGCTCTCGCAGGTCCAGCGGATGCGCAAGGACGTGCTGGAGCCGAACGGGCTGACGCTGTCCGGGCTCGCCGCGCGCGAGTGCGACGTCCTGCGGCTGGTCGCCGAGGGTTTCGGGACCGAGGAGATCGCGGCGAAGCTGTGCTACTCCGAGCGGACGGTGAAGAACGTCCTCTACGGCCTGATGACCCGCTGCGGCCTCAACAACCGCGCCCACGCCGTCGCTTACGCGCTGCGAGCGGGAGCCATCTGAGCCGTTCCGTGGGCTAGGGTCGCGATCATGGTGCTGACGGCAGTGGAGATCGCGGCCTCCGTCCGGGCCGGGACCCTCGACCCGGTGCAGGTGACCCGGGAAGCGCTGGACCGGATCGGCGCGGCCGACGGCGTCGTCGGTGCCTTCCGGCGGGTGCGCGCCGAAGAGGCGCTGAAGGAAGCCGCGGAGGTCGCCGCGCGGCCCGATCTCGCGTCGCTGCCGCTGGCCGGGGTGCCCGTCGCCGTCAAGGACGTCACGGAGATCGAGGGCGAGTTCGCTTCGCACGGTTCGCCGGCCGGCCCGTCTTCACCGGCCACCGCGGACGGCTTGGTCGCGACGCGGCTGCGGGCCGCGGGCGCGGTGCTCGTCGGGCTGACGCGCGTGCCGGAGCTGTGCATCTGGCCGATGAGCGACACCCCGGACGGCATCGCCCGCAACCCGTGGGACCCGACGTACGCCTCGGGCGGCTCGTCCGGCGGCAGCGCGGCGGCGGTGGCGGCCGGCCTGGTCCCGCTGGCCCACGGCACCGACGGCATGGGCTCGGTCCGCCTGCCGGCCGCGATGTGCGGGCTGGTCGGCCTGAAGCCGGGCGCCGACCGGCTGGCCGAGGGCGGCTGGTTCGGCATGTCGGTGCACGGCCCGCTGGCCACGACGGTCGCGGACACGGCGGTGCTGTTCTCGGTCCTGGCCGCGGACCCGTCGCTGGCCTCGGTGCCGACGCCCGAGCCGGTCCGGATCGGCATGTCCACGACGGTGCCCCTGCTGCACACGCCGGTCCCGAAGGAGCTGGTGGCGGCGGTCTCGACCGCGGCGGGCCACTTGTCCGCAGCGGGCCACACGCTGTCCACGGCGGCCCCGCGCTACCCGGCGACGATGGTCCTGGGCATGACGGCCCGCTGGCTGGCCGGCCCGGCCGTCCAGGCGGAGGGCTTCTCGTTCTCCGGGCTGCAGCGGCGGACGCGCGCGCACGTCCGCGCGGGACGGCTGATCCAGCGTGCGGGGCTGATCCGCGAGCGGACGCGGGAGCTGTGGCTGGCGCGGGCCTCGGAGTTCTTCGACGGCCACGACGTGCTGATGACGCCGACGTTGTCGCACTGGCCGGTGAAGGCGGGCCGCTGGCACGAGAAGCGGTGGCTGACGAACGTGCTGCCGTCGACGCGCTTGGCCGGCTTCACGGGCCAGTGGAACTTCGCGGGCTACCCGGCGATCACGGTCCCGGTGGGGCGCTCGGTCGTTTCGGGCCTGCCGACGTCGGTCCAGCTGGTGACCCGCCCGGGCGGCGAGTCCCTGCTGCTGGGCCTGGCGGCCCAGCTGGAGTCGGCCAACCCCTGGCCCCGCACCGCCCGCAAGTAAAGCGCCCCAACGCCACGTTGGGTGCGTCAGACGCACCCAACGCCGCATCGGGGCGCTTGGGGGTGTCTAGGAGCCGGGCTTGCTCGCGGTCGGGGAAAGCGGCTTGGCGGCGTTCCCGTTGCCGTTGGCCGGCTTCGTGGCCGGGCCGTTCGAGTTCGCCGGGGCGTTGCCCGGCTTCGCCGCGGGTGCCGGCTTTGCCTGCTGCGGCGCGGGCTTCGCGGCCTGAGCCGGCTTCGGCGCCACCGCGGGCTTCGCGGGGATCTGCGGCTGCACCACCGGGACGACCGGGGCCGACGGCGTGGTCGCCGATTCCGTGTCGCCGCCCACCAGCTTCGACGCCTGGGGGATCACCGCTTCCTCCGGCAGCGTCGCGAGCTGCGTCTCGCTGCGGTTGAGGATGTCCTCCGCCATCGCCAGGCTCTTGCGGGCCTGCTCGCGGATCTCCGCCAGCCGCTCGACCTTGCGGTTCGCCACCGTCGTGCGCTGGGCGGCCTGGGTGGTCGCCTCGTCGAGGCGGCGCTTGGCCTCCGCCGTGGCCTCGTCGAGCCGTCGCTTGGCCTCCGCCGTCGCCTCGGCGATCCGGCGCTCGGCCTGGTTCTTGCTCGCCGTGCGCTGGTCGGCGATGTGCTTGTCCAGCGCCGTCTTCTGCGCGGACTGGGAGGCGTCGAACTCGCGCTCGATCTTCCGCCGCTTCCGCTCCGCCTCGTTGTCGAGCAGCTCGCGCCGCTGGGCCGCCTCGACGGTCAGCCGCTGCACCTCGGCGCGCGTCTCCGCCAGCGCGTTCTCGTGCTCGGAGTGCAGCAGGTCGGCCTGCTTGTCCAGCTCCGCGACCAGCTTCGTGTACCGCTCACGCAGCTTCGTCGACGCCTCGGTCGAGCCCGCCCACGTCTTCTCCGCGGCGGCCTCGGCGCGCTTGACGATCTCGTCCGCGCGCGCCTGCGCGAGCGTCACCGTGCGTTGCATCCGCTCGTCGAGGTCCTCGAGCCGCTCCGGCGGTTTCTTGAGCTCCTCGACGCGCGCTTCGAGCGAAGCGACCTGCTGCCGGGCGGATTCCGCCTCCCTGGCCGCGCTCGCGGCCTGCGCCACGGCGGCGTCGCGTTCGCTGAGCACCCGGCGCAGCTGCGCCTCGACGTGGTCGAGGTATTGGCGGACTTCGTTGCGGTCGAAGCCGTGCCAGGCCTGGGTGTACTCACGACGGAGGGGGAGGAGGCCGTTGAGGGCGGTTGCGGCGGGGTCGCGCTCAGGAACCATGCGCCCGACCGTACCTGGGCACGGACCGCTTACGCCCTTCGGCTTAACAAATCACCAACACGTGTCGTGGTCCGGGCGGCGCGTCGCCGGAACGGCCGCACCCCGGAAACGCTGCGTCACCAGTGAAACCCGCGCGACAGCCGGGCTAGCGCCATCGCCGCGCGGGAAAGGTGTTTCTCGCCACGGCCGATCTTCAACCCGCCCGAACCACCCGCCGCGGCCGAGTCCGGGAAGATCCGGAAACCCTGGTACGCGACGGCGTCGGTGAGGCCCGGCGTGAGCGTGTACGCCAGCCCGATCGCCTGCCCGGCGGGCGTGCCGATGTGCTTGGGCCGCTCGACGAGCGCCTTCAGCACCATGTCCGCGGCCTGTTCCGGCGACTTCGTCGGGAACGCGTCGTAGATCTTCGTCGGGCGGATCATCGGCGTGCGCACCAGCGGCATGTGGATGGTGGTGAAGGTGATCCCGTCGCCGTGCGTCTCGGTGGCGGCGATCCGCGAGAAGTAGTCCAGCGCCGCCTTCGAAGCCGCGTACGCCGAGAAGCGCGGCGCGATGCCCTGCACGCCGATCGACGACACGTTGACGATGTGCCCGAACTTGCGCTCCGACATGTGCGGCAGCACCGCGAGGATCAGCCGGACGGCGCCGAAGTAGTTGATCGCCATCGCGCGCTCGTAGTCGTGCATCCGGTCGTAGGACAGCTTGATCGACCGGCGGATCGACCGGCCGGCGTTGTTGACCAGCATGTCGATCCGGCCGTGCTCGGCCAGCATCGCGTCGACGGCCTTGCGCACCGAGTCCTCGTCGGTCAGGTCGGCCGGGTACACCGACGCCGTGCCGCCGGCGGCGACGATCTCGTCGCGGACCTCCTCGAGTTCGTGCTGGCGCCGGGCGACGAGCAGCGGCACGCCACCCGCCGCGGCGACCTTCAGCGCCGTCGCGCGCCCGATGCCCGACGACGCGCCGGTGATGATCACGCGGCGGCCGTCCAGCTCGCCGCGCGGGCCGTGCTGGCGCGCGCGGAACGGGTCGAGGTGCTCGCGCCAGTAGCGCCACAGCGTCGGCGCGTACTCCGCCAGCCGGGGGACCTCGACGTTGCCGGCCAGTGCCTTGCGCGTCTCGGCCGAGGAGAACACCGACGGGAACGCCATGGTGTCCAGCAGCACCGGCGGGATGCCGAAGCGCTCCATGACGGCGTCGCGGGCGATGGTGACGCCGGGGATGTGCTCGGTCAGCTTGACCAGTCCGACGATCCGCTTGGAGAGGCCTTCGCCCAGCTGGACGGAGATCGTCGGCGCGCCCGCGGCCCGCGCGAAGGCGTTGTAAACGGACACGACCGGCTGCGGCTCGGGGTTGACCAGGTGGAAGGCGCGGCCGTCGAGCCCGGGCTTGACCACGAGTTCCAGCAGTGCCTTGGCGACGTAGTCGACCGGCACGATGTTGGTGTCGCCGAGGTCGGGGCCGACGATCGGCAGCACGTCGGGCAGCCCGGCGAGCCGGTTGATCGCGGGGAAGAGGTAGTAGGGGCCGTCGATCTTGTCCATTTCGCCGGTTTCGGAGTGCCCGACGACGACCGCGGGCCGGTACACCCGCCACGGCACCTCGGTCTGCTCGCGGACGATCTTCTCGGCCTCGAACTTCGTCCGGTGGTACGGCGTGATCAGCCGCTGCCCGGCGTCGAACATCTCCTCGGTGAAGACGCCTTCGTGGTCACCCGCGACGGCGACCGACGAGACGTGGTGCAGGCAGCCGGCGCGCAGGTCGGCGGCGAGGTCGACGACGCTGCGCGTGCCGTCCACATTGGCCTTGACGCTGGCCTCGTCGTCGGCGGTGAGGTCGTAGAGCGCGGCGAGGTGGACGACGTGGTCGACGTGCCCGCGCAGCTCCTCGCGGTCCGCTTCGGACACGCCGAGCAGCGGCTCCCCGAGATCCCCGGTCACCAGCGTGACGCGGTCGGAGTGCGGCCACTGGTCGACGAGCGCGGCCAGCTTGGCCTTGCTCGACGCGCGGACCAGCAGCGCGATGCGGTCGTCGTCGGGGCGGGAGAGCAGCAGCCGGGTGAACTGGCGCCCGATCAGTCCGGTCGCCCCGGTCACCAAGAACGTCGCCATCGTCTTCACACCTCTCGCTCCACGCCCTGACCCTGGGCATTCTGCTGCATCGGGGTGTTCGTGACCACCGTGGCGCGACGTGAAGTTACTCACGGGTAACTTATGCGGGCTCCGCGATGACGATGCGGTTCTCTTCGTAGCCGTCCGAACCGCCGACCCAGCGGCCGCCACAGGTCGCGAGCACCACGCGGTGCGGGCCCGACTGGCCGAAGAGGTCGTCGGCCTGCGCGGGCAGGTCGTTCTTGTGGACGGTGAGCAGCTGGGAGATGCGGTAGCGCCAGGTCTTCCCGGCGTTGTCCACGATGGTCACCTCGGCGCCGATCCGGGCGTTCCACAGCTCGGCGAACGGCCCGGTGGCGCCCCGCCAGTTGACGTGCCCGGCGAAGACGCTGGCACCGCCGGCCGCGTCGAGCTCGGCGCCCCACCAGGTCGCCTGGCCGAGGTTGTCGGGGACGGGCAGTTCACCGCCGGGACCGAGGTCCTTGCGCACGAGGGTGGCGGTACCGCCGGCGGGGAGCCGCACGGTGCCGGGTCGCTGCGGAGCCGGCGGCGCGGTGGACGGCTGCGCGGCCGGGGCGGCGGGGGTGCTCGTCGGCGGTGGCGGTGGGGGTGTCGGGGTCAGGGTGGCCGGGCGGGCGGCTGGGGCTGCGGCGCCGGCGGCGGGCAGCGCGGTCCCGGCCACGACGGTCTTCGGCGGTGAGGCGACCACGGAGGACCCCAGTTGCAGGCCGACGACGGTCGCGGCCCCGAGCGCGAACCCGACGAGCAGCCGCCCTCGACGCGGCTTCGACCGACCCGGGTACCGGTGGTCGCCGGGTTGCGGGTCGTAGGTGGCCCAGTCGGTGCCCTGAGGTTGCGAACCGTCGGCGGCCGTCCAGCTGGTTGCCAGGTGCTGCAGCTCGCGGTCGTCGGCCAAGCCGGTGCCCTGCTGCTGCGAAGCATCGCCGCCCGCGGTCCAGTCGGTGCCCCGGTGCCGCTGCTCCTCACCAGCCGCCCAGCCCACTCCCTGGTGCCACTCCTCGATGAACCAGCTCTCGCCCCGCCAGCGCTCGCCGGCGTCGTTCGCCACGCCGTTACCTCCGCGAAGCGCGCCGTGCCGCGAAGCCCGCCAGGCCGGCGCCCAGCAGCACCAGCAAGCCGATCCCCGCCAGGCCCAGCCCCGAATAGCTCGTCTCGACCGTCCCCCGCATCATCGCGACCGGGGCGTCGCCGGCCGGGATCGCGCGCGGGACCTCGTTCGGCTTGTTCGACACCGTCAGCGCCAGCGTCTCGCCCGGTTTCACCGTGCCGCACGCCGACGGCGGGTTGCCCGGGTCGTAAGCGTTCGTGTACCCCGGCGGCGGGCTCGCCTCCACCACGCAGATCTCCTGCGGTGCCCGGAGGTTCTCGACCGTCACCCCGCCGGTCGCGCCGTCGGTCGTGACGACCGCGGGCTTGCCGTCGGCGCCCGTCAGGGGCTTGCCGTCCGCACCGAGGGCCGCGGACGTCTTGTCCGCGCCCGTGATCCGCAGGACCGCGCCGCCGACGCCCTTGCCCGTGTTCGCGTCCGTCTTCGTCACCTGCACCTTGCCGGGCTTCGCGACTTCGACGACGCCCTGCGCGGTCAGCTCCTGCTCGCCGCCGGTGGAGACGACGCGCTGCGCCGCCGTGTCGACCGGCAGCCGGACGTAGGGCCGGGCGGCCGGCGCGGACAGCGACGCCACCAGCTTCGGCCGCTCGCCCGTCGGGGTCAGCTTCACCTTCACCGTGCCGTCGGGGCCGGTCTTCAGCGTGACGTCCTTCGCGGCGGCCTGCGGGCTCGAGTTGCCCGCCGGGTCCCCAGCCGGTTCGCCGAGGGTGCCGGCCGTCGCCGTCAGCTTCACCGCGACGTCCGGGACGCCCTTGCCCTTGGCGTTCTTCACGGTCGCGGTCCACTCGGCCGGTTCACCGAGGTGCTGGTCGCCCTTCGGCGCGGTCACCGACGCCGTCCACGGCCCGCGGTTGGTCTCGGCGTCGGTCCGCAACCGCTTGACGGCGTCGGCGGAGTCCTTGCTCATCGCCTTCAGGTACCCGTCCTCGTCGTAGGCGATCTCGTCCGCGGGCAGGTTCGGGTCGCGGTCGGTGGAGGTGCGTGACGGCGCGGTCCACGAGTGCAGCAGGTGCGCGAGCGCGGTCGCCTCGTCGGGGTTCTTCGTGCCGCCGTAGCGCAGCAGCAGGTACGAGATGTTCGCCGCCACGTCCGCGGGCAGCTTCGTGCCCCACTTCGTCAGCAGTTCGTCGCCGGGTTTGTACGGCTCGTCGGTGTTCGGCGCGCGGAGCCGGAAGCTCACGCAGAACACCTGCTCCCCGCCGACGACGTACGACCCCAGCCAGACCGGGCGCGGCGCCGGGTCGGCGCCGACCCGGTGGCCGATGCCCTCCTGGCTCGCGGCCGACGCCGCGGTCGCGGAGAGCGCGCCGAGCAGCGTCGCGGCGAACAGGGCGATGAGCACGCGGATGCCCGCGCGCGGGCGTGTCGACCACCTCATGGTGTGCAGGCTCCTTCGTCGGCCGCGCGGCGACGGCTCACAGCGTCTCCGCAGGTCACACGATTGATCAACTCCCCGACGCGCGTACGGTGAACGACCGGGCACGCCAGGTGAGCGTCGCGCCGAGGGGGCCCGGCTGTCTACCGCCCTTCGAGTGGCGGTCGCCGAACGGTCGTGATCGTGGTCGCATAACGTGTCCGCCGTGGCCAGGGGGCCGCCGTCGAGTAAAGTCGTCTTTACTCGACGGGAACCGCACGTCCCCGGCGGTCGTTGAACCCGATGCAGCGTCGATCCACAAAGCAGCAGATCCAGGAGGATCAGGTGCGTTCCAGTAGCAACCCGGCGTTCCGCAACCTGCCCCACGGCGGAACCCAGACTTACGGGCAGTACGGCCCCCCGGTGGGCTTCAACCAACCCCAGGGCGGCGTGCCCGGGTACGGCCCCGGCCAGGCCGCCTCCGGCGAGGGCGACCGCCCGATGACCGTCGACGACGTCGTCGTCAAGACCGGCATGAGCCTCGGCGTCGCGCTGCTCGTCGGGATCGTCACCGCGATCTGGGCCCAGAACACGCTGGCCGAGACCGGCCGGCTGTCCGGCCCGCTCCTCGGCGCGATGCTCGGCGGCCTGGTCGTCGGGCTCGTGATCTCCCTGGTGATTATTTTCCGCCAGAAGCCGAGCGGTCCGCTGACCCTCGTCTACTCCGCCGCCGAAGGCCTGTTCCTCGGTGCGCTGAGCGGTGTCTTCGAGGTCGTCTACCCGGGCATCGCGCTGCAGGCGATCATCGGCACCGCGGGTGTCTTCATCGGCATGCTGGTGGTCTACAAGACCGGCGCGGTGAAGGTGACGCCGAAGCTGACGAAGTGGATCGTCGGCGCCGTCGTCGGGGTCGCGATCCTGATGCTGTTCAACCTGATCAGTGCGCTGGTCTTCGGCTTCAACCCGCTGCGCGACGGCGGCCCGCTCGCCATCATCTTCAGCATCGTCTGCATCGGCATCGCGGCGTTCAGCTTCCTGCTCGACTTCGACCAGGCCGACCGGATGATCCGCGAGGGCATGCCGTCGAAGTGGGCCTGGTACACCGCGTTCGGCCTGATGACCACGCTGGTCTGGCTGTACCTGGAGATCCTCCGGCTGCTGTCCTACCTTCGTGAGTAACCCTGGCTCATAGCTTCCGAATGACTACACAGTGAAGGCGCTCCGTAATCAACGGGGCGCCTTTTCTGTGGGTAATTCGTGCATTCGGGGACCCCGCTGCGGATCCCGCTCACCCTGCGTGTTTGATGTGCCGGTCGGTTCTTCATTTCACATGTGTGAGGTTCACAGTGAGCGTTCCCCCTCCGGCCCCCGGGGGCCAGCAGCCGGTGGGTCAGCCCGATCCCTACGGACCGCCTCCCGGCGGTCAGCCGCAGCAGCAGTACGGCCAGCCCGGCACGCCGCCGCACGGCCAGCCGCAGGGGCAGCCCGGCCAGTACGGCCCGCCGCCGGGGCAGTTCCCGCCCGGGCAGTTCCCGCCCGGCCAGGGCTTCCCGCCCGCGCCGCCGGTGCCGAAGAAGTCGAAGGCCGGCACGTTCATCAAGTTCGGCATCGTCGGCGTCGTCGTGATCGTCGCCGTCGTCGTGGGGATCGTTTCGTTCGCGAACTCGCCCGCCAGCTCCGCCGCCGGTGACTGCCTCACGATCACCGAGTTCACCCGGGGCGGGGACGACCCGGCGAAGGCCGACTGCAACGACCCGAAGGCCAACGTCAAGATCGCCGCCAAGCTCGACAGCGCGTCCGACCAGTGCCCCGGCGGGTCCGACGCCGGCTACGACACCTACTCGGTCAGCGGCCGCAGCTCGTACAAGCTGTGCCTGATGATCAACGCGAAGCAGGGCGACTGCCTCGCGAACTTCACGTCGCAGACCAAGGGCTACCTGAAGGTGCCCTGCACCGACCCCACCAAGGACGGCGAACTGGTGAAGGTCGTCTCGGGTCAGGCGGACAAGGGTCTCTGCGAGGGCACGGAGGCCACGCGCGTGGCCGTCTACCCGTCGCCGGCGACGACGATGTGCGTCAAGACGAACGAATAGCCCGCCGGTCACCGCGGCTCGTCCCACAGTGTGCGACGAGCTGCGGTGAATCGATCACCGGATCTAGCTTTGGCGGGTGGCGACGACCGAATCCCCAGCCGGTGACCAGAAGTTCCTCGAATTCCCCACCTCCTGCGCCGCGCCGGCGCCGCGGCCGGAGGATCCCGTCCGCGTCGTGCCGCTGGCCGTCGCGGGTGCGCTCGCGGCCGGCCTGACCTGGTACGTCTGGGCGAGCCACGGCGCCAAGTTCGGCGTCCTGCTGCTGCTCGGCCTGGGCCTCGGGCTCGCGCTGTTCCACTCGCGCTTCGGCTTCACGTCGGCGTGGCGCCAGCTCATCGCCGTCGGCAACGGCCAGGGCCTGCGGGCCCACACCCTCCTGCTCGGCACCGCCGCGACGCTGATCGCGCTGATCGCGGGTACCGGCAGCGGGCTGTTCGGCAGCAAGCCGGCTCCGACGGCGGGCGCGCTCGGCCTCGCCCTCTTCGTCGGCGCGACGCTCTTCGCGATCGGCATGCAGCTCGGCGGCGCGTGCGCGTCCGGCACGCTCTTCGCGGTCGGGTCCGGCCAGTCGACGATCGTGCTGACCCTCGGCGGCTTCATCGCCGGCTCGGTGCTCTACACGTGGGCGTACCCGGTGCTGTCCGGCTGGCCCGAGTTCAAGGGCGTGCTGCTGGCCGACCACGTCGGCTGGTTCGGCTCCTGGGCGATCACGATCGCCGTGCTCGCCGCGATCGTCCTGGGCACGCGCGCGGTGCAGCGCCGCCGGACGCCGCCGCCGACCGACGTCGTGCCGACCGCGCGCGGCTTCGCCCGTGTCTTCCGCGGTTCGTGGCCGATGCTCGCCGGCGCGGTCGTGCTGGGCGTGCTGGCCGGCGCGGTGTTCCTGGTCTCCGGCGGCATCTGGGGCGTCACGAGCGCGTTTTCGTTGTGGGGCGCGAAGATCCTGCAGGTCTTCGGGCTGCACCCGGAGTCGTGGGAGTTCTGGCGGCAGAAGGCGAACGCGACGTCGCTGGCCAACCCGATCTGGCGCGACAAGACCAGCCTGACCGACATCGGCATCATGATCGGCGCCGCGGTGGCCGCCGCGGCCGCGGGTGCGTGGAAGATCCACAGCTCGATCCCGTGGCGCACGGCCGTCGCCGCGCTCCTCGGCGGGATCCTGATGGGCGTCGGCGCGCGGATGGCGGGCGGCTGCAACATCGGCGCGTACCTCGGCGGCATCTCCACCGGCAGCCTGCACGGCTGGCTGTGGGGCGTCTTCGCCCTCGGCGGCACGTGGGTCGGCCTGAAGCTGCGCCCGCTGTTCGGCCTGGCGAACCCGGTGCCGACCGACAGCGTCTGCTGAAACCACGGCGAAGGCCCCCACTCGCGAGCGGGGGCCTTCGCCCGTTTTTCAGCAGACACCGTCGGGATCAGGAAAGGCGCTCGATGATCAGCGCCATGCCCTGGCCACCGCCGACGCACATCGTCTCGAGGCCGAACTGCTTGTCGTGGTGCTGCAACGAGTTGATCAGCGTCGAGGTGATCCGGGCGCCGGTCATGCCGAACGGGTGACCGACCGCGATCGCGCCGCCGTTGACGTTCAGCCGGTCCAGGTCGATGCCCAGGTCCTGGTACGACGGGATGACCTGCGCGGCGAAGGCCTCGTTGATCTCGACGAGGTCGATGTCGCCGATGGACAGCCCCGCGCGCGAGAGCGCCTGCTTGGACGCCTCGACCGGGCCGTAGCCCATGATCTCCGGCGAAAGGCCGGTCACGCCGGTGGACACGATCCGCGCCAGCGGCGTCAGGCCCAGCTCGCGCGCCTTGGTGTCGGACATGATGACCAGCGCCGCGGCGCCGTCGTTGAGCGCGCAGCAGTTGCCGGCGGTGACCCGGCCGTCGGGGCGGAAGACCGGCTTGAGGCCGGAGACGCCCTCGACCGTGACGCCGGCGCGCGGGCCGTCGTCCTTCGAGACGACCGTGCCGTCCGCCAGGGTCACCGGCGTGATGTCCTTGGCCCAGAAGCCGTCCGCGATGGCCTTCTCGGCGAGGTTCTGCGAGCGGACGCCGAACTCGTCCATCTCCTCGCGGGAAACGCCCTTGAGCCGGGCGAGGTTCTCCGCGGTCTGGCCCATCGCGATGTAGACGTCCGGGACGTTGCCCTCGGTGCGCGGGTCGGTCCAGGTGTCGGTGCCGGACTCCGCGGTCGCCTTGGTGCGGCCTTCGGCGTCGGCGAAGAGCGGGTTGTGGGTGTCGGGCCAGGAGTCCGAGCTGCCCTTCGAGAACCGCGACACGGTCTCGACGCCGGCCGAGATGAAGACGTCGCCCTCGCCGGCCTTGATCGCGTGGAAGGCCATCCGCGTGGTCTGCAAGCTCGACGAGCAGTACCGGGTGATGGTGCAGCCGGGCAGGTGGTCGTAGCCCAGCTCGACGGCGACCGCGCGGCCCATGTTGAAGCCGGACTCGCCGCCGGGCAGGCCGCAGCCGAGCATCAGGTCGTCGATGTCGGTGGGGTCCAGCTGCGGCACCTTGGCCAGCGCGGCCTGGACCATCTGCACGGTCAGGTCGTCGGGCCGCAGGCTGACCAGCGAGCCCTTGTTGGCGCGCCCGATGGGCGAACGCGCGGCGGAGACGATGACGGCTTCGGGCATGACGGACACATCCTCGTATCGACGGTCACTAAGCGGTTGCTCACATAGTGCCGCCTGGATCCCGGCTCGCAAAGTCGAAGCCGGTGTGAGCTTGCCTGGCCCTACCGGATCCGGAATCGCTCGCGGTACTCGCCCGGCGTCGTGGTCAGCCGGCGGCGGAACGAGCGGGTCAGCGTGGACACCGTGCCGAAACCGCAGGTGGTGGCGACGCGCGAGAGCGTGTCGTCGGTGGTTTCCAGCCGTTGCCGGGCGGCCTCGACGCGCGCGTGCTCGACGTACGCGGCCGGCGTCATGCCCAGCTCCGCCTTGAACACGCGCGTGAGCTGCCGGTCGGTGAGGTGGGCGTGCGCGGCCAGGTCGGCGACCGTCAGCGGCTCGGCGAGGTGGGTGGCGACGTGGTGGCGCAGCTCCTCGACCCGCCGGGTCGCGGACGCCGGTTCGAGGGACACGCTGAACTGGCTCTGCCCGCCGGGCCGCCGGAGGAACATGACGAGCTGGCGGGCGACGCGGGCCGCCGGCTCCGGGCCGAAGTCGTCCTCCACCAGCGCGAGCGCGAGGTCGAGGCAGGCGGTCAGCCCGGCGCCGGTCCACACCTCGCCGTCGCGGACGAAGATCGGGTCGGCGTCGACGGCGACCCCGGGGTGTTCGGCGGCGAGCTGCCGGGCGGTGGACCAGTGCGTGGTGGCGCGCCTGCCCTCGAGCAGCCCGGCGGCCGCGAGCACGTGCGCGCCGACGCAGACGGACGCCACCCGCCGCGCGCTCCCGGCCAGCACGCGCACGGCGTCGACCACGGCGGGATCGCACACGGCGACGATCTCCCGGTTCTCCCCGACGGTCACCGCACCCGGCACGATCAAGGTGTCGATCGCCCGGCCGGTCAGCTCCCCGAAGGTCACGTCCGGCAGCACGCGCACGCCGGCGGACGTCGTCACCGGGTCCGCCGCCCCGGCCGCGAGGACGACGCGGTAGCCGGACGGCCGGTCCAGTTCCCGGTGCAGCAGCGAGAAAACCTCGGCGGGACCGGTGACGTCGAGCAGGTCGGCCCCGTCGAACAGGACCACGACGATCAGCCGTTCCATCGGTCTTCGCTCCATGTCGGTTTCTGCGTCTCGCATGTCATTGCCGACACGCTCGGCCGACTTTAGCGTCGGTGGGGTCAACGAGAGCGGAAGGACGACAAATGCCGAGGACGACGCTGCGGGAGCTCAACGGGCTCGACCGGACCCCCGCCGCACTGGCCGGGTCGACGCTGGTCCTGGTCGACTACCAGAACACGTACACGCGCGGGGTCATGGAACTGGACGGCTGGCGGCCCGCGCTGACCGCCGCCAAGGACCTGCTCGCCGCGGCGCGGGCGGCGGGCGCGAAGGTGATCCACGTCGTCCACGACGGCGGCGCGGGCAGCGCGTACGACGTCCGGACCGACATCGGCGCCATCCACCCGGACGTCGCCCCGGTCGACGGCGAGCCGGTCGTGGTGAAGGCCGCGCCGAACGCCTTCGTGGGCACGGATCTGGGCGAGCGGATCGACGCGGCGGGCCACGAGGACGTGATCGTCGTGGGCTTCATGACCAACATGTGCGTCACGTTCACCGCGGAGGGCGCGTTCCTGCGCGGCAACACCCCGACGGTGGTGGCGGAGGCGTGCGCGACCCGCCCCCTGGCGACGGCGGTCGCGGAGGTGACTTCGGAGCAGCTGCACCACAGCGCGCTGGCGACGATCGCGGATCTGTACGGGGTGGTCGTGGCGAGCGCGGCCGATCTGCGGTAGCGCGGCCCGGCGTTTCGGTGGCGGCCGCTCGGGAGCCGGGCCGCGGGCGGGCGGTCGCGGTGGTGGGCCGGGCCGGAACCGGCCGCCGGGTTTCGGTGGCGGCCGCCCGGGAGCGGGCCGCGGGCGGTGTCGTTGCGGCCGGTGACCGGACCCGAGCGTGGCCGATCTGCGGTAGTGCGGTCCGGCGTTTCGGTGGCGGCCGCTCGGGTGCGGGCCCCGGGTGGCGGTCGTGGCGGCGGGCCGGGCCGGAACCGGCGCCGGGTTTCGGTGGCGGCCGCCCGGAAGCCGGCCGGGCGATGTGGTCGCGGCCGGGTGACCGGACCCGAGCGCGGCCGAACCCGGTGTGCGACCGGGCGGTGACTGGCAGGATCGAACCCCGTGGCCAACGAACTCGAGCGCGTGCTGCGGACCAGGACGATCCTGCTGTGGGGCGCCGGGCTCCTGGTGCTCGCCGCGCTGGCGGCCACCCTCCTGCTCGCCCTGCTGGGCGGCGGCCGTCCGGAGGATTCCGCCCGGCTCGACGCGCTCAAGACCGCCGCCAACATCGTCGTCGGGACCGGGGGTGCCGCCGCGCTGCTGCTCGCCGCGCGGCGGCAGCGGTCCGCCGAGCTGGATCTGGTGCAGAAGGACCACGACGCCACCGAACGGCGGGTCACCGAGATCTACGGCAAGGCCGCCGACCAGCTCGGCAGCGACAAGGCGCCCGTGCGGCTCGCCGGGCTCTACTCGCTCGAACGGCTCGCCGGCGGGTACCCGGAGCACCGGCAGACGATCGTCAACGTCCTCTGCGCCTACCTGCGGATGCCGTACGTGCAAGGCGACGAACACCGCGAGGAGCTGCAGGTCCGCAAGACCGCGCAGCGCATCCTCCTGACGCACCTGCGGCCCGGGAAGCCCGAAGCGCCGAACACCGGGTACTGGCCGGACATCGACCTCGACTTTTCCGGTGCGACTCTGGTCGGGCTCACCCTCACGCACTGCGTGATCCGTTCGATCGTCTGCTACGACGCGGAGTTTCTCGAACTCACGCTGTTCCGCGGTACCGAATTCCGCACCAAAGCCGACTTCAACAAGGCCGAGTTCAAAGATCGCGTCGATTTCCGGGGAACCGTTTTCGGCGGCGAGCGCGACTCCTTCAACGGCGCCGTTTTCAGTGGTCCGGCCGATTTCGGCACGAAGACGACCGCGCGGCTCGCCGGTGCGGAGGCGCAACGCGGGTTTCCGCGGACCTGGCCGCCGGGCTGGGAAGAACGGCCGATCGCCGACCGGCCGGGCTGGGCGGAATTGACACGAAAGGGTGAGCCGGGGCAACCGGCGGGCCGATAGGATCGTGTTTCCGATGAAGTCGCCGTTCCACGACACGGGAGGTGAACTGGCGATGATCACCACCTGGGCCGCTCGCTCCGGGCCCTTGATCCTGCGGACGGACTGCCGCGTGCCGATCGGCGCCGGGCGGACCCTCCGGGACGGGATGACGGCTCAGCGTGCGGCGGCCCTCGGGCCGGAACCGGTGTGGACGAGCGGCTTGGTGGCTGCCTGAAGGGTCCTCGCCGGGCGGTCCGACCTCGCCATCGCTGCCCGGCATCGCCGACGCGCACCCGGAGGCCCCCGGACCCCGATCGCGCGTGAGTGGACCGTGAGGTGGACAACGCCACCGGTCGGCCGTTTAGGCTGGCGGTCGTGGAGTACGCAGAGCACATCGCAGACCTCGTGGGCAACACCCCGCTGGTCAAGCTGAACTCGTTGACCAAGGGGCTCAAGCCGCTCGTGCTGGCCAAGGTCGAGTACCTGAACCCGGGTGGCTCGGTCAAGGACCGGATCGCGCTGCGCATGATCGAGGCGGCCGAACGCTCCGGTGAGCTGCGCCCCGGCGGCACGATCGTGGAACCGACGTCCGGGAACACCGGCGTCGGCCTGGCCATGGTCGCGCAGCGCAAGGGCTACCAGTGCGTCTTCGTCTGCCCGGACAAGGTCAGCGAAGACAAGCGCAACGTCCTCAAGGCCTACGGCGCCCGCGTCGTGGTCTGCCCGACCGCGGTCGCGCCCGAGCACCCGGACTCCTACTACAACGTCTCCGACCGCCTGGTCCGCGAGATCGACGGCGCCTGGAAGCCCAACCAGTACGCCAACGCGCAGAACCCGGAGAGCCACTACCTCTCCACCGGGCCCGAGCTGTGGAAGCAGACCGACGGCAAGATCACGCACTTCGTCGCGGGCGTCGGCACCGGCGGCACGATCTCCGGCACCGGCAAGTACCTCAAGGAGGTCAGCGACGGCCGCGTGCAGGTGGTCGGCGCCGACCCGGAGGGCTCGGTCTACTCCGGCGGCAGCGGCCGGCCGTACCTGGTCGAGGGCGTCGGCGAGGACTTCTGGCCGGACACCTACGACCGGAACATCGCCGACGAGATCATCCCGATCTCCGACGCCGACTCCTTCCAGGTCACCCGCCGGCTCGCGCTGGAAGAGGGCCTGCTGGTCGGCGGCTCCTGCGGGATGGCCGTCGCCGCCGCGCTGAAGCTCGCCGAGCGGCTCACCGAGGACGACGTCGTGGTCGTGCTGCTGCCCGACGGCGGCCGCGGCTACCTGACGAAGGTCTTCAACGACACCTGGATGTCCTCCTACGGCTTCCTGCCGCCGGACTCCTCCGGCGCGACGGTCGCCGACGTGCTCACCAAGAAGAGCGGGCACCTGCCGACGCTGGTGCACTCGCACCCGAACGAGACGGTCGCCGAGGCCATCGCGATCCTGGCCGAGTTCGGCGTCAGCCAGATGCCCGTGGTCAGCGCGGAGCCGCCGGTGATGGCGGCCGAGGTCGTCGGCGCGGTCAACGAGCGCGACCTGCTCGACGCGCTGTTCACCGGCAAGGCGCAGCTGGCCGACCGGCTCGACCGGCACATGTCGCCGCCGCTGCCCACGATCGGCGGCGGTGAGCAGGTGGGTTCCGCGATGACCGCGCTCGAGAGCGCGGACGGCGCCCTCGTGCTGGTCGACGGCAAGCCCGCCGGGGTCGTCACCCGGCACGACCTCCTGGGCTTTCTGGCCGGACGCTGAACAACGGCTGAGAAGTGTCTTGATCGGCGGACCCGGCAGGGGCGTTACGAGCGCCCTGCCGGGTGATCCGATAGCGTGAGCGCGAGTAGAACACTTTCGCGTCCTCGTCAAGGGGGTTCAAGACCCACATGAGTGCACCGCAGCCACCGAACCAGCCGTGGGGTGGCGGCCAGCCACCTCAAGGCCCGCCGAGTGGCCCCCAGCCGCAGCAGGACCCGTTCGGCAGCCCGGAACCGACCCAGGTCGTCCAGCCCGCCCAGCCTCAGCAGGGCGGTTCCCCGTTCGGGGAGACGCCTGAGCCGACCCAGGTCGTCCAGCCGGGTGACGGCGGGGCGGGCGCGACCCAGGCGATGCCGCCGGTCGACGCGAACGCGACCCAGATGGTGAACCCGGTCGGCGGCGGCGACGCCCCGGTCGCGGACTCCACGCAGCTGGTGCCCCCGGGCTCCCAGCCGCCGGCGATCCCGTACACCCCGCCGCCGAGCGCGGCCGACAACCCGGCCGCGGCGTTCGGCCAGCAGCAGGGCGGGTTCGGTCAGCCGGACCAGGGCGGCTTCGGCCACCCCGGTCAGCAGGGCGGGTTCGGGCAGCAGCCGGGCGGCTTCGGCCAGCCGGGGCAGCAGCCCCCGCAGGGCTTCGGCGGCCCCGGGTTCGGCGGCCCGCAGCAGCCCGGTTTCGGCGGGCAGCCGCAGCAGCCGTTCGGTGCCGCTCCGGCGGCCGACGGCGGCAACGGCCTCTTCGGCTACATCGCCGGCGGCGTCGTCGCGGTGCTCGGCCTGATCGCGCTGATCATCTCCTTCGGCTACATGGGCGACGCGAGCGACTACTCGAAGCTCTTCGACAGCGCGCCGAGCCAGGAAGCCATCAAGGACGTCCTCGACCGGCTGGGCATCATCGGCCCGGGCACCGTGTGGTTCTACGTCGTGATGATCCTGGTGGGCTCGCTGCTCTCCCTGGCCGGCGGTGTCGGCCTGGCGCTCGCGGGCAAGCTGGGCGGCATCAAGAAGTTCGTCCCGATCGTGGTCGTCGCGGGCGGCGCGCTCCTCACGCTGTTCGCGCTGCTGCTCAAGATCGGCATGACGCCGAACGCCGAGGCGCTCGCGCAGGTTTCGGCGTCCGCCAAGGACACCTTCGGGCTCGGGCTGCCGCCGCTGATCATCGGCGTCCTCGTCCTCATCGCGGGCGTGCTCGGCCTGGTGCCGGCGACCGCGCAGTTCGTCGGCCTCGGCGGTGGCGGCGGTGCCGCCGCACCGGCCGGGCCGCAGGGCTTCGGCGGTCCGCCCCAGGGCTTCGGCGGCCCGCAGCAGCCGGGCGGCTTCGGCCAGCCGGGTCAGCCCGGCCCGCCGCCGCAGCAGCAGGGATACGGCCAGCCGCCGCAGGGTTACGGCCCGCCCCCGGGCTACGGCCAGCCGGGCGGCCCCAACCCGGCCAGCGGCGGGTTCCCGCAGCCGTCGAGCGGGGGCTTCGGGCAGCCGGGCCAGCCGCCGCAGCAGGGTGGCTACGGCCAGCCGGGCCAGCCGCCGCACGGCTACCCGCAGCAGCCGGGGCAGCAGCAGGGCTACGGCCAGCCGCCGGGCCAGCAGGGCCCGCCGAGCGGCGGGTTCGGCCAGCCCGGCCAGCCGCCGCAGCAGTGGTGAACTGAGCGCCTTTCGTGCCCCGGAGCCTTTCGGCTCCGGGGCACGCTGCATTTATAGCGGAATTCGCAATTGTCCGAAGAGGACAAAAGGCGTCCGTGCGATCGCGTGACATGATTTCTGCCGCTACCGCACAATAATGATCTTGGGTTCCGCCGTCCGGCCGAATTCCGTTCCGTTTCCGGACTACTTCCCGCATTCCGGTCTAAGGTGAGCGCCGTCGTACTTGAGCTTGCCCGATGGGGGACTGGTGACCGGCTATCCGGTAGCGCGTTCGCATTCGTATTCATCGACTCGGCCATCCGGAGTAACGGCGGTGCTCGCGGGTCTTCTCGGAATTCCGGCCGCGGTCGCGGCGGGCTACGTACCGGTCAAGATCTTTCTCGACATGCCCGCCGAATTCAGCCTCGGCGCATTGCCGGGTCTGGTGCTGGTGGACTTCGCCGGCTACCTCGTCGCGGGGCTCGTCCTGCTCATCGGTTCCCTGGCCACGCTGTTCCGCGCGACGGCGGGCGCGGTCCTGCTCGGCATCGGCGCGCTGCTGGCCATCGGGGCGCTGCTCACCGAGCCGCTGTCGGTGGGCGTACCGCCGGCCCGCTTCGCCGACGCGATGTTCACCCACGGCGGCCTCGCCATGGTCGACCGGGTCGGCCTCGCCACGCTGGCGGTGCTCGTGCTGGTCCTCGCGTTCCTGCCGCCGACGTTCCGCTACCTGCGCTACCGCGCCGCGCTGCCGGTGATGTCCGGTCCGGGTGCGTACCCGTCTTCGTCGCGGAGCTGGTGACTTCCGCCCCCGAGGAGCACGCACGGTAACCGGCCGTATCCTCATCAGCCGTACCCGCCCCGGCCGCAGGGCGGCCGACCACCGGGCCGGTGACCGCTTGACCACCTCCACCGAAGGCCGCACCGCCCTCGCCGCCGCGGCGCTCGCGCTGCTCGGCGGGCTGCTCTACGCCGCGGGGTTCGTCCTCGACGTCGTCACGCTGGTCCGCTTCCCGGCCGACGCCGCCCGCGCCGGCCTCCACGCGGCGGTCGACGCCGTCCTCGCGTCGGTCCTGCTGTCCGGCGGCGTCCTGCTGCCGCGGCAGCACCCGGCCGGCCGCCTCGGCTGCGTGGCCGGCAGCTCGGCGGCGCTGCTCGCGACGCTGACGTCGCTGGTGCTGGCGGCCACCGGGCTCGCCGTGGTCGACCTCGGCGGCCCGGGCGACCTGGCCGCCGGTGGGGTGGCCGCGCTCGCGCTGGTGCTGCCGCCGTCGGTCGCCACCCTGGCGCTGGCCGCCTCCCGCCCGGCTGCCCGCTGGGTCGGGGTGAGCACCGCCTGATCTCCGGCCGTGCGGAATTGGAAGGCGCCGGTGTCGATCTCCGCGGGCCCGGTGACCTGGGCCGCAGGCGGACCGGCTCACCCGACTGAGACCCATCCCACCTGACGGGAATGTTCAGGCCAGGCCTTACGCTGAACAGATGGTGGACGACTACTCCGAACTGGGCTTCGAGACCCGCGCGATTCACGCGGGGCAGAAGCCCGACCCCCGCACCGGCGCGGTGATCGTGCCGATCTACCAGACCTCGACCTACGCGCAGGACGGCGTGGGCGGGACCCGCGAGGGCGACTACGAGTACTCGCGCACCGCGAACCCGACCCGTTCGGCGCTGGAGGAGGCGCTGGCCTCGCTGGAAGGCGGCCGGCACGCGCTGGCCTTCGCGTCCGGCATGGCCGCGTCCGACGTGGTGCTGCGCAGTACCCTGCGCCCGGGTGACCACCTCGTGCTCGGCAACGACGCTTACGGCGGCACGTTCCGCCTGATCGACAAGGTGCTCAGCCTCTGGGGCGTCGAGCACACCGTCGCGAACCTGGCCGACCTCGACGAGGTGCGCGCGGCGATCCGCCCCGAGACCAAGCTGATCTGGTGCGAGTCGCCGACCAACCCGATGCTCGGCATCGCCGACATCGCGGGGCTGGCCGGGGTGGCGCACGACGCCGGCGCCCGCCTGGTCGTGGACAACACCTTCGCGACGCCGTACCTGCAGAACCCGCTCTCGCTGGGCGCGGACATCGTCCTGCACTCGACGACGAAGTACCTCGGCGGGCACTCGGACGTCGTCGGCGGCGCGATCATCACGAACGAGGACGAGCTGCGCGAGCAGTTCTTCTTCCTCCGCAACTCCGCCGGCGCGGTGCCCGGCCCGTTCGACGCCTGGCTGACGCTGCGCGGCATCAAGACCCTCGCCCTGCGCATGGAGCGCCACAGCGACAACGCCGAGCGCATCGTGCAGGCGCTGGTCAACCACCCGAAGGTGGCGAAGGTCTACTACCCGGGCCTGCCGGAACACCCCGGCCACGAGATCGCCGCGAAGCAGATGCGGCGCTTCGGCGGCATGGTCTCGTTCAGCCACGCGGACGGTGAGCAGGCGGCGTTGGACGTCGCTTCACGCACGAAGCTGTTCATCCTCGCGGAGTCGCTCGGCGGCATCGAGTCGCTGATCGAGCACCCGGGCAAGATGACGCACGCGAGCACGGCGGGCTCGACCCTGCAGGTCCCGGCGGACCTGCTGCGCCTTTCCGTCGGTATCGAAGACGGCCGCGACCTGGTCGCCGACCTGCTGGCGGCGCTGGACTGAGTCAGTCCAGCTCTTCGGCCAGCCCCACGATGATCCCCTCGGGACCGCGGACGTAGCACAGCCGGAAGATGCCCCCGTACGGCTCGATCTCGCCCACGAGCTCGGCGCCGTGCGGGCGCAGGCGGTCTAGGACGTCGTCGAGGTTCTCGTCGAGCGCGAACATGATCCGGCGGTAGCCGAGCGTGTTCGACGGCGCGACCTTCGGCTCCGGCACGACGGCCTTGGGCTGGTGGAACTGCGCCAGCTCGATGCCGCCCTGGCCGTCCGGCATCCGCAGCATCGCGATGTCCTGCTTGACGTCCTCGAGCCCGATCACGCGCTCCGCGAAGCGCCCTTCGAGCGGGCCCTTGCCCTCGAGCCGCATGCCCAGCTCGACGAAGAACGCGATCACCGCGTCCAGGTCGTCGACGACGATGAGGATGTTGTCCATCCGTTTGAGCGCCAACGGGGTTCCTCAGGGGTTGTAGTTGCCGTGCACCACGCCGCCGGACTTCGGCGTACCCGCGGCCGGCAGCTTCGCGCCGTCGACGCAGCCGCCGACCAGCTCGACGTGGCTGTCGTGGCGGATGTACTGGGCCGGTGAGCCGCAGGAGGCGCTGTCCACCGTGATGTACGCGGCTCCGGTGAGCGCTGCGGCCGAGGCCAGCCCGATCACGAGCGGGACCAGCCCGGCGGACCGGGTGGCGCGAGCCCGTCGAGCGTCGTTCCCCCGTGCCATGAGTTGCTCCCTGTTTACCGCGTGTTGACGGGACCCAGGGTACCCGGCCCGCGGTCCGGTCAACCTGTGGATCTCCTGAGTGGCATAGTCCGGCCCATGGAACTCGTCACCCTCGAGCGCATCCAAGCCGCCCGGGAGCTCCTGACCGGAGTGACCCGGGTGACGCCGATGGAGCACGCACGCGACCTGCGGAAGCTCCACGGCGGTCCGGTCCACCTGAAGTGCGAAAACCTGCAGCGCACCGGCTCGTTCAAGATCCGCGGCGCCTACACCCGCATCGCCGGCCTGACCCCGGCCGAGCGCGAGCGGGGCGTCGTCGCGGCCAGTGCCGGCAACCACGCGCAGGGCGTCGCGCTGGCGTCGTCGCTGCTCGGCGCCAAGTCCACCGTCTTCATGCCGCTGCGGGCCCCGCTGCCGAAGCTGGCCGCGACCCGCGGGTACGGCGCCGAGGTGCACCTCCACGGCGCGCTGCTGGAGGAGACGCTCCGCGCCGCCGTCGAGTTCGGCGAGCGGACCGGCGCGGTGTTCATCCACCCCTTCGACCACCCGGACGTCATCGCCGGCCAGGGCACGGTCGGCCTGGAGATCCTCGAGCAGGTGCCGGGCGTGAAGACCATCCTGGTCGCCACCGGGGGCGGCGGGCTGGTCGGCGGGGTCGCGTCGGCGGTCAAGGCGCTGCGCCCGGACGTCCGCGTCGTCGGCGTCCAGGCCGCGGAGGCCGCCGCGTACCCGCCTTCGCTGGCCGCGGGCGCGCCGGTGCGGCTGGGCCAGACCTCGACCATGGCCGACGGGATCGCGGTCGGCGAGCCCGGCCTGGTCAGCTTCGCGCACGTCGAGTCGCTGGTCGACGACGTCGTCACGGTGTCCGAGCAGTACCTGTCCCGCGCGGTGCTGCTCTGCCTGGAGCGCCGCAAGCTGGTCGTCGAGCCGGCCGGCGCGGCGCCCGTCGCGGCGCTGCTGCAGCACGTCGGCGCCTTCGAACCGCCGGTCGTCGCCATCCTCTCCGGCGGCAACGTCGACCCGGTGCTGCTCCTGCAGATCATCCAGCACGGCATGACCGCCGGCGGCCGCTACCTGCGCCTCCGGCTGCGCGTCCCGGACCGCCCCGGCTCCCTGGTCGGCGTGCTGTCGTGCGTCAGCGAGCTCGGCGCGAACGTGCTCGACGTCGAGCACTCGCGCATCTCCGGCACCCTCGACCTCGGCGAGGCCGACGTCGTACTGGCGCTGGAGACCCGCGGCCCCGAGCACTGCAAGGACGTCGAGCGCGCGCTGACCGACGCCGGTTACACCGTGGTCTGAGGCCGCTTCCGGGGGATCCGGGTGGCGGAGCCCCCCGGCCCCCGGATGTCACAGCTGTTCGCCGGTGATGGCCGTGAGCGCGAGGTCCTTCGCGGTCTCCGGCACCTCCGCCGGCGCGGTGAAGCGCCGGGCCCGGATGTGGGCGACCAGCTCCGGGTCCGGCGGCACGCCGTGTTCGCGCAGGTAGTACGCGACCGCGCCGGGCCACGCCCAGGCGCCGTCGGTGCGGAAGTTCATCGGCACCGCGTCCCCGCGGTCGGGCGCGAACGCGTCCGGCCCGTTGCTGCGGGACGCCAGGATCACCGGCGCCGCGTCGAGGTAGGTCAGCACCCGCTCGATCTCGGCGGGCAGGAGCGGCTGGCGGCGGATCAGCGGGCGCCCGGAGGCGTCGAGGCCGTCGTAGATGCGCGGGGTGCGCACCTCGCCGTCACCCGGCGGCGGCGTGAGCGGGGGCAGTCCCGCGCCCTCGCGCAGCCAGCCCGGGATGTGCTCCTCCGCGCGCGGGAAGAACCGCAGCTCGTCCTGGAACCCGATCGGCGGGGGCTGCTGCCGGAACGGCGGCTCGAGGTCCGGCCGCACGAAGTCGACGTCGGGCGCCTGCCCCGGCTCGAAGACGAGGATCGCGCCCAGCCAGGTGCCGAAGCCGGGCTGGTACATGCCCGACCGCAGCAGGCCGAGCAGCCGCACGGCCTCCGGCGGCGGCTGCGCCACGCGAGGCCGCCCGTCCGGAGCGGTCACCAGCAGGTCGGACTCGACGTGCCGGCCCGCGGCCCGGTACTCCACCCGCAGCTGCTGCCAGCCCGGCGGGATCGCCGCGGTGAGCGCCGCGCCGATCTGCCGGACGATCTCCTGCTGCTGGTCCGGGCGCAGCGGCCCCGGTGGCTGGGTCATGGTCAGGCTCCTTCGGCGCCTTGGCGCAGCCAGTCGGGCGTGCGCCGCTCGGTGCGCGGGTAGCGCCGCAGCTCTTCGGCGAACGCCCCGGCGGGCGGCCGCTCCTGGAAGCCCGGGTCCTCGGTGGCGTTGAACTGCGCCTTGACCGAGTCGGGGAACTTCATCTCGTACTTCACGCTCACCCAGGTGCCGCGGCCTTCGGACAGCGAGGCGGCGCGGTGGCGCCGGAGCAGGTCGAGCACCTGCTCCGGCGGGGTCCACGGGTAGACCGTGCCGGTGATCGAGTGCACGACCGCGCCCGACTCCTCGTGGTCGCCGACCGCCCGGTACTGCAGCTGGAGGTAGTCCCAGCCCGCGGGGAGCGTGAACTTCAGGTAGTCGGCGACGTTCTTCAGCAGCGCGTTGGGCTCGTCGGGCGGCTGCTCCCCGCCGGCCTCGCCCTTGACGCCCTCCCGGTACCAGGCGGGCGTCCACTCCTCGTCGCGGAAGTAGGCCTCGAAGTCCTGGTGCCAGACGTCGGCCTCGAGCGGCGGGTCCCACAGCGGGTCGAGGTCGAAGTTGTAGGAGACGCGGTACTCGCCGTCCGGCTCGATGACCAGCCGCAGCGACAGCCAGGTGCCGCGGCCGCGCAGGTACTTCTTGTTGCGCAGCTCGAACAGCAGCGGACTGACGTCGGGCGGCGGCTCCATGCGCGCGGCCGCGCCGTCGGGCATCACGACGGCCAGGGAGATCTCCTCGACCGCCGCGGTCAGCCGGACGGTCATGTCGATCCGCCGCCAGCCTTCGGGAGCGGCGTCCATCAGCCAGCCGCCGATCCAGCGGACCACCTGGTCCTCGTCCGCCTCCCGCAGGTCAGGTCCGGGTGGGGGGTACCACGGGGGCTGGGTTCGGGACATTCGGGAAGCTCCTGTAGTTGTACGTGCGGGTGCCGTCGGGGTGGATTCTCTCGGACATCACGTGCAGCCGGTCGGGTGTCTCCCCGGTCGACGGCGCGTCGGCGTAGACGCGTGTCGTGCCGTGGTCGCCACCGCCCCGCTCGAACGTCTGGCGGTCGATCTCCATCTGCCGCCAGTTGTCCGGGTTGCCGACGCTGTGGTTCTGCTCGTAGAGCTGGGGAACCATGCCCATCCGGCCCTGCAGCCCGCCCGACCGGTGGTCGGCGGTGTGCCCGCCGCGGTTGACGGTGCTGCCCGGGTGGTCTTCCAGCCCGACGTGGCCGGTGCGTTCCTGCGGACCGAGCCCGACCCGCTTCGTCGCCGGGCTGGTGTAGTCCGGCTCCCACGACACGGCGGCGTTGCCGTGCTCGTCGACGTGGTAGTGCATGTTCTCGGCGCCGATCTCGTACTTGGCGCCGCGCACCGGCATGCCATCGGGCCGGCCGGCGTGCTGGTCGTGCATCGTGTGCTGATCACCCGTCTCCGGGTTGATCATGCCGCGCTCGTTGTCGTGCCACGTCTTGATGTGCGTGAACTCCGGCGGGTTGTCACCGCTGGTGTAGAACGTGCCGTGCCACTGATCGGTACCGTCGGGCGCCTTCGAATAGACCTCGTACCGGCTGTTGGGCTTGAGGTCCTCCGGCGGCGTGGCCCCGAACGGACCGTCACCGTTGTGGGCCGGGTCGTACCCGGTGATCCGCCGCTCCACCGGCGGCGGCGTCAACGGCGGATCGAAGTGGTCGATGTCCAGCTCGGGACGCCCGTCCGCGTCGGTGTGGAACTCGAACTGCCCCTCACCGGTGCTGACCCGGTAGTCGACGTCCCCGTGCAGGTGCGAAGCATCCGGGTTCCCGACCTCGACGCCGTTGTTCCCGACCCGCGTGTTCGGCACGTCGGCATCGATGTGCGTGATCCGCGGCGGGGTCTCACCGTTCGTGTAGACCCGGGTGAACCGCCCGTCCGGATCGGTGACCTCGTAGCGCGTGTTCGGCTCCAGGTGCCGCGGGTTCGCCGGGTCGAAGAACCGCTCGTGCCGCCCGAGAGTGACGTCCTCGTGCCGCGTGAACTCCGGCTCCCGCCAGCCCTCGCCGAGGTCGTGCATGTCCGGGTGGTCCTTGCCCCGCGCGAACGCACTGTCGGCATCGACGTCGTGCGCGTCCCCGTGGTGGCTGTCCGGCGCGAACCCGTCCTCGCCGGCCCGGTGGGTCGAGCCGTCGGGGTAGTGGGTGTTCCATTCCCCGTCGGGTGGGATGCGGGGGCGCATGCGTCCGTCGGGGCCGATTTCGTAGTCGGAGGAGAAGACGCGTCCGTGGGAGT
>NZ_JBEZDL010000033.1:0-97286 GCF_040648295.1 Amycolatopsis sp. NPDC049159
TTGTGCTATTTTGATCTTTTCTGGCGGGGGTTTTGCGCTTAACTTTGATTGGGAAAGTGCGCACCTGGGGGCCGCACTTTCACGTGAAAGTGCGCGGGTCAGCGGCGCCAGAAGTCGTGGGGGGTGCGGCCCGGGCGGAAGCCGCAGGACTCGACCAGTGCCGCGGCCTCGGCGAACCCCCGGCCGACCAGGCCGGGCTCGTGGGCGTCGCTGCCGAACGTGACCGCCTCGCCGCCGTCTTCGAACCACCAGCGGATCACCTCGCCCGGCAGCGGCACCTGCGTGTTGACCTCCAGGGCCCGCCCGCTCGCCTTGAGCGCGCGCAGCACCGTCCGGAACTCCTCCTCGTAGTCCGCCGCCGCGAACGGCGGGCCCTCGGCGGGCCAGGACCGCAGCGCGTAGTCGATGTGCGCGAGCACCGCGAAGTCCGCCGTCGACTCGACCAGGCCGAGCGCCTCCGTCAGGTACGCCCGCAGGATGTCGCCGGGCGGCCGCCCGGAAACCACGGTCAGCTCGTGGTAGTGGTCGCCGTCCGTGAGCGAGTGCACCGAGCCGAGGACACGGTCGAAGTCGTGGGCCGCCAGCAGCGCGTCGGCCCGCGGGCGGTGCCAGTGCGGTTCGCTCAGCTCGACGCCGGACAGGATCCGCAGCGCCGGGAACCGGTCGCGGCACTCGGCGACCGTCGCCAGGTAGCCCTCGACGTCGAGGGCCGGCGGTTCGAGGACGCCGTCCGGGCGCAGCCGCACCCGGAAGTGGTCCGGCAGCAGCGGGCGGACCGGCTCGGGGATCAGCCACGGCGTCAGGTCCGCGTGCTCGGTGAACGCCACCGAGGGCAGACCGAGCTCGAGGGCCCGCTCGCACGAGCCGATCATCGACCCGGTGACCGTGTCCCATGACCATTCGGTGTGGACGTGACCGTCCGGCGGCAGGCTCACCGACCCACCGTAACGCGGTTTTTGGGCTACCGTCTGGCTCATGGCGCAGAAGTCGGCGGCGGTGGAGCTCGAAGTCGGGCACCGGACCGTGCGGGTCTCCAACCCGGACCGGGTCTACTTCCCGGCCCGCGGCGAGACGAAGCTCGACCTGGTCAACTACTACCTCTCGGTGGGCGACGGCATCGTCAACGCCCTGCGCGAGCGGCCGTGCATGCTGCACCGCTTCCCGTCCGGCGTCGCGGGGGAGAAGGTGCACCAGAAGCGCGTGCCGAACGGCGCGCCGCCGTGGCTGGAAACGGTGCGCGTCGACTTCCCGCGCTACGGCAGGCACGCCTACGAGCTGTGCGTCACGGAGCTGGCGCACGTCGCCTGGGCCGTGCAGATGTCCACAGTGGAGTTCCACCCGTGGAACTCCCGGCGCGCCGACACGGAGAAGCCGGACGAGTGGCGCATCGACCTGGACCCCATGCCCGACTGCGGTTTCGACCGCGTGCGCCGCGTCGCCCACGTCGCGCACGAGGTCCTCGACGAGCTCGGCGCGGTCGGCTGGCCGAAGACCTCCGGCGGCCGCGGCCTGCACGTCTACGTCCGGATCGAACCCCGCTGGGGCTTCACCGACGTCCGCCGCGCTGCGCTCGCGTTCGCCCGCGAAGTCGAGCGGCGCGCCCCCGACGACGTCACCACGACCTGGTGGCGCAAGGATCGCGACCCGCGGCTGCTCTTCGTCGACTACAACCAGAACGCCCGCGACCACACCATCGCCGCCGCCTACTCGGTGCGCGGCAACCCCGAGGGCACGGTGTCGACGCCGATCCGGTGGGACGAGATCGACGACGTCGAGCCGGGCGACTGCACCATCGCGACCGTCCCGGCCCGCTTCGCCGAGCTGGGCGACCTCCACGCGGGCATCGACGACGCCGTGTTCTCCCTCGACCCCTTGCTGGAGTGGGCCGACCGCGACGGCGTCGAGGAACCACCCGACCCGGACTGACGTATTTTCCGCGCCCGCCCGCGGCTCTGCCCGGGGTGAAGGTCGTACTGTCGGGTTTGGACGCGGGCGCGTGGAGCCTGGTCGCGTTGCGGGTGGTCCTCGAGCGCGAGGGTCACGAAGTGTCGGTGGCGGCCGACGTGCTGAAAGTCTGCCGCCGGGAGCGGCCGGACTGCCTGGTGCTGTCCACTGTGCGCGGTGCTTCGGGGGTGGACGTGCTTCGCCGCGTGCGCGCCGACCCCGGCCTGGGCGAGCTGCCGGTGGTGCTCGGCGGCCGGCTGCGGAACACGCGCGCGGACCTGCTCGCGCTCGGCTTCGACGAGGTGTTCCCGGTCGCCGCCGCGGATCCCGGGGGAGCCGTGGCGGCACTGCGGGCGTACCTGGCGCGTCAGTCCAGGCGTTCGACGATCGTCGCGTTGGCGAGGCCGCCCGCCTCGCACATCGTCTGCAGGCCGTAGCGGCCGCCGGTCTGCTCCAGCACCGACAGCAGCGTCGTCATCAGCCGGGCGCCGCTGCCGCCGAGCGGGTGCCCGATGGCGATCGCGCCGCCGTTGACGTTGACCTTGGCCGGGTCCGCGCCGATCTCGGCCTGCCAGGCCAGCACGACGCTCGCGAACGCTTCGTTGACCTCGAACGCGTCGATGTCCGAGACGCTCAGCCCGGCCCGGTCGAGGACCTTGCGGGTGGCCGGGATGACGCCGGTGAGCATGTACAGCGGGTCGTCGCCGGCGACGGCGAAGCTGTGGAGCCGGGCACGCGGCCGCAGCCCGAGCGCCTTCGCCGTCTCGGCGCTGGTGATCATCAGTGCGGCGGCACCGTCGTTGATCGGCGACGAGTTCCCGGCGGTGACGTGCCAGCCGAGCTCCGGGAACCGCTGCTCCCAGACGTCGGCGCGGAACGCGGGCCTGAGCCCGGCGAGGATCTCCGGCGTGGTGCCCGGCCGCACGGTCTCGTCGGTCGTGACGTCGACGAGCACCCCGTCCGGCCCGGGCGCCTTGAGCGGCGCGACCTCGCCGGCGAACTTCCCGTCCGCCCACGCCTTCGCGGCCCGCTGGTGGCTTTCGGCGCTGAACTCGTCGAGCTGAGCGCGGCTGAAGCCCCACTTCGCGGCGATGAGCTCGGCGCTGATGCCCTGCGGCACGAGCCCGTCGGGGTAGCGGGCGGCGACGTGCGGCCCGAACGGATCCCGCCCGGCGACCTGGCTGCCCATCGGCACCCGGCTCATGGACTCGACCCCGGAGGCGATGACGGCGTCGTACGCACCGGCGATGACGCCCTGCGCGGCGAAGTGGACGGCCTGCTGGCTGCTCCCGCACTGCCGGTCCACGGTCACGGCGGGCACCGACTCCGGGAGGCCCGCGGCCAGCGCGGCCCAGCGGGCGGTGTTCATGCTCTGCTCACCGATCTGGCCGACGGCCCCGGAGATGACGTCGTCGATCCGGGCCGGGTCGATGCCGGTGCGCTGGACGAGCTCGCGCAAGACGTGGGCATGCAGGTCGACCGGGTGCACCCCGGCGAGCGTTCCGTTCGGCTTGCCCTTGCCGATGGGGGTCCGTACCGCGTCGACGATCACCGCGTCCGTCATGGCGTCTGCCTCCTCGCAGATCGGGGATGTGTTCGGTATACGCCGGGTAAGTTGGATTACACAACTCACCTGTCCGGCACGTCACAAAGGGGAGTGGGCCCGTGGGTGATCGACGGCCGCTTCCCGACCGAAGTGCTAGGTTGGATTTTCAACCCGATGGAGGTGGCATGGTCCGGCGTGGTCGTGAGTGCTCGGTCGCCGAGGCCCTCGAGGTCGTCGGTGAACGGTGGAGCCTCCTGGCGTTGCGCGAGATCATGCTCGGCGAACGGCGGTTCAACCAGATCGCCGAGAACACCGGTGCCAGCCGGGACATCCTCGCCACCCGGCTGCGGAAGCTCGTCGACGCCGGGGTGCTCGAAAAGGTCCAGTACGAGGCCCACCCGCCGCGGCACGAGTACTACCCGACCGAAGCCGGGCGGGCGTTGCAGCCGATCCTGCTCGGGCTGATGGCCTGGGGTGACAAGTACGTCCACCAGGGCGAACCGCCCACCCTCTGGCGTCACGCCTGTGGTGAAGAGCTGCTTCCGGTCACCGTCTGCGCGCACTGCGGCGAGCCGGTCAACGCGCCGGGCACCCACGCGATCCGGCTCGGGGCCGTCCACTCCTGATCCACACCGCAAAAAGGCCTCCTCGCATCCCCCGCGAGGAGGCCTTTTTGCGGCCCGGGCGTTGACTTGAGACCCCCGTCACGGTAACTCTTGAACGAATCAGTGCAAGAACCTGACAGCAGCGCGAGAAATCGCAGCAGTCGTCAGGAAGCCCTCGACGAAGAGGTGCCCATGACGTGCTGCCCGCGTGCGCCGCCGAACCGGTTCCGCGCGTGTCCGTTCCCTGGTTGTGCCGTCCCGACGCGTCTCCCCTCCTCCCCGGATCCGAGGAACCCCATGAGAACGAAGCGACTCCTGTCGCGCGCGGCGACCTACGCCGCCCTGTCCCTCCTCCTGGCCGCACCCGCCGTGGCTGCCGGCAACGTGCCCGCACCCGCACCCGCACCCGCACCCGCACCCGCCGCTGTTGCCGCGGAAGCGGCGGCCGCGACCTACACCGCGAGCAGCCAGCTCGCCGGCTACCCCGCCTCGAACGTCGGCGACGGCAACCAGGCCACCTACTGGGAGAGCGCCAACAACCAGTTCCCGCAGTGGGTCCAGGCGGACCTCGGCGCGGCCACCACCGTCGCCCAGGTGGTGCTGAAACTGCCGGCGAACTGGGAGGCCCGCACCGAGACCTTCAACGTCCAGGGCAGCACCAACGGCACCAGCTTCAGCGACCTCAAGCCCGCCGCCGGCTACCGGTTCGACCCGGCCACCGGCAACACCGTCACCGTCGACGTCACCGGCAGCACCCGGTACGTCCGGCTGAACGTCAGCGCCAACACCGGCTGGCCCGCCGCGCAGCTGTCGGAGTTCGAGGTGCACGGCCCGGCCGGCGGGGACACGCAGCCGCCGTCCGCGCCCGGCAACCTCGCCTACACCCAGCCCGCGAGCGGCCAGATCCGGCTGACCTGGTCGGCCTCGACCGACAACACCGGGGTCGCCGGCTACGACGTCTACGCGAACAACCAGCTGCGCGGCAGCGTCGCCGGGAACGTCCTGACCTACACCGACAGCCAGCCCGACGGCACCACCGTCTCGTACTTCGTGCGCGCGAAGGACGCCGCGGGCAACCAGTCGGGCACCAGCAACACCGTCACCCGCACCGGCACCCAGGCCGGGACGAACCTCGCCGTGGGCAAGCCGATCACGGCGTCGTCGACCGAGTTCACCTTCGTCGCCGCCAACGCCAACGACAACTCGACCAGCACGTACTGGGAGGGCGGCGGCGGGACCTACCCGAACCTGCTGACCGTCGCGCTCGGCTCGAACGCCGACCTGAACCAGGTCGTCGTCAAGCTCAACCCCGACGCCTCATGGGGCCCGCGCACCCAGACGATCGCCGTCGAAGGCCGGGAGCAGAGCGGCACCGCGTTCACCACGCTGGCCGCCGCGCAGACCTACAGCTTCAGCCCGGGCAGCGGCAACACCGTCACGATCCCGCTCAGCGGCCGGGCCGCCGACGTCCGGCTGCGCGTCACCGCCAACTCCGGCGCCGGCGGCGGGCAGGCCGCGGAGTTCCAGGTCTTCGGCGTCCCCGCGCCCAACCCGGACCTGACCGTGTCGGCCGTGTCCTGGTCGCCGCAGAACCCCGTGGAGACCGACGCGATCACCGCGTCGGCGACCGTCCGCAACGCCGGGACGGCGGCCTCGGGCGCGACGAACGTCAACCTCTACCTGGGCACCACCAAGGTCGGCACCGCGAACGTCGGCGCGCTCGCGGCCGGTGCGTCGGCGACCGTGTCGGCGAACATCGGCACCCGCGACGCCGGCAGCTACCAGCTGACCGCGAAGGTCGACGAGGCCAACGCCGTCATCGAGCAGAACGAGGCCAACAACTCCTACACCGCGTCGACGGCGCTGGTCGTCAGCCCGGTGCAGAGCTCCGACCTCGTCGCGGCGACGGCGTGGTCGCCCGGCAACCCGTCCGCGGGCAACACCGTCACGTTCAGCACGACCCTGCGCAACCAGGGCACGGTCGCGTCGGCGGCCGGGGCCCACGGCATCACGGTGACCGTCACCGACCAGAACGGCACCGTGGTGAAGACCCTCAGCGGCAGCTACACCGGCGCGATCGCCGCGGGTGCCACCGCGGCGCCGGTCACCGTCGGGACCTGGACCGCCGCCAACGGCCGGTACACGGTCAAGACGGTCGTCGCGAACGACGCCAACGAGCTGCCGGTCAAGCAGGCCAACAACACCAGCACCCAGGCGCTGTTCGTCGGCCGGGGCGCGAACATGCCCTACGACATGTACGAGGCCGAGGACGGCGTCGTCGCGGGCGGTGCTTCGGTGGTCGGTCCCAACCGCACCATCGGCGACCTCGCCGGTGAAGCGTCGGGCCGCAAGGCCGTCACGCTGAACTCGACCGGCTCGTCGGTGGAGTTCACCACCCGCGCGTCGACCAACACCCTCGTCACCCGGTTCTCCATCCCGGACTCGGCGGGCGGCGGCGGGCAGAACTCGACGCTGAACGTCTACGTCGACGGCACGTTCCTGAAGGCCATCGACCTGACCTCGCACTACGCCTGGCTCTACGGCGCCGAAACCGGCCCGGGCAACTCGCCGGGCGCCGGGCCGCGGCACATCTACGACGAGGCCGGCGCGATGCTCGGCACGACCGTGCCCGCCGGGCACAAGATCAAGCTGCAGAAGGACGCGGCCAACAGCACGAACTACGCGATCGACTTCGTGAACTTCGAGCAGGCCACCGCGACCGCCAACCCGGACCCGGCACACTTCGCCGTGCCCACCGGCTTCACGCAGCAGGACGTGCAGAGCGCCCTCGACAAGGTCCGCCAGGACACGACACTGACCGGCGTCTACCTGCCGGCCGGGAACTACGCGATGTCGAGCAAGCTGAACGTCTACGGCAAGGCCGTGACGGTCACCGGCGCCGGGCCGTGGTTCACGAAGTTCTCCGCGCCTTCGGGTCAGGAGAACACCGACATCGGCATCGACGTGCAGGCGAGCGCGAACGGGTCGACGTTCAGCGGGTTCGCGGTGTTCGGGAACTACACCTCCCGCATCGACGGTCCCGGCAAGGTGTTCAACCTGACCAACGTCGCCAACCTGACGATCGACAACATCTGGGTCGAGCACCAGGTGGTGATGGTCTGGGGCACGAACGTGGACAACACCACGATCAAGAACTCCCGGATCCGCGACACCTTCGCCGACGGCGTCAACCTGACGAACGGGAGCACCGGCAACCACGTCACCAACATCGAAGCCCGGTCCACCGGCGACGACAGCTTCGCGCTGTTCGCCGCCACGGACCTCAACCCGGGCAACCAGTACGACAACGTGTTCGAGAACCTGACCTCGCTCACCCCGTGGCGCGCGGCCGGGCTGGCGGTCTACGGCGGGTACAGCAACACCTTCCGGAACCTCTACATCGCGGACACGCTGACCTACTCGGCGATCACGATCAGCTCGCTCGACTTCGGCTACCCGTTCCTCGGGTTCGGGCCGCAGCCGACGACGGTCCAGAACGCCTCCCTGGTCCGGGACGGTGGCCACTTCTGGGGCCAGCAGACCTTCCCGGCGATCTGGTTGTTCTCGGCGTCCAAGGAGTTCCGCGGCATCCGGGTGTCCGATGTGGACATCCAGAGCCCGACCTACAGCGGCATCATGTTCCAGACCAAGTACGACGGCACCACGCCGGAGCACCCGGTCGAGGACACCGTGCTGACGAACGTGTCGATCACCGGGGCGCACCGCAGCGGGGACGCCTTCGACGCCAAGTCGGGGATCGGCATCTGGGCCAACGAGCTGCCGGAACCGGGGCAGGGCCCGGCCGTCGGCTCGGCGACGTTCACCGGGCTCACCCTGAGCGACAACGCCCAGGACATCCGCAACACGACCAGCACGTTCACCATCACCCGCAACTGAAAGCACGCACAGGTGCCCGCCGGGAAACCGTTTCCCGGCGGGCACCGCCGTGCCAGGATGGCGCCGGAGGTGGTCGACGTGCGGATCCTGGTCACCGGCGGCACCGGGCAGCTCGGCTCGGCGGTCGTGGCGGGCCTGCGGGCGGCGGGGGAGGAGGTCCGCGTGCTCAGCCGGCGGGCCGCGCCGGACGTCGTCCGGGGTGATCTGCGGACCGGTCGGGGCATCGACAGCGCCGTGGCCGGAGCGGACGTCGTGGTCCACTGCGCCACGGACTTCCTGCACGAGACGACGCTGGCGCGGACGCTGGTCGAGGCCGCGCGCTGGGCCGGCGCCCCGCACCTGGTGTACGTCTCGATCGTCGGCGTCGACCGCGTGCCGCTGGGCTACTACCGGGCCAAGCACGAGACCGAGCAGCTGCTCGCCGCGTCCGGGCTGCCGTACACGATCCAGCGGGCCACGCAGTTCCACGGCCTGGTCCGGACCCTGCTCGCGGGTGCGGCCCGGCTGCCGGTGGTACCGGTGCCGCGGATCTCGTTCCAGCCGGTGGACGTCCGCGACGTCGCCGGGCGGCTCGTCTCACTCGTGTCCGATGAGCCGGCGGGCCGGGTGGCCGACTTCGGCGGCCCGGAGATCCTGACGGCGGCGGAGCTGGCCGGGGCGGTCGGCGAGGTGAGCGGGCGGGTCCGGCGGATCGTGCCGCTGAAGGTCCCGGGGGAGACGTTCCGCGCCTACGCCGGCGGTGGCCACCTGGCCCCGGAGCACCGCGAAGGCGAGATCACGTTCCGGGAGTACCTGACCGAGCATGCTCGGATGTATTCGGATTAATTACGAAGATTCTTGACCTCGGATCCGGATAGGTCATATGTTTGGCGGGCTGCACGCCGGTCCCGCCTTCAACGCCGAACGGATCCGACATGTCGAACCCTCCCTCTCGCCGTACCTTCTTCAAGCTCGGTGGCGCGGTCGGCGCCGGTCTCGCCTTCAGCGGCATCCCGCCTTTCGCTGCCAGTGCGGATGTTCTGCGTCCGGCCGAGGCCGACCTCGTGCCGGACGCGCGGGCGACGACGCTGTGGTACCCGGCCCCCGCGGCCGAGGACAAGATCATCGAGCAGGGCTTGCCGATCGGTAATGGTCGGATCGGTGCCCTGGTCGGCGGTGACCCGGCCGCCGACTTCCTGTACCTCGCCGACGCGTCGCTGTGGACCGGCGGCGCCAACGACGTCCTCGAAGACGACGGCCAGTTCCCCTACGAACGCGAGAAGTTCGGCACCCTCGGCCTGCTGGCCGAGCTGCGGATCTCGGTGCCCGCGCACACCGGCGTCACCGACTACCGCCGCACGCTCGACCTCAGCAACGGCGTCGTCGTGATCACCTACCGGCACCAGGGCGTGCGCTACCGCCGCGAGTACTTCGCGAGCCACCCCGACGACGTCGTGGTCGTCCGGCTCACCGGCGGCCCGGTGACCGGCTCGGTCTCGCTGGAACCCACCCGCGGCGAAACGATGTCCGGCACGGCGGCGTTCGCCGGCTCGTTCGCCAACGGCCTGGAGTACGCGTGCACCGTGGCCGGCGGGGTGACCTTCAGCGGGAGCCGGGACGTCGTCATCGTCTTCAGCGGCGGCACGAACTACGTGCCCGACGCGGCCCGGAAGTTCCTCGACGCCGCCCTCGACCCCTTGGCGCTCGCGAAGCAGAAGGCGGCGAAGGCCGTGCACGCCGGGGGTGGCGCGCTGCTGGCCACGCACGTCGCCGACTACCGGCGGCTCTACGACCGGATGGCCGTCGACCTGGGCCAGTCACCGCCGGCGAAGCGGGCGCTGGACACCTGGTCGCGGCTGCTGGCCCGGCACGACGACCCGGCGACCGCCGACCCGGAGCTGGAGGCGAGCTACCTGCAGTTCGGGCGCTACCTGACCATCACCGGATCGCGCGGCGGCCTGCCGATGGGGCTGCAGGGCCTCTGGCAGAACACCAACACGCCGGACTGGATGAGCGACTACCACACCGACATCAACCTGCAGATGAACTACTGGCTGGCGGACCGGGCGGCGCTGCCCGGGAGTTTCACTGCCTTGGCTGATTACTGCCTCGCGCAGCTTCCCGTGTGGACGGACAGCACGAACCGCCTGTTCAACGACCCGAGGAACCGCTTCCGCAACACCAGCGGCAAGATCGGCGGCTGGGCGGTCGCGTTCTCCACCAACATCTACGGCGGCTCCGGCTGGTGGTGGCACCCGGCCGGCAACGCCTGGCTGTGCAACTCGCTGTGGGACCACTACGCGTTCACCCAGGACAAGGCGTACCTCACGCGGATCTACCCGCTGCTCGAGGGCGCGTGCGAGTTCTGGGAGGCGCGGCTGGTGCCGATGACGCTCGGCGGGCGGGAGGTGCTCGTCGACGACCACGACTGGTCGCCCGAGCACGGGCCGCAGGACACCCGCGGCAACACCTACGCCCAGGAGATCGTCTGGGACCTGTTCGAGCACTACCGCGAAGCCGTCGCGGTGCTCGGGCGGGACCGCGCGTACGGCGACCGGATCGGCGGCCTGCAGCGGAAGCTCTACCTGCCCGAAGTCAGCCCGGCGACCGGCTGGCTCGAGGAGTGGATGTCGCCGGACAACCTCGGCGAGACCACGCACCGGCACCTCTCGCCGCTGATCGGCTTCTTCCCCGGCGACCGGATCGCGGCCGACACGTCCCCGAAGGCCCTGCTCGACGGCGTGCGCGCGCTGCTCGTCGCGCGCGGGATGGACAGCTACGGCTGGGCGACCGCGTGGCGCTCGGCGTGCTGGGCCCGGCTCAAGGACGCCGACCGCGCGTACCAGCTGCTGCTCACGGTGCTGCGGCCGTCGGTGGCCAACGGCAACGGGACCGCGCCCAACTTCTTCGACATGTACAGCCAGGGCAGCTACACGATCTTCCAGATCGACGCGAACCTCGGCGCGCCGGCGGCGATGGTGGAGATGCTCGTGTACTCGCGGCCGGGAGTGCTGGAACTGCTGCCGGCCCTGCCCACGGCGTGGGCGGCCTCGGGCCGGGTGACCGGCATCGGCGCACGCGGCGGGTTCGAGGTCGACCTGTCCTGGCGCGCGGGGAAGGTGACGAAGGCGGTGATCCGCAGCGTCGGCGGCACCCGGACCGAGGTCCGCGCCGGGGCCTGGAAGCGCACGATCACCCTGCGCCCGGGCGGATCGGTCACGGTCCAGCCGAGTTGAGGCGTTGCCGGAGAACCCGGACACGGGCTGGACGGCGGACTTCTCCGACGCGGCGGTGAGGCAGCTCGCCGCCACCGAACTGGCGGCGATCCGGATCGGTGCGATCATCGTGCACGCACGGCGCGAGGAAACGAAGGCGCTGCCGATCAACGCCGTGCTGCTGGTGCCGGCGGCGTTCGTGGCGATCGGCCGGTTCGCCGGCCGAGGATCCGGAGGGTGCGATGACGCTCATCGGCGGGCGGGAAGTGGCCTGGACCGACCACGGCGGACCGGCCCCGGTGGTCGTGCTCCTGCACAGCTTCCTCATGGACGGCCGGATGTTCGCCGCGCAGCTGGCGGCCTTCGAGGGCTTCCGGTGCGTCACCGTCGACGAGCGCGGGCACGGCGGCACCCCCGCCGGCGGCGCGTTCGACTACTGGGACGTCGCCCGGGACGTCCTCGGCGTGCTCGACCACCTCGGAGTCGAGCGCGCGGCGGTCGTCGGGACGAGCCAGGGTGGGTTCGTCGCGCTGCGGCTGGCGCTGCTCGCCCCGGCACGGATCAGCGCCATCGCGGTGCTCGGCACCTCGGCGGCCGCGGAAGACCCCGCCGTCGCGGCCGGCTACCGGGCCGTGCTGGACGCGTGGGTGGCCGGCGGCGCCCCGGCCGAGGTGCTCGACGGCGTCGCGAAGATCTGCTTCGGCGACTTCGACGCTCCGGAGTGGAAGGAGCGCTGGCGCTCGGTACCGCCCGCGCAGCTGACGCCGGCCATGAACGCGCTCGTCGACCGGGACGCCGTCCTGCCGCGCGCGAGCGAGATCTCGTGCCCGGCGCTGGTCCTGCACGGCTCCGCGGACCTCGCCTACCCGGTCGAGCGCGCGTCGGAGCTGGCAGCCGCGCTGCCCGCCGCCGAGCCGCTGGTCGTCGTCGAGGGTGGTGCCCACTTCCTGAGCTTCACCCACGCGGCGGCGGTGGACCCGCCCCTGCGGACGTTCCTCGGGGCGCACGCGTGACGGACGTCGACCTGCGCAAGCTGCGCTACTTCGTCGCGGTCGCCGAGGAGCTGAACTTCGGCCGCGCCGCCGCGCGGCTGCACATCGCGCAGCCGGTGCTGTCGCGGCAGATCCGGGCGCTGGAGGCCGAGCTGCGGGCGCAGCTGTTCCGGCGGGACAAGCGGTCCACCGAGCTCACCGACGCGGGCCGCCAGCTGCTCGCGGACGCGCGTCCGCTGCTGGCCTCGGCCGAAGCCCTGCGCCGCCGGGTCGCGACGGCCGCTCGCGCCACGTTCACCGTGGCGTTCATGCCGGGTCTCACGGTCACCGACGCGGTCCAGGCGCTGTCCGCGCGCCACCCCGGCGTCGCCGTCGAGCTGCTGCGCACGACGTGGGAGGACCAGACCGAGGTGCTGCACGACGGCCGCGCCGACGTCAGCCTGATCCGCCTCCCGGTGGACCGGCGCGGGCTGACCGTCCGGCCGTGGTTCGCCGAACCGCGCGTGGCGGTGGTGCGGGCCGGGCACCGGCTGGCGGGCAAGGAGTCGGTCCGCGTCACCGACCTGGCGGACGAGCACGTGCTCAACGACCCGGACGCGGTCCCGGAATGGCGGGACGTCGCGGTCGAGCTGCGCGACGGCACGGCCCCGCGGCGGCGCGAGTTCCGCAGCGTCGAAGAGAAGCTGGAGCACGTCGCCGCCGGGCGCGGGATCGCGGTGGTGCCGCGGTCGACGTCGGCGTACTACACCCGGCCGGACGTCGCGCACGTGCCGGTCGAGGACCTGCCGCCCAACGAGGTCTGCCTCGCCTGGGTGGCCACCCGGCGATCGCGGCTGATCTCCGAGTTCGCGGAGATCATCGCCGGGGAAGACCGGACGACGAGCACGGGAGAGCGATGATCCGCTGGGCGACCTTCGACTGTTTCGGCACGCTGGTGGACTGGCGCCACGGCATCGCCACCGGGATCGAGCTGCTGTTCCCCGGCCGCGGCGCGGAGCTGCTCGAGGTCTACAACCGCTTCGAACCCCAGGTGCAGGCGGAAGAACCGGGGCGGCGCTACCGCGAGGTGCTCGCCGAGTCCCCGCGCCGGACCGCGGCCGAAGCCGGGCTGGAGCTGGTGCCCGACGACGCGTCCGTGCTCGGCACCGGGCTGCCGCACTGGCCGGTTTTCCCGGACACCCGCGCGGCACTGGCCGGGCTGCGGGAAGCGGGCTGGCGGATCGCCTTGCTGACCAACTGCGACCGCGACCTGATCGGCGAGACCCAGCGCCGGCTGGTGGTCCCGGTCGACGCGATCGTCACCGCGGAGGGCGTCGGCGAGTACAAACCCGCCCACGGCCACTTCCGGCGCTTCGCCGAGACTTTCGGCGCCACCGCGGAGAACTGGGTGCACATCGCGCAGAGCCACTTCCACGACATGGTGCCGGCGCGGGCGCTGGGCATCCCGCGCGTGTGGATCAACCGGCACGCGGACCCGCACGACCCGGCGGTGGCGGATGCCGTCCTGCCGGGTTTGGCCGGGCTGCCGCCGGTGGTCGAGCGGGTGCACGCGGCGGCCCGCTAACGCTCGGCCGCCACCCGCAACTCCGCTCGCCGCACCGGGAACAGGCCCGCGCGCAGGCTCCGCCACACCTTCGACGGCCGGCGCCGGGCCACCGCCGCCGGGGCGGGGCCGGCCCGGTACTCCATCTCCACCTTGGCCCAGTCGTAGATCCAGTCGCCTCGCATACCGATCCCTCACTCCGTCGAACGGTGCCGAACGCTGTCGAACGTTGCCGACGGAGTCCACGATCGTGCTGAGGCCGCCCCGCCCGCATCGGGCGAACACGCACTCCGGCCGGGCCGGGCCCTTACCCCCGGAGTTCGGCCACCGCGTCCAGGTGCCGCGGCGCCCAGCCGAGTTCGCGCCTGGCCCGGGCCGCCGTCAGGCGCTGGTCCAGCGCGAACGCTTCGGCGATCGGCCCCATCCGGTCCGCCGCCTCCTCGGACGACAGCGAAGTGACACGGCCGGGACAGCCGGCGGCGTGGGTAAGGGCTTCGACGACGTCCCGCACCGGCACGTTCTGGCTCACCCCCGCGTACACCGCCTTCGCCGGCGCGTTCAGGGCGAGCACGTACAGCTCGGCGACGTCCTCGACGTGCACGACGGCCCAGTGGTTGCCGCCGTCGCCGATCATCGGGACCGAACCCGCCGCGCGCCCGGGCTCGGCGAAGAACGCCTCGACGAGCCCGCCGCTGAGGCCGTAGACCAGGCCGGGCATCACGAGCACCGGATGGCCGCCGCGCGAGAGGACCCGGTCCTCGTTCGCGCGGCGCCACGCCGTGATCGACGGCGGGGACTGGGGCGTGTCCTCGTCGACCACGCCGTCGGTGTTCCCGTAGACCCAGACGCCGCCGGTGTGCACGTACGGCCCGCGGTCGCCGAGGCCGTCCTGCAGGGCGTCGGCGGCCGCGCGGTCGACTTCGGCGGTGTCAGCGCCGTAGTGCTGGCCGAGGTGGATGACGCCGTCGGCCGAGGCCGCGGCCTCGCGCAGGACGCCGGTGTCCGTCAGCCCGCCCGTGACCGGTCGCGCACCCAGTCCGGTGAGCGTCCGCGCCGCGGCTTCGCTGCGGGCCAGCGCGCTCACCTCGTGCCCGTCCCGCACGAGTGCCCGGACGGTCGCGCGGCCGACGTACCCGGAGCCGCCGGTGAGGAAGACCTTCATTGCCAACCCTTCGTGGTCGTGGTGGTTCGCCCTCCACTCTCGGCCGGACCCCGCCGCCGCGTCCAAGACCCTTCCCGTCGCCTTTGATACCTTCGGGGCACCATGACCGCGACGACGTTCCTGTTCGTGCCCGGCGACCGGCCCGACCGCTTCGCCAAGGCGGTGGTAAGCGGCGCCGACGTCGTGATCGCAGACCTCGAAGACGCCGTGGCCCCGGCGGATAAGGACACCGCCCGCGCGGCGGTCGGCGAGTGGCTGGCGGGCGGCGGCACGGCAATGGTCCGGATCAACGCCCCGGGCACGCCGTGGTTCGAGGCCGACGCCGCGCTCGTGGCGGCGCGCGGGGTGCCGGTCATGGTGCCGAAGGCGGAGACGCCGGGTGTGCTCGCCGGGTTCCGCGAGGTCGTGGCCCTGGTCGAAACCGCGCGGGGCGTCGAAGGCGCCGGTGAACTGGCGGCCGTGCCGTCGGTGTCACGGCTGGCGTTCGGCAGCGTCGACCTGGCGGCGGAACTCGGCGTCGACCCGGACGACCCGGAGCCGTTCGCCTACGCCCGTTCGCGGCTGGTGGTCGCCTCCGCGGCGGCGGGTCTGGCCCCGCCGGTGGACGGCGTGACGACGGACCTGAGCGACGACGAACGGCTGTCCGCCGATGTCCGCTACGCGCGGCGGCTGGGGTTCGGCGGGAAGCTGTGCGTCCACCCGCGGCAGATCGCCCTGGTCCGAGCGGGTTTCGAGCCCACGGAAGCGGAACGCGCCTGGGCACGACGTGTCGTCACGGCGGGCGATTCGGTGTCCACTGTGGACGGGAAGATGGTGGACAAGCCGGTGCTCACCCGCGCCCGGCGGATCCTGGGGGAGTGAGGCCGGCCGGACCCGCGGTACCACAAGATCCCGATGCGCTACACGGCTCCCTGACGCCGCAACGCCTCCGCGTCGAAGCCGAACTCCGTCAGCACCGCGTCGGTGTGCTCGCCCACGTCCGGCACCGGGTCCATCCGGGGCGCCCGGCCGGCGACGGTGATCGGCGGCAGCGTCGCCCGGATCGGCCCGGCCGGCGTCGCCACGTCGGCGAAGCGGTCGCGTGCCGTCAGCTGCGGGTGGCTCAGGACGTCGGTCAGCTCGCGGCGACGCGCGTGCGCGATCCGGCCCGCCTTCAGCCGGGACTCCAGCTCACCGCCGCTCAACCCGGCGAAGATCGCCTCGATTTCGCCCTCGAGCAGCGCCCGGTTGGCGACGCGGGCGCTGCCGGTCGCGAACCGCTCGTCCGTCACCCACTCCGGCCGCTCGACCGCGTGCTCGCAGAACGCCGCCCACTCGCGGTCGTTCTGCACCGCCAGCACCAGCTCGGTGCCGTCCCCCGCGGCGAACGTGCCGTACGGCGCGATCGCGGGGTGGCTCGTGCCCGTCCGCGGGGGTGGCGTCCCGCCGTAACCCGCGTAGTACAACGGAAATCCCATCCACTCGACGAGCGAGTCGAACAGGCTGACCTCCAGCTCCGTGCCCCGCCCGGTGCGCTCCCGGTCGTAGAGTGCGGACAGGATGCCGGAGAACGCGTACATCCCGGCGCCGATGTCGGCGGCCGGGATGCCGCTCTTCGCCGGCTCCGCCTCGGACCCGGTCACCGAAACCAGGCCGGCCTCGGACTGGATGAGCAGGTCGTACGCCTTCGCGTCGCGGTAGGGTCCGCTCGAGCCGTACCCCGACACCGAGCACGTGATCAGCCGCGGCCGGGACGCGCGGATGTCCGCCGCACCCAAGCCGAGCCGCTCGGCGACGCCGGGGGCGAAGTTCTGCACGAAGACGTCGGCCCGGTCCAGCAGCGCGGCCATCACCCCACCCGCGGCCTCGCTCTTCAGGTCGAGCGTGATGCTCTCCTTCGACCGGTTGAGCCAGACGAAGTGGCTGGACAGGCCGTGCACGGTTTCGTCGTACGCGCGGGCGAAGTCGCCGCTGCCCGGCCGTTCGATCTTGAGCACGCGGGCGCCGAGGTCGGCCAGGTGCCGGGTGGCCAGTGGCGCGGCGACCGCCTGTTCGCAGGACACGACCGTGACGCCGTCGAGGGGCAACGAAAACATGGCCGCATCCTGCCACCGGACCTCAGCCGGCGCGGGCGATGGCGATGTTCCCGGCCAGCCGCGCGCCGGCCTCGTAGATCATGTACTCCCAGCCCTGGTAGGTGCCGAAGCTCGGCGCCGCGCAGCGCCCGTTGTCCGGGGCGCCGGCCAGCGGGGCGTGGAACACCCCGAGGTGGTCGCGCTTCGAGAAATCGGTCCCGACCTCGGTGATCATCAGCTTCCCGCCGTGCGCGATGTCGGTGTTGTAGACGACGTACGTGCTCCCGTTGCGCTCCAGCAGGTGCGGGCCGCCGATGTCGGACGCGCCGACGTCGGTGTGGCGCACCAGCGGCGTCTGGGAGAACGTCCACGTCCGCGCGTCGGCCGACCAGCCCCAGCCGATGTCACGGTGGTTGGTGGTGTTGTTGAGCATGAAGACCATGACGTACCGGGCGTTCTTCGCCGGCAGGTCGTGGCGGAACACCCGGGCGTAGGACGTCTCGGTGGTGCCCGCGGGCTGCAGCCGCGTCGAGAGGACTTCCTTCTCGTAGCCGAAGTGGATGCCGTCGGCCGAGCTGGCCAGCCGCGTCACGGTGTTCTCGCCGTGGAAGTACAGGTAGAGCCGCTGGACGTCGTCGTTCCACAGGGCGTGCGGGGAGGAGACGTGGCTGACCGAGTACTCACCCGGCCACGAGTTCTTGATGACCGGGTTGCCGGCGTACTCGGTGAACTCCTCGTCGAGGGAGTTCGCGTACGCCAGGCAGATCCCGCCGGGCGCGTCGTGCGGGGCGTAGTAGAGGTAGTACGCGCCGAGCGCGCCCGGGATGCGGCCCTTGGTCCCCCGGATGCAGGGGAAGATCAGCTCGCCGGTGGGGTTGTAGCGCAGCTTGCTCTTCACGAGGGCGAGCCGCTGGTACCGGTAGTCCGGGAACCCGGCCGGTGCCGCGGAGGCGGTCCCGGGCAGGAACGCGGCCGCGCCGAGCGCGGCGGTACCGGCCAGCAGGCCGCGGCGGGTGAGGGTCATGGCGGCTCCTCCGTCGTCGAAGTGTGCCGTGACGGTGGCATGGGGCCGGGGCTGGGTCAAGGGAGTGATACGTATTACTGACTCCGGGGCAGCGATGGGGGAGTTTCGGGCACTCCGACCTTCAGTCGAGACAGCGGAGGCTGCTCACTTCGCTCGCCAATTCGTCATCAGCCCGTTCCGCGGGCGGTCCATCACGGCGGCGTTGAACGCATTCCCGCTCGCTGCGAACTTCTGCAGGGTCTCCTCCGGCGTCGCTTGGGCGTCGGCCTCGACGTCGGCCGTCGCCATCAGCCGGCAGAGCTCGGGGAGGGTGCAGATGTACAGGTCGATCAGCCTCCGCTGGTCTTCTTGACCACCTTGCTCAGGAGTGGTTCCCAGCTGAAATCGCCCAAAGCTCCTTTGTGGGTGAACGTCGTGCGGTATGAACTGTCCGCCTGCAGCAGATGCAGGGAAACGCCTGATTGCGCGTGCGCATCATTTTGGTAGTGGGCACGCCTGATCCAATTTTCCTCGCTCAGTTTGCCGCGCAGCTCCGGTGGTCGAAGTTCCGGTGCAGGTAGTGGCCGACGTAGCAGGGGTTCGCGAAATAGCCGAACAAGAACGGCCGCGATGACGTGTGAAGGGTCGTGATAATGGGATCCCGTGTTACAGCCGCCGTCTCGATTCCGTCACGTTCGGTTCGCCGGCATGTAATCCGTAACTCGGCCGCCGGCGCAGGCGACTCCGATGGCACTCGCCTAACGAGAAGGTCCGATGAAACCGTTCTTTTGTCACGCGAATCGTCCGATCGGCGTCGCCCTCGAGGTGGTCGCTGTCGCTGGATTGCTGGGCATCGCCGGGGCGATGACTTCCGCGCCGGCCGACGCGGCTCCCGGGCGGACCAGCCGCGGCGACGCGGAAGCCCGTCTTGCGCGCGAGCTGTGCCGGCGGAGCCGCCATCCGGAACCACCACGTGGTCGGCGGTGGCTCGCCGGCCGACATCGACGGGCGGGTGTCCATTCGCGTGCTGCCGTCGGTGGACGGCCGCCACTATTGCCAGGACGACTGGCACGTCATTCTAGTGGCGGAAATCAGCGGCGGGGACTAGCGCCGCAGCGCCGTCTGGGGGTCGAATTCACCTAGTGCCGGAGGTCCTGCTGCCGCTTGCGCAGCTGCTCGAACTCCGGGACCCGGCTCGGGCTCGATGTACCGCCTGGGTGAACGGCTGCTCGTACGGGCGCGGCGGTGGGCGTCGACAACGCGGCCGTCCAGCTCGGTTACGCCTACGAAGCCGAGGTCACGGCTTTGGCGCTCGCCGCGAACCTCGGCTTCATCAGTCAGCTGGGGCCACCCGGGGTTTCGACCACCGTACCGTCGGGCCCGCGGAGCTGGGCCGGTTCGACGCCGTCCCGGACATCGCGGGCACCGGCCTGCCGAGCGTCCGGCGGCTACTGACTCTGGGAGGCCGCATGGTCACCATCGCCTTCGCTCTGACTTGGCCCGGACCTCGCTGGGTTACATCGCGGCCAGCGCAGCACACGGGCGTGGCGCGGCCGTCGACAAGGTGCCTTCCCTGGCGGAGACGGCGCAAGCGCACCGCGCTGGAAGCCCGGTGGTGTGCGGGGGGAAGTACGTCGTACAGATCGGGTAGGTCGGGTCACTTCGTCTGGACGTCGGGACTGAGGTAGATCCACCCGGCACCGCAGACCACGCTGGAGTAGATTTCGTCGCCTTGCTTCCGCCATGCGCCGTAGAAGAAGTTGTGGTCTTCGGAGCCCGTGGGCGTGAGGTACTTGCAATAGGCCGCCGCCCGGAACTGCGAGCCGGGAGCGGATGCGATGCAGTAGGCCATCGACCCGTTGTTGCCGTACTTCGCGGTGGTGCAGCCATTGACGGCCGCGGCCGCGGGTGACGCCAGGGAGACGGACAATCCGGCGGCCGTCAGTGTTGCGGCGACCACGGCTTTTGCAGTGCGAGAGTTCATCGATCCTGCCTTCCGGCGTGTCGGATGGGTGCACAGTGCCCCACGCGGCCGTCCCGTGTGCGGTTGAGAGGACATCCGGAACGTCACCCGGTCGGCCCAGCCGGTCCCTTTCGTCGCTCCCTGGCGGATCCGACGGAGAAGTACCCGGGAGCAAGGGAGCCACCGATCCGGCCGGTGCCGCTCGGTAAGGCATCCGGCCATGCTCATGGTCCGGGAGTTGTGGATCTTGGCGCGCGGCGGCCAGGCCCCACCGTGGACAACGAGATGAGCGCCGCCGCGAGCGGGACCTTCCTCGTCGGAAGGCGCGGCCGGGCAGACGTCCGGCTTCGAAGAACCGGGCGAACGGCAGCGTTGCCCCTGCGCGACCGCCTCACCGCCTCGACGCCGATCACCTGGGTCGAAGTCGAAACTGCTCCAACGCCGCTCAGCTCACCGCTACCGCCAACGATGTCCTCGACCGCGCCCAGTAGCTTGGCAACCTTCTCGCTGAGCTTGGGAAAGTGAAACTTGGCTGTCGGCAGACATAAAACCACCCGACTGGTTGATGCGCCGGTGTCCCGAGTCTAGCTTTTCTCGATGACAACAGGGCGCAATTACCCGAGTGGTGACCGCGATTCGGCGTGTATCGCTTTCGCGTCGTGAGAGGTAGGGCTCGGCGGCAAACAGGGGGAGTATTGCCGCCGAGCCGCACAGCCTGCGATCGGGACGGTCGGGGGGGGCATGCCGGACCGGTCACCTCAGCACTAGACAAGAGGGTCGCCACGACCGGGAATGACGTCCCACCTCGGAGATCACCAAGTCGAGTGATGCGCGCCGGTGCCCGGCGCTCCGCCGAGCGCGCCGGCTCGGCCCCTCACTGAACTGCTCGAGGCGGCCTCAGGTCGACTATCAACGGATGATCACGTAGAACGGGTCGCCATCCAAGATATGGTCAGTACCCAGCCACTTTCCGTAGAGCTGTCCCGCCGTCTCGTTGTGCAGGGCATTGACTGGCCTGACAGCGTAGGTGAGCGGGGTGCTGTCGTTGACTCTGGCCGAGTTCTCGTAAGTGGTGGCAAAGGGATACTCGTCGCATTGGAGCACTTCACCCGCCGCGTTGAGGGTGTAGTCGACGCCCCACCGGACCTGGCAAGCGCGGCGGACCTTGCGGTGCGAGCCCGCGATGTCGTTCTTGGTGTCATAGTCTTTGTAAAGCCTGTGCAGCGGTTCTTCCCCAAATCTGCCAGGCACCTTCTTTCCCAGCGAGCCGGGGTAGGTTAGAACGAGATTGGTCTGAGCATCTTTGATGAACTTCGCCGACTCCCCGTGCTTCGGGTCGCTGGTGTAAAGGGCAAGTGATGAGGAAACCTTATGGAAAACGCATTTGCTTCCGGACACGTACTTGGCGTCGTCGCATCGAACATCTGCTGCGGGATAGAATGTCGTCGCCATCCTGCCCTCGCGATCGGTGACGGTCACCAGGTGGTCAACGGAAAAATAGCCACGCCTCTCCGCACTGTACATATCGGTCGACGCTTTGGTTGTGCTCAGTGTCGACTCGAACCAGGCGGGATCTGCTCCGTTCTCGACCTTCAGCTGAGCAATTGTTTTTGGGGCGCCGCCAAGAGATGTTGTGCAACTACCTTCCCAGGCGGGATCCAGATGAACCTCCAGGCAGCCTATCTTGAGGTCTACTAGCACGCTGTCATCGACAACGTCTTCGTCATGATCGTGGATGAGTCGAATGCCGAATTTTATCCGATTTTCCGCAGGCTGCGCGATCGAAATATAACTTCTTCGAAACACTGACGTGCCAGTGAGGACCCGTTGTCCATTTCGGGTCACATAGTGATCGATGCCGAGCGCCGTTGAAACGCACGAGTTGTATTTATTCTTGAACCAGATGGGATTCGCTGGAGTTACCTGATGTGATTGACATTCATCGAAGGTCACCGGATCGATCTCGTCGCCGGCCAGCATCTCCGGTGTTGTCTGCACGACGTATTTGCTCGACTCCGCCAGGTTGCGCAGCGCATCACCCTGCGGGCCGGAGCTCAGTCTGGCCCGGTGGACCGCCTCGGCTTCCGTCGCCATACCATGGAAGACCGCTGACCGACTCGGGTCGAGCACTGCTGAATCGACGGCGGAGAGCGAGCCGGCCGCGGCTGGCGCCGGAGGTGTCAACAGGCCGGCCGCAAGAGCGCACACGGCAACTTTGATTCTCATCTTCACGGCGTGATCACCTGTTCCAGTCGAATGGGTCGTATAGTCGGCGAGGCTCAGGTGAGCAAATCCATTGCCTGCCAGCCGCCGGTCCCGATCGTTCTCGGGGTTCCCAGCGCCGGGTTGGACTTCCAGCCGTTGAACGGGTAGTAGATCAACACTCCGGCCGGTGTCGCCTTGACAATGTCATTCTTTCCATCTCCGTCGACGTCCATCAGGAAGACCCGTTGCGTCGTCGTCTGATCGAGCTGTCCGGCTGTGAACTTCCACGGGTCATCGGTGTCCCATGTACCCGCGCCCACGGTGAGTTTGTGTGTGTGGCGGATTGCGGTGACAACACCGTCTTCCCCTATGCCGACCAGATCCGGGTCCTCGCGGGCCCATTCTGTGAAGAACAATCCGGCATCTGTTTCCGAGTACCCTGCACCGAAGAGCTGGCGCGGCAGGAATGTTGATTTGCCGTTGAGCCTTCCGGTGTGCAGGTAGAAGTAAATCTTCTGCTCGTCGTTGTCGACCGCGAAGATGTCGTCGAAGCCATCCGTGTTGATGTCGGCGAGCATCAAGGTTTCGTAGATGTTCCAGTTGGTGCCGACGGTGACCGGTGTCCCCCAGGTGGACTTGCCGTTGAGAGCTCCGCTGTGCGGGTAGATGAACAACGTGCCGTCGGTGCGCCGGGCGAGCAGATCCGCCGGCGCCGACGCCGAGGTTTCGTATTCCGGGGTGTCACCGGTGAGTTCGGCGACTCCGATCCAGTTCATCGTGTTCCAGTTCGTGCCGGCCAGGACTCGGGGCCCCAAGATGGCCCCCTGCGGGTTGCGCGTGTGGGGGTAGATCCACAGCGTTCCGTTGTTCAGGTCCGGTTGTCGTGCGATGAGGTCAGGCCAGCCGTCGCCGGTGACGTCCCGCGACCGCGCGGTCGAACGTTGCAGCCGGTCGCCGACCGCCGCCGCCATGTTCGTCGGCCTCGTCGATCCGAGAACCACCGACAGCGGCGCCGGAGGATCACCAGCGGCCGCCGTCGTTGGCACCACGGCACCGAGCGCTGTCACCACGACCAACAGCGTTCGCGACACCACTCCACGTTTGATGAACAACTTCGCCTCCCCAGAGGCAGGTCGGGGACAACCCGGATGTTCCGGGCTCGCCGCCACCACGCCGACATCGAAGACGAGGTTGATGTCCGCGGACGCTGTTCACCTGAATGCTGTAACCCTTGGCTGGCCGCCGGCGCGGATCCGGTCGGGAAAGCTGCGGGCGGTACACGCCCCAGGAGTCCGTCTCGGACGTCGCCGTGGGTCGGATGCTCCGCGCGGTGGATCAGGCTCTGCCAGTCATTGGCCAGGAGCACGTCGATCACGGCCTCTCGGGTGCTGTCGCGGAACCGCCGCCGCGGCTTCAGGTTGAGCCACTCGAACGGGAGCGCCTTGGCCGCGTCCCGGCTTCCCCTGATGAGCAGTTCGCGTCGCGCGCGGGCGGCCGCCTCGAACAGCAGTCACCGCAGCACCTCGTCCGTCGGGTCGCCGAAGTCGCGAACCTGCCGGAAGAACCGGTGGCAGTAGTCGCGCATGGCCGTGATGGCCTGCACGCCGGTCGTGGCCGGGTTGAGTCCGATCAGTTTGTTGACGCCCGTCACGCCCAGGAGATCCATGAACGGCGGTCGGACCAGGGCGCCGAGGTCGGGCGTGATCAAGCTCGCGCCCGACCGTCACGCCGAGGTGCTGCTGCGTGGTGGCGGTGATCCCGGCGATCGGGGTGGTGCCGATCAGCGGCCGGTCGAACACCCACGTCGTCAGCTGCTTCCGCGGCTTGAACCACGGCGAGCGAGCCGGGCGGGGTTCGGCGTCGTCGAAGCGGTCCAGCTCTTGGGCGGCCGCGGTCGCGCGCGCGTCGACGGCCTGGTCGTCGACCTCGTTGGCCGGGTCAGCCGCCAGCTCCTCGGCGTCCTCGGCGCAGCCGTCGTCGTCGCGCGTTGATGCGCATCTGGTTGACGGAGAACGGGGCGGGCGTGGTCACGATGCGCCTCCACCCGGGAGCGGGCGTCATCGCCGCGGGCTTGCGCGCCGAGCGGGATGTCGGTGCGGGCGGTGGTGACGCGGTAGGCAGCGGCCGGCCGGCGAACTCGTCCCACCGGGCCGCGGCGGCCGGGTTGTCCAGGCCGTTACCTGGATTTCGATGGCGTCGGGGCGTCGCGTCTGGAAATTGTCAAGAAACGCGTCGTCTGGCGCAAGGCTAACGGCAGACAACTCACCGGTGGCAGTTGGCTGGCCGCTGGCGCCATAACCCGTCCACAGTGGATCGGCTGGGCCGAATCTGGGTCATAGCGTGATCGGTTGCAACCGGCATCCATCGGTTCTGACCAGCTAAAACGCCCCGTCGTGGCGTCCTGGGCTTCCGCAGTGTGGATGGCGGGCCGCGACGCACGTCGGGATCTGGTCTACCGGGTCGCGGGACGGTCAGCTCACCGGGTCCAAGCCTGCTTGGCCGGCCCGGCTGGTCCCACCCTTGCTTGCCACAGAGAGGAGCCTGGTGCGGTCGATGCGCGCCGTCGTGGCTCGGCGGCTCCACCGGGGCCCGCCGGCCGTCCCAGCAGGCGCGCGGCCAGCGCACCCGGCCATCCGGGTGATAGGAATGGCCGGTGACCGAACCGAACACCATCGAAGCCGCCGCGGCCGAGGCCGTCACGCTGACCAGCGAGCTCATCCGCATCGACACCACCAACACCGGGGACCCCGACACGCTGGTCGGCGAGCGGGCGGCGGCCGAGTACGTCGCGGAGAAGCTGACCGACGCCGGCTACGAGATCACCTACGTCGAGTCGGGTGGGAAGAACCGGCACAACGTGATCGTCCGGCTCGAAGGCGCGGACCGGTCCCGGGGTGGGCTGCTCGTCCACGGGCACCTCGACGCCGTCCCCGCGGACCCGTCGGAGTGGTCGGTCCACCCGTTCTCCGGCGCGATCCAGGACGACTACGTCTGGGGGCGCGGCGCGGTCGACATGAAGGACATGTGCGGGATGGCGCTCGCGCTGGCCCGGCACTACAAGCTGAACAACGTCGTGCCGCCGCGCGACCTCGTCTTCGCCTTCCTCGCCGACGAAGAAGCCGGCGGCAAGTACGGCGCCCAGTGGCTGGTCGAGAACCGGCCCGAGCTGTTCGAGGGCGTCACCGAGGCGATCAGCGAGGTCGGCGGCTTCTCGATCACGCTCAAGGACGACGTCCGCGCGTACCTGATCGAGACCGCCGAAAAGGGCATCCGCTGGATGAAGCTGCGCGTGCGCGGCACCGCCGGGCACGGCTCGATGATCCACCGCGACAACGCCGTCACCAAGCTCGCCGAGGCCGTCGCGAAGCTCGGCAACCACCGCTTCCCGCTCGTGCTGACCGACTCGGTGAAGGAGTTCCTCGCCGGCGTCACCGAGATCACCGGCTGGGACTTCCCGGAGGACGACCTCGAAGGTTCGGTCGCCAAGCTGGGCAACATCTCGCGGATGATCGGCGCGACCCTGCGCGACACCGCCAACCCGACCATGCTCACCGCCGGGTACAAGTCGAACGTCATCCCGTCGGTCGCCGAAGCCGCGGTCGACTGCCGGATCCTGCCGGGCCGGCTCGACGCCTTCGACCGGGAGCTCGACGAGCTGCTCGGCCCGGACATCGAGAAGGAGTGGATGGAGCTGCCGCCGGTCGAGACGACGTTCGACGGCGCGCTCGTCGACGCGATGACCGCCGCGGTGCTGGCCGAGGACCCGGGTGCGAAGACGCTGCCGTACATGCTCTCCGGCGGCACCGACGCCAAGTCGTTCCAGCAGCTCGGCATCCGCAACTTCGGCTTCGCGCCGCTGAAGCTGCCCGCGGACCTCGACTTCTCGGCGCTCTTCCACGGCGTCGACGAGCGGGTCCCGGTCGAGGCGCTGAAGTTCGGCACCCGCGTGCTGGACCGGTTCCTGCGCACGTCCTGATGACCGGCTTCGCGCTCGCCGACGGTACGCCACTGCAGGTCATCCGCAGGGGCGACCCGGCCGCGCCGGTGACCGCGGTGTTCGTCCACGGCTACGCGCTCGACCAGCGCAGCTGGGGCCGGATCGCACCGCTCGTCCCGGACGCGGCCGAGGGGCCGGTGGCCGTGCTGACCTACGACCAGCGCGGCCACGGCGGTTCGGGGCGGGCGCGGCGCGGCACCGCGACCATGGCGCAGCTGGGCGACGACCTCGCCGAGCTGCTCGAGCGCGAAGTGCCCGGCGGCCGGGTGGTGCTCGTCGGGCACGACATGGGCGGCCTGGCGATCATGTCGCTGTCGCAGCGGCACCCGGCGCTGTTCGCCGCCCGCGTGTCCGGCCTGGTGCTGCTGGCGACGTCGTCGGGGACACTGGCCACCGAGGTGTCGGCGGCCTGGCCCAGCGCGCTGGGGAAACTGGCGCGCGACCTCGAAGCGGTGCTCGGTTCGAAGCTGTTCGGGGTCGTGCGCGAGCGCACCAGCCGGGCGGTCAGCGCGGGCCTGCGCTGGTGGCTCTTCGGCGACGACCCCGACCCGGAGCTGGTCGAGCTGACCGTGAAGATGATCCGCGGCAACTGGCCGCACACCGTGTCGCTCTTCCGCCCGGCCCTCGACGCCTACGCGCGCGACGCGGCGCTGGCGCAGGTCGGCGGCGTGCCGGTGACGGCGATCGTGGGGGAGCGGGACCGGATCGTGCGGGCGTCCGACGTCGAGCAGTGGGCCGGCGGGCTCGACGACGGGGCCGCCGTGGTGCTGCCGGGCGTCGGGCACGTCGTCCCCTTGGAAGCGGCGGCGCAGGTGCTGCCGCGGGTGGTCGCCCTCGTCAACGCCGTCTACCGACAAGACGAGATTTCTTGACAACTTCTCTGTTCGGCCGCGATGCTGGGCGCATGTTCTCCGTGGCGGTGATCGAAGACCCGGCCGCGGCCGAGGTGTCGCTGGACCCGATCCGCGCGCGGCTGCTGGCCGAGCTGGCCGAACCCGCGTCCGCGACGATGCTCGCCGCGCGCGTGGACCTGCCGCGCCAGAAGGTCAACTACCACCTGCGGGCGCTGGAGTCGCACGGCCTGGTGGAGCTGGTCGAGGAGCGGCGCAAGGGCAACGTCACCGAGCGGATGATGCGGGCGACGGCGGCGTCCTACGTGATCTCGCCGGCCGCGCTCGCCGCGGTGCAGCCCGACCCCGCGCAGTCACCCGACCGGCTCTCGGCCCGGTGGCTGCTCGCCGTGGCCGGGCGCCTGGTGCGCGACGTCGGCCTGCTCATCACCGGCGCGGCCAAGGCGAAGCAACGGGTCGCGACCTTCGCGCTCGACGGCGAGGTGCGCTTCGCCTCGCCCGCCGACCGGGCCGCGTTCGCCGAGGAGCTGACCACGGCGATCACCACGCTGGTGGGGAAGTACCACGACGAGGCGGCCGAGAAGGGCCGCGGTTACCGGGTGGTCGTCGCCGTCCACCCGAGCATCCCGGAGGAGACCGCCAGTGGGGCGTGAGTTCGAGCTGACCGACGTCGCCGAGGTCGACGCGACGCCGGAGCAGGTGTGGGACGCGATCGCCACCGGCCCGGGCATCGACTCGTGGTTCATGGGCCGCAACGAGGTCGAGGGCGGCACCGGCGGCGTGGTCCGCGGCGCGTTCGGCGGGTACCGGCCCGAGTACCGGATCCGCGAATGGGACCCGCTGGAGAAGCTCGTCTACGGCAGCGACCCGGCGCCGGACGGGCGGAAGATCGCCTACGAGTTCCTGGTCGAAGGCCGCGACGGCGGGAGTTCGGTCGTCCGCTGCGTCACCAGCGGTTTCCTGCCGGGCGACGACTGGGAGGACGAGTTCGAGGCGATGAGCGCGGGCGGCGCGCTCTTCTTCCGCACGCTGGTCGAGTACGTCACGCACTTCGCCGGCCGCACGGCGGTCCCGGTGACGGCGTTCGGCCCGCCGGTGGGGGACTGGGCCGAGGCGTGGACCCGGCTCGGCCGGGCGCTGGGGCTGTCCGCACGACCCGCGGTGGGCGACCCGGTCTCCCTCGGCGGTGTCGTCTACGTGGCCAACGACCAGACGGTCGGGATCCGGACCCCGGACGCGATGCTCCGCTTCATGAAGGGCTTCCACGGCCCCATGGTCGCGGCGCACCACGTCTTCACCCCGGGCGCGGACGCCGAGGTGGAGGAGAAGACCTGGACCGCGTGGCTGAACCGGGTGTTCGGCTAGGTCGGGAGCCCGCCCGGCAAGCTTTCCTTGGTCTTCTTCCGGCGCAACCAGACCCTGCGCGTCCCGTCGGCGTAGAGCCGCACGGTGCGCAGTTCCCAGCCCGCGAACTCCGCGTGGATGGAGAGCTGGATCGCCGCCGCGCGCCGGGACACGCCCGGGGGGAGGTGCAGGCGGCGGTACTCCCAATCCCCTTCGACCACCGCCTCGCTGACCGTCGTCATGGCTGGATCACCTGGGTCCCTTCTCCGGCGGCCGAGCCGACGAGCACGCGGCCGCTGCTCTCGTCCACCCCGACCGAGTCCGGCTGGCGCACGGTGGGGAACCGGTACTTCTCCACGGGTTCGCCGCCGCGGACGTCGAACCCGGCCACTTCGTTGCGTTCGGTCAGCGTCACCCAGGCCAGGCTCCGCTTCGCGTCGTAGGCGATCCCGTACGCGCCGCCCGGCACCGGGTAGCGCTGCCGCAGGATCAGCGGGCCCGCCGAGAACGCCAGCAGGGCACCCGCCCGCACGTCCGTCACCAGCACCCGCCCGTAGGAGTCCGCCACGGCGTTCGCGGCACCGTCGCCCGCCCGCAGGCCCTCGTCGACCTTGCCCGCCGCGACGTCGACCGAGAACACCGCCGTCCGCAGCCGGTCCAGCACCACCACGCCGTCGCCGGTGTCGACGACGTCGTCGGCGCTGTAGAGCTGCCCGCCGATCGTCCGCGCCGGGCCGCTCGCGGGGAGCACCCGGATGTCCTTGCCGTCGCCCATCGCGACCAGCCGGTCCGCGCCGAACGCGATGCTCGACGCCGGCTTCCCGCCGGTCTTCGTCTCGGTCAGCTTCCGGTCGGGCAGGGTCAGCTGCTGCACCACGCCCGCACCCGGCTCGGCGATCTCCACCCGGCCCGGCGTCACGGTCAGCTTCTCCGCCTCGCCGTATAACGGCATATTCACCGGGGCGGACGCGAGCGCGTTCAGGTCGTAGAGCCGCAAGGACGGCGGCTCGGAAAGCGCCACGACGAGGGTCGAGGTCTTCGCGTCGACGGCCAAGGCGGAAACAGCGCCGCCGGGCAGCACCTGCCCGGCGGGCTTCACGCTCACCGCGGGGGACACGGCCGGGCGCGCGGCCTGCGGGTTCGCCACGATCTGCAGCTCGTCACCGGTCGACTGCGCCGACGAACACCCCGAGAGCACCAGGGCACCGGCGAGCGGCAGCGCGATCCACGACACGGCGGTGAGCCGACCCACGCTGTGGCCTCCGGTTGTTCCTCGGCGGATGGTCTTCACCAGCATGCTCCTCGATCCCCTTGCCGTCACGTCCGTGTCACCCAACAGACACCTACCGCGGCCAGCGCTCGGGGTAGCCGGCTTCGATGGCGCTGACGTCGTCGAGCGCGGACCGGATGGCGGGCGGCAGGGTGATGGCTTCGGCGGTCAGCGAACCGGTGAGCTGACCGGTGTCCCGCGCGCCGACGACCGGGGCGACGACACCCGGCCGGTCGCGGACCCAGGCCAGCGCGACGGCCAGCGGCGAGGTGCCCAGCCCGTCGGCGGCGGTGGCGACCGCCTGCACGATCCGGGCGGCGCGGTCGGTGCGGTGGTGCTCGACGTAGCCGGCGTACGCGCTGTTCGCGCCGCGCGAGTCGGCGGGGGTGCCGGTGCGGTACTTGCCGGTCAGCACGCCGCGGCCGAGCGGCGCCCAGGGCAGCAGCCCGATGCCGTGGTGGTCGGCGGCGGGGACGACTTCGCGGTCGACGCCGCGTTCCAGCAGCGAGTACTCGACCTGGGTGGAGACGATCGGGGCGACCGCCGATGCGGTCGCGGCGGCCGTGGCCAGCTGCCAGCCCGCGTAGTTCGAGACGCCGACGTAGCGGACCTTTCCGCTGGTCACGGCGTATTCGAGGGCGGAGAGGGTCTCGGCGAGGGGCACGCAGCCGTCCCAGGCGTGCAGCTGCCACAGGTCGATGTGGTCGGTGCCGAGCCGCTTGAGCGAGCCGTCGAGCGCGGTGAGCAGGGCGCCGCGGGAGGCGCCGCCGCCGAACGGGCCGTCGGTGCGCTTGGCGACCGCCTTCGTCGCGATGACGACGTCTTCGCGGGGGACGAGGTCGCCGAGCAGGGAGCCGAGCACCCGCTCGCTTTCGCCTTCGCCGTAGATGTCGGCGGTGTCCACCAGGGTGCCGCCGGCGTCGACGAAGGCGACCAGCTGGCTGGCCGCTTCCTCCGCGTCGGTGTCGCCACCCCAGGTCATGGTGCCGAGCGCCATCCGCGAGACACGCAGTCCCGAGCGGCCGAGCAGTCGCTTTTCCACGACCGCCGAGCCTAGTGGGCGGGCCCCGGCGAACCTGACCAAGGTGAGTCGTGTCGCGGCGGAGGGCCCCCGTTAGGGTTCGGCCCCGTGCGACTCGGACTCAATCTCGGCTACTGGGGAGCGGGGAACGACCCCGCGAACCTGGCCCTGGCGAAACAGGCGGACGACCTCGGCTACGCCGTCGTGTGGGCGGCGGAGGCCTACGGCTCGGACGCGGTGACGGTGCTCACGTGGATCGCGGCGCGGACGTCCCGGATCGACGTCGGCGCCGCCGTGCTGCAGATCCCGGCGCGGACGCCGGCGATGACCGCGATGACGGCCGCGACACTGGACACGCTCTCGGGCGGCCGGTTCCGGCTCGGCCTCGGCGTGTCCGGCCCGCAGGTGTCGGAGGGCTGGCACGGCGTGCGGTTCGATTCGCCGCTGGAGCGCACCCGGGAGTACACGGCGATCGTGCGGTCGGCGCTGCGGCGCGAGCGCCTGAAGTTCGAGGGCGAGCACTTCACGCTGCCGCTGCCGGACGGTCCGGGGAAGGCGCTGCGGCTGACCGTCCGCCCGGCGCGCAAGCACCTCCCGCTCTACCTGGCCGCGATCGGCCCGAAGAACCTGGAGCTGACCGGCGAGCTCGCCGACGGCTGGCTGCCGGTGTTCTTCTCGCCGGCGCACGCGGGGGAGCAGCTGGACCGGATCCGGGCCGGCGCCGAGCGGGCCGGGCGCACGCTGGAGGGTTTCGACGTCGTCCCGACGGTGCCGCTGGTGCCGGGTGAGGACTGGCGGGTGTGCGCGGACGCCGTGCGCGGCTACGCGGCCCTCTACCTGGGTGGGATGGGGAGCAAGGAGAAGAACTTCTACAACCGGCTGGCTTGCCGGATGGGCTTCGCGGCCGAAGCCGCGGAGGTGCAGGACAAGTACCTGGACGGCGACCGGGCGGGGGCGATGGCGGCGGTGCCGCTGGAGTTCCTCGACGCGACGTCGCTGCTGGGACCGAAGGAACGGATCGCGGAGAAGATGACCCAATACGCCGAAGCCGGCGTGACGACCCTGTCGGTGTCGCCGTTCACCCCGGAGCCGGCCGCTGCGCTGCGCACCGCCGCCGAGGCGCTCGAGCTGGCGGGGGTGGCGTGACGTGGGCTGGTTCGAAGCACTGGTGCTGGGCCTGGTCCAGGGCCTGACCGAGTTCCTGCCGATCTCGTCGAGCGCGCACCTGCGCATCGTCGCGGCACTGGCCGGCTGGGACGACCCGGGCGCGGCGTTCACGGCGGTCACCCAGATCGGCACCGAGCTGGCGGTGATCATCTACTTCGGCCCGAAGATCGGGAAGATCCTGCGGGCCTGGTTCTTCTCGCTGACCAAGCCGGAGTGGCGGCGCGACCCGGACGCCCGCCTGGGCTGGCTGATCATCGTCGGCTCGCTGCCGATCGTGGTGCTGGGCCTGCTGCTGCAGGACCAGATCGACAGCGCGTTCCGCGACCTGCGGATCACGGCGAGCGTGCTGATCGTGTTCGGCCTGATCCTGCTGCTCGCCGACCGGATCGGGAAGCAGGAGCGCACGCTCGACCACCTGACGGTCCCGCACGGCCTCGGCTTCGGCTTCGCCCAGGCGCTCGCGCTGATCCCGGGCGTGTCCCGCTCGGGCGGCACGACGAGCGCGGGCCTGCTGCTGGGCTACACCCGCGCGGAGGCGGCGGAGTACTCGTTCCTGCTGGCGCTCCCGGCGGTGTTCGGGTCGGGCGTGTACAAGCTGAAGGACATCGGCTCGGGCGAGGTACCGGCCCAGTGGGGCCCGACGATCCTGGCGACGCTGGTGGCGTTCGGTGTGGGGTACATCGTGATCGCGTGGCTGATGGCCTACATCAAGAAGCGCAGCTTCGTGCCGTTCGTGGTGTACCGGCTGGCGCTGGGCGTGCTGCTGTTCGTGCTGATCTTCACCGGCGCCTTGGACCCGAACGCGGGCCCGGTCGGGCACTGACCCGGAACCGGGTGTCGCCCGCCGCTCGCCGCCCGCGTGGGGGCCGGGTGATCGGCCCCCACGTAGGGTGGGTCCCGTGAGTACGGTGATCCTCCTCCGGCACGGCAAGTCGACGGCCAACGGTTCCGGCATCCTCGCCGGGCGCTCCCCGAAGGTGAACCTCGACGACACCGGCCGCGCCCAGGCGGAGAAGCTCGTCGAACGGCTCGACGGGGTGCCGCTTTCCGCGCTCGTCGTCTCGCCGATGCTGCGGTGCAAGCAGACCGTCGGCCCGCTCGCCGCCGCCCGGAGCCTCGGGAAGACCGTCGAGCCCGGGCTGTCCGAAGTGGACTACGGCGACTGGACCGGCAAGGAGCTCAAGCACCTGGCGAAGGAACCGCTGTGGCGGGTCGTGCAGGCGCACGCTTCGGCCGCGGTCTTCCCCGGTGGTGAGGGCCTAGCGCAGATGCAGGCGCGCTCGGTCGCCGCCGTGCGGGCGCACGACCGGCGGATCACCGCCGAGCACGGTGACCACGCCGTGTGGCTCCTGTGCAGCCACGGGGACGTGATCAAGTCCATCCTCGCCGACGCGCTCGGGCAGCACCTCGACGCCTTCCAGCGGATCGTCGTAGACCCGGCGTCCATCTCGGTCGTGCGCTACACCGAGACGCGGCCGTTCGTCATGCGGGTCAACGACCACGGGGGCGATCTGCGCGGCATCGTGCCGCCGGAACCGAAGCCGGAACGCAAGCCGAAACGGGGCAAAAAGGCCGCGTCGAGCAGCGACGCCGTCGTCGGTGGTACCACCGGGCCGTGAGCTTGGCCACCTCCGGAAAGCGCTGACATCGGCGACGGCGGAACACGTAGGGTGGCGGGACCGAGTGCCCCACCCGACCAGGAGCCTGCGCCGATGATTTCGCCGGACAACCCGTTCGCCGCACCCAGCGAGCTGCCCTACGCCCTGCCGCCCTTCGACCGGATCGCCGACGAGCACTACCGGCCCGCGTTCGAGGCCGGGCTGGCCGAGCACGCCGCGGAGATCGAGCAGATCGCGGCGCAGGACGCCGAGCCGACGTTCGACAACACCGTCGTCGCCCTCGAGCGCGCGGGCGAGCTGCTGAGCCGCGTGGCGAGCGTGTTCTACAACCTGTCCGGCTCCAACAGCACCGACGAGATCCAGGCCATCCAGGCGGAGTTCGCACCCAAGCTGGCGGCCCACCACGACGCGATCCACCTGAACCCGAAGCTGTTCGCCCGCATCGACGTCCTGCACGCGAAGCGGGACGAGCTCGGCCTGGACGGGGAGTCGCGGCGGCTGCTCGAGCGACGGCACCTGGACTTCAGCCGCGCCGGCGCCGGGCTCGGCGAGACCGAGCAGGCCCGGCTGCGGGAGCTGAACGCGCAGCTGTCCACGCTGCAGACGAAGTTCCAGCAGAACCTGCTGAAGGACACCAACGAGCTCGCCGTCGTCATCGGGGACCGGGCGGAGCTGGCCGGGTTCGGCGAGGGCGCGATCGCCACCGCGGCCGAGGCGGCGGCCGCCCGCGGCGAGGACGGCAAGTACGTCATCCCGCTGACCCTGCCGACGAGCCAGGCCTCGCCGCTGGAAACGCTGCGCGACCGCGACGTCCGCGAGCGGATCCACGCCGCGTCGATGGCGCGGGGCAACGGCGGCAACGACTTCGACAACAACGGCGTCGTCGCCGAGATCGTCCGCCTCCGCGCCGAGCGCGCCGCGTTGCTGGGCTACCCGAACCACGCGGCGTACGTCATCGCCGACGAGACAGCCAAGACGGCGGAAGCCGCGGCCGGGCTCCTCGAGCGGCTGGCGCCCGCCGCGGTCGCGAACGCCCGCGCCGAAGCCGCGGAGCTGCAGCAGCTGCTGGAAGCCGACGTGCCGGGCGCGAAGCTGCGGCCGTCGGACTGGCCCTTCTACGCCGCCCAGGTCCGCCGTGAGCGCTTCGACGTCGACACCGAGGCCCTGCGGCCGTACTTCGAGGCCGACCGCGTCTACCTCGACGGTGTCTTCTTCGCCGCGAGCAAGCTCTACGGCCTGACCATCACCGAGCGGCACGACCTCCCGAAGTACCACCCGGAGGTCCGGACCTTCGAGGTCTTCGACGCCGACGGCACCGCGCTCGGCCTGTACCTGCTCGACCTCTACGCCCGCGACGCCAAGCGCGGCGGCGCCTGGATGAACACCTTCGTCGACCAGTCGCAGCTGCTGGACCGCAAGACGGTCGTGGTGAACGTCCTCAACGTCGGCAAGCCGCCGGCGGGGGAGCCGACCCTGCTGACCTTCGACGAGGTCGTCACGGCGTTCCACGAGTTCGGCCACGCCCTGCACGCGCTGGTCTCGTCGGTCCGCTACCCGACGTTCTCCGGCACCAACGTCCCGCGCGACTTCGTCGAATACCCGTCCCAGGTCAACGAGATGTGGATGCTGTGGCCGGAGGTGCTGGCCAACTACGCCAAGCACCACGAGACGGGCGAAGCCCTGCCGCAGGAGCAGGTCGACAAGCTCCTCGCCGCCCAGCAGTACGGCGAAGGCTTCGCCACCACCGAGTACCTCGCGGCGTCGCTGCTCGACCAGGCCTGGCACGGCCTCGGCGTCGACGACCGGGTGGGGGAGGTGCAGCGGTTCGAGACCGACGCGCTCGTGAAGGCCGGCGTGGCCGTCGAGGCGATCCCGCCGCGCTACCGCACGACCTACTTCGCGCACATCTTCAGCGGCGGCTACAGCGCCGGGTACTACTCCTACATCTGGAGCGAAGTCCTCGACGCCGACACCGTCCAGTGGTTCCGCGAGAGCGGGGGACTGACCCGCGAGAACGGCGACCACTTCCGCCGCACCCTGCTGGGCCGGGGCGGCAGCATCGACCCGATGGACGCCTTCCGGGCGTTCCGCGGCCGCGACCCGGAGATCGAGCCACTGCTCGCCCGCCGCGGTCTCGGCGGAGTCTGACTCTTCAACTGTATAACGTCCTATACTGCGGGGCTGGTTTCAAAAAACCGGCCCCGCAGTACTTTTCCGACGTGCCAAAGAAAGCAACGACCGGGGAAGTTGCCTAGGCCACCAGGTCGAGCCAGGCTTGCGCGAGTGCGCCGTGGCCGGCCGGGGTCGGGTGCACGCCGTCCTCGGACCAGTGTTCGGCCCCGGCCGTCGCGCTGAGTTCGGCGAACATGCGGTCGGCGGCCAGCAGGGCGGCGCCGTACTCGTGGGCCAGTTCCCGCACGGCCCGGATCTTGGGGTCGAGGCCGGTCCGCCACGCCTGGCGGACGTCGTCGCCGATGATCACCTCTTCGGCTTCGCCCGCGCGGTGGATCCCGGCTTCGACGTCGCCGTGGACCGGGATGAGGAACGGTTCGATGAGGATCAGCTGCGTGCCGGTGGCGGCGAGGGGTGCGAGCAGGCGGTCGTAGCCCGCCGCGAACTCGTCCGCGGAGACCTCGGGTACGTCCGGGTGGAAGGTGTGGCGTCCGTTGTCGTTGACGCCGACGAGGATCGAGACCAGGTCGGGGCGGGTGGCGAGGACGTCGGTGCGCCAGCGGGCTTCGAGGTCGGGCACGGTGTTGCCGGCGTGGGCGGTGTTGCGCCAGGTGATGGGGCGGCCGGGGTGGTGGAAGCACCATTCGCCGGCGACCAGTGCGGGATAGGCGCAGCGGTCTTCGCCTTCGGGGCGCCAGAGGTCGGTGATGGAGTCGCCGGTGAAGAGCACGGTGCTGTGGGGCTTCAAGGTGATCGTCATGCGGTCGAGCGTGGCGGGGGTGGCTGGCGGGGAACGCACAGCGGGCTGGCATTCCCCGCCGCCCCGCTGTCAGGCGGTCGCGGTGCGCTCGTGGGTGACGATGTGGTCGACGAAGCCGTAGGTGAGGGCTTCGTCGGCGTCGAACCAGCGGTCGCGGTCGGCGTCGGCGGTGATGCGTTCGACGGTCTGGCCGGTCTGGGCGGCGGTGATCTGGGCGATGCGGTGTTTCATCTTGCCGAAGACGGCGGCCTGGATGGCGATGTCGGTGGCGGCGCCGCCGATGCCGGCGGAGGGCTGGTGCATGACGATGCGGGTGTTGGGCAGGAGGTAGCGCTTGCCGGGGGTGCCGGAGGAGAGCAGGAACTGGCCCATGGAGGCGACGAAGCCGAGGCCCCAGGTGGAGACGTCGGGTTTGACGAGCTGCATGGTGTCGTAGATGGCCATGCCGGCGGTGACGCTGCCGCCGGGTGAGTTGATGTAGAAGGTGATGTCCTTGGCGGGGTCGTCAGCGGCGAGGAGGAGCAGCTGGGCGATGATCCGGTTGGCGACTTCGTCGTTGACTTCGGAGCCGAGGAAGACGATGCGATCGCGCAGGAGCTGCTGGTAGACGGAGTCGTCGGGGGCTTGGTTGGGGGTGTGCATGTCGGGTAGGGCGAGAAGGGTCATGGGCCGACGTTAGGGCCGGGGCTGCTGGTGGCGGGGTGGGTTTCGCTGTGGGCGTGCGGTGTTCGCGGGACGCGAAAGGGCCGCCGTCCGGTGTGGACGGCGGCCCTGGGGGTGTGCGTGGGCTCAGATGAGGCCGAGCTTCTTCACGGTGTCGCGTTCTTCGACGAGTTCGGCGACGGAGGCGTCGATGCGGGCGCGGGAGAAGTCGTCGATCTCGAGGCCCTGGACGATTTCGTACTTGCCGTTCTCGGCGGTGACCGGGAAGGAGGAGATGATGCCTTCGGCGACGCCGTAGGAGCCGTCGGAGACGACGCCGGCGGAGGTCCAGTCGCCGGCCGGGGTGCCGTTGACCCAGGTGTAGACGTGGTCGATGGCGGCGGAGGCGGCGGAGGCGGCGGAGGAGAGGCCGCGGGCTTCGATGATGGCGGCGCCGCGCTTGGCGACGGTGGGGATGAAGTCGTTTTCGAGCCAGGCCTGGTCGACCTCGACGCTCTTGCCGCCGACCTCGGCGTGCTGGACCGAGGGGTACTGGGTGGCGGAGTGGTTGCCCCAGATGGCGAGCTTCTTGAGCTCGGTGACGGGGACGCCGAGCTTCTTGGAGAGCTGGGCGAGGGCGCGGTTGTGGTCGAGGCGGGTCATCGCGGTGAAGCGGTCGGCGGGTACGTCGGGGGCGTGCGACTGGGCGATGAGGGCGTTGGTGTTGGCGGGGTTGCCGACGACGAGGACCTTGATGTCGTCGGCGGCGCCGGCGTTGATGGCTTCGCCCTGGGGCTTGAAGATGCCGCCGTTGGCTTCGAGGAGGTCGCCGCGCTCCATGCCCTTGCTGCGGGGGCGGGCGCCGACGAGGAGGGCGATGTTGGTGCCTTCGAAGGCCTGCTTGGGGTCGTCGAAGATGTCGATGCCGGACAGGAGGGGGAACGCGCCGTCGTCGAGCTCCATGGCGGTGCCCTCGGCCGCCTTGACCGCCTGCGGGATCTCGAGGAGCCGCAGCTTCACCGGGACGTCCTGGCCGAGGAGCTGACCGGAGGCGATGCGGAAGAGCAGCGCGTAGCCGATCTGGCCGGCGGCGCCGGTGACGGTCACGTTGACAGGGGCTTGGGTCATTGCGGTTCTCCAGCTTGAGACGACTTTGGCTAGTGCGTGGAGCCTATCCCTCCTGGGCGTTGCGGGTCGGGTGCGTCCAGTCACTGTTGCGTGGATCGCTTTTCAGGGTCGGTGACGTTGGCCGTGAGGCGGTGGAGGAGGTCGGTGAGCTGGGTGATTTCGGTGTCGGTGAGGCCGCGGCGGAGGCGTTGGTCGTGGGCGATGGCGGCGGTGGCGAGGCGGTGGAAGAGCTGTTCGCCGTCGTCGGTGAGTTCGACGAGGTGGACGCGGCGGTTGTCGGGGTCGCGGCGGCGGGTGACGAGGCCGGTGGTTTCCATGGCGTTGAGGTGGTGGGTGAGGGTGGCGCCTTGGATGCCGACGGCGTCGGCGAGTTGGCGTTGGTTGGCGACGGGGTGGGTTTTGAGGGAGATGAGGATCTGCCAGACGGGTTGGGAGCCGCCGGCGGTGGCGAGGGCTTGGTCGAAGGCGCGGCTGGCGGTTTTGGCGGTGCGGGTGAGGACGACGCCGATGGGTGTGGTGGTGGGTTGGGGCACGGGTGGACCGTACCGCAGATGCATCGGACTCTAAGCGTTTGACATCAAACGATTAGATATCTAACGTTGTGCTCGTCAACCGGCAGCCGGAAGGGGAGCACGATGAGCACCGAAGAGCAGGTCCGCGAGTTAGGCCGGGTCTGGGCCGCGGCCGAGGAGCGGGGCGACACCGGAGTACTGGCCGGCCTGGTCGTCGACGGGTTCCGCCTCGTCGGCCCGCTGGGCTTCGTCCTGGACCGGGAGCAGTGGCTCGCGCGCTACGGCGGCGGGGACCTGGTGACCGAGAAGCTGACGTGGGACGAGGTCGAGGTCCGCGACTTCGGCGCGACCGCCCTCGCGATCGGCGTGCACGAGCAGGTCGCCCGGCATCGCGGGAACCCGGTGAACGGCCGGTTCCGCGCCACGCACGTCCTGGTCCGCGACGACGACCGCTGGCGCCTGGCCGGCATGCACCTGAGCCCGATCGGCGGGCCGCCGCCGTTCGCCCCGGCCGGGGAGCGGTGATGGGCGTCGAACTGAACCACACGATCGTGTGCGCCACGGACCGGGAGAAGTCGGCGGGGTTCCTGGCCGGCGTCCTCGGCCTCGAGGTGGGCCCGGTGACCGGGCCGTTCGTGCCGATCCGGCTCGCGAACGGCGTCACGCTCGACTACCTGCGCGTGGACCGGGTGACCAGCCAGCACTACGCGTTCCTGGTGAGCGAGGACGACTTCGCCGCCGCGCTGGCGCGGATCGAGCGGGCCGGGATCACCTACTGGGCGGACCCGTTCCACGAACGGGCCGGCGAAGTCAACGGCCTCAACGGCGGCCGCGGGGTCTACTTCGAAGACCCGGACGGCCACAACCTGGAACTGCTGACGAGGGGGTAGCCGTGCGGTTGAGCATCGGGGTCACGGACTTCTCGTGGCCGGAGGACCTGACCGGCGAGCTCGCGGCCGTCGCGGTGGCGGCCGAGGACGCCGGGCTGGACACGCTGTGGGTGGCCGACCACCTGCTGCAAGCCGACCCGAACAGCACGCCGGACTCGGCGATGCTGGAGGCGTACACGACGCTGGGGTTCCTCGCCGCCCGGACGCACCGGATCGGGCTGGGGACGATGGTCTCGGCGGTGACGTTCCGGCCGCCGGCGCTGCTGATCAAGGCGGTCACGACACTGGACGTCCTCTCCGGCGGCCGCGCCCGGTTCGGGGTCGGCACCGGGCACCACGACGGCGAGGCGCGGGCGATGGGCCTGCCGTTCCCGCCGGTGGCCGAGCGGTTCGAGCGGCTGGAGGAGACGCTGCGGCTGGCGCTGCGGATGTGGGCCGGGGACGAGTCGCCGTTCGAGGGCACCCACCACCGCCTCGACCGTCCGGTCGGGAACCCCCGGCCGGTGCGGCGGCCGCGGGTGCTGATCGGCGGCGCCGGGGAACGCAAGACGCTGCGGCTGGTCGCGCGCTACGCCGACGCGTGCAACGTCTTCGACGTCCCCGACGGCGGCCGGACCGTGCGGCACAAGCTGGCCGTCCTCGCCCGCCACTGCGAGGAGGCCGGGCGGCCGTACGGGGAGATCGAGAAGACGATCAGCACCCGGCTCGCGCCCGGTGAGTCCGCGGCGTCGTTCGCGGGGCGGTGCGTGGAGTTCCCGGAGTGGGGGATCGGGCACGCGGTGGTGATCACGGCGGGCCCGTGGTCGCCGGCGGCGGTCGGAACGCTGGGGGAGGCCGGGGTGCTGCTGGCGCGGTGAAACGATCAAGCCCGGACGTCGCGCGGTGATCGGGTGCGGCGGGCGGCGGTCCGGGGGTGCGAAATCGTTTTCCGATAGTATTCCTTCGTTTCGTTGAGAATGCGGGTCCGAAATTATCGGTATACCGCGTGGCGGGACGACTGCGGAGTGTTGCTCCGTTCAGGGGCGTTTGCGACCATGATCCTTTCGCTACCATGGTCGGCGCCCCCGTACCCAATTCGAATGTATTGGGAAGGATTCCGATGCTGTCTGCGGTCGTTGCTGCCGTAATGGCGCTGTCCTCAGTGGTCGCCCCGCATTCGTGGAACACTCCTCCGCCGCCCGACAAAATCGTCATCGACGTGGTGAACGCCATCGGCACGGGCTGCCCGACCGGCACGTCGGCGGTGGCGGTCTCGCAGGACAACACGGCGTTCACCGTGACGTACAGCGCCTACACGGCGTTGGTCGGGATCGGTGCCGGCCCGCTGGACGCGAGGAAGAACTGCCAGATCGGCCTGCGGGTGCACGTCCCGCAGGGTTTCACCTACGGAATCGCGCAGGCGGACTACCGCGGATTCGCCCACCTGGAACGGGGAGCGACCGGGCTGGAAAGAGCGAACTACTATTTCCAGGGAAATTCGCCGACGGCGTACGTGCAGCACCCGCTGGCGGGTCCGTTCGAAGACGACTGGCATTTCACCGATTCGACGGAGGTCGGTGCGATCGTGTTCAAGCCGTGCGGCGAGGAACGCAATCTGAACATCAACACGGAATTGCGCGCGGCGGCCGGGACGTCGGATCCGAAGAAGACGACGAGCTACGTCACGATGGACTCGACCGACGGCAGCATCACCACGGTGTACCACTTCGCGTGGCTGGTCTGCCCCTGATCGGCTCCGGCTCCGGGTGAGGCGGAGAAGGTGAAGAGGGGCGGCGCGGCCAGGCAACCGCGCCGCCCCGGACCCGCTACTTCGCCGGGGCGCGTGGGTCGGTGGCCTGCAGGCCGAAGACGAGGCCGAGGGAGACCAGCGCCTCGTCGAGGTGGCTGAGGCTGGAGAGGACGGCGCGGGTTTCGGCCTGCTGGATCCGGTCGGAGACCGGGGTGCCGTCGTCGCGCACGAGCGTGCCGGGTGTGGGGCCACCCGGCGCGTCGAGCGCTTTGCGCAGGACGTCGATGTTGGCCAGCAGCCGCCCGGTGAACTGGCGGAGCCGGTCGGTGTCGGCGCCGGCGAGCATCCCGGGCTGGGCGCGGGCGGCGACGTGGCGGGCCCGGAAGGCGATGGTCTCCAGGGTGGTCAGCACGTGCCAGCCGTAGTCGCGGCGGGCGCTGCGCAGGTTGACCGGGTGGGTCAGCGGCTCGATGGTGGTCCGGACCACCTCGACCGAGCGGTCGAGGTCGCGGGAGAGCTCGATGATGTTGACGTTCTCCTCCCCGGCGAGGAGCTCGCGGGCGTGTTCGAGGAACTCCTCGAGCTCGTCGAGCACCTCGGCGATGTCGTCGAGCATGACCGCGCGGGTGCGGACCGGGACGATGACGACGGCGGCGAGGATCCCCGCGGCGGCACCGACGGCGGTTTCGGCGACGCGGATCCAGAGCACGGCGAGGCTGAACGTGCCCAGCAGGCTGTAGAGCAGGCCGAGCATGCTGGTGATGAAGAACGCCATCACCACCTGCGAGACGCGCGCGGTGTAGACCATGCCGAACACGCAGACCAGGATCAGCGCGAGGGTCGCCGGGGTGTTCCCGCCGACGAGCAGCGCGAGCAGGACGCCGCCGACGATGCCGATCAGGGTGCCGCCGAGGCGGCGGACGCCCTTGACGAAGGTGGCGCCGGCGCTGGAGGCGCCGATGAACACGACGAAGACGGTCAGCACGGCCCAGTACCAGCGCTGGTGGGAGACCAGTTCCCCGCCGAGCACGGCGAGCCCGCCGCCGACGACGGCCTGGATGGCGCTGCGGGTCCGGTTGTCGTAGGCGAACCGGGGTTCCGGCTCCTCCGCTTCGGCCTCGAGCGGGTCCACCGTGGCCTCGGGGACGGCGGCGCGCTGGGCCCGGTCGTCGGCCAGCGCCAGTTCGGCCAGTGCCTTGCGGACGCCGTCGCCCGGGGCGGCGTGTTCGTCGATGCGGCTGCCTTCGACGAGCATCCGGCTGTACTCGCCGGTCTGGCTGATCAGCGGGAGCTCGCGCGGGTCGCGTTCCATGAGGGCGCGGAAGCGGGCGAGCCGGGCGATGAGGTCGTCGCGGACGTCGGTGCCGAGTTCGTCGGAGCAGGTGCGCTGGACGGTGCTGGCCAGCCACTGCACGGCCAGTTCCACTTCGATGGCGCGGCGGCGGAGGCGGTCGGCGGCGCGGGCGTCGACGACGTCGGGGGCGGCGTCCTCGATGAGCAGGACGCACTCGTGGAGCCGGGCCAGCGACGTCCGCAGCTGCTTGCGGGTCCGGTCGCTGCCGCCGACGGCCAGGTGCGCTTCGGTGGCGCGGACGACCGCGGCGAGCCGGGCGCGGAAGGCCCGGCGGACCCGCAGGAACTCGGCTTCGGCGTTGTGCCGCAGCAGGACGAACCGGACGACGGCGTTGGCGAGCACCCCCACGGCCAGCGCCAGCAGCAGCTGCGGCACCTGCTTGAGGTGGGCTTGCAGGAACATCGGGAAGAAGAACAGGAAGAACGCGATCGACCCGAGCGCGGTGCCGCGCGGGCCGAAGCGCTGGGCGTAGACGGCGACGAAGATCAGCAGGACGAACACGATGCTGTCCAGCGGCGGCAGCGCCGAGCCGAGGCTGGCGGTGGTGATCGACGCGGCGCCGGTGAGGAACGCCAGCGCGAGCGTCACGCCCTGGGCGCCCGGGGTCGCGTCGTTGACGGTGAACGCCGTCATCATCGCGGCGATGGCGCCGACGAGCATCACGGTGAGCGGCAGGTGCGCGGGCAGCAGCGCGCCCACGGCGAGCACGATGCCGAGCACCGCGGACCCGGCCAGCCGCAGCCGGACCAGGCCGGGGTCGGCCGCCGCGAGCCGGTCGAGGGCGGCGAGGCGGAACCGGTTCATCGGGCGAGCAGCTCCCATTGGGCGAGGGTGGTGCGGCGGCCGCGGGTGGCGGTGATCCGCAGCCGGTAGCGGGCGTGCGCGGCCGGGGCGGCGAGGGCGAAGGGCCGGGTCTGGCGCCGCCAGCGGAACAGCTCGCCTTCGCGCTCGTCGAGGGTGGTCCAGTCGGTCCCGTCGGCGGAGCCTTCCAGCACCCACGCGCTGGGGTCGCCGGAGCGGGTGCCGGAGGTGAGCGTGTACATCGTGACCGGGCGGGGCTCGCCGGTGACGGCGAACTCGATCGACGGCGTGGCGCTGCGGAAGGTGACCTGGGTGCGGGTGGTGTCGTCGACCAGCGCGCCGACGTTCTTGGCTTCGGCGCTGGTCACGGTGCCGGTGAGGTCGGTGACCGGGTCCGGTGGCTCGGCGGGGGGCGGCGGGGTGCCCCAGCCGGTGGGTTCGGTGGTGAGGTCGAAGACCAGTTCGGCGCCGCCGGCGAGGGTGGCGTGCGCGATCGAGGTGTCCTCGTGCGGCTCGCCGTTCACCGTGAGCCCGCGGACGTAGACGGTCTCGTCGGTGTTGCCCGGCGCGTGGACGACCAGCTTCCTGCCCTCGCCCAGGTGGACGGTCGCCTTCTCGAACGACGGCGACCCGATCGCGTAGCGCGGGCTGCCGACGGCGAGCGGGTAGAAGCCGAGCGCGCTGAACAGGTACCACGCGGACATCTCGCCGTTGTCCTCGTCGCCGGGGTAGCCCTGGCCGATTTCGCTGCCGAGGTAGAGCCGCCGCAGCACCTCCCGCACGACGCGCTGGGTCTTCGCGGGCGCGCCGGCGAGGTTGTAGACGTAGGGGATGTGGTGGGAGGGCTGGTTGGAGTGCCCGTACTGGCCCATGCGGACGTCGCGGGCCTCGGTCATCTCGTGGATCAGGCCGCCGTACGCGCCGGGCCGCCGTCCGGTCTCCGGGGTGGCGAAGAACTCGTCCAGCTTGGCCTCGAGCCCGGCGTTGCCGCCGTGGAGGGCGGCCAGGCCGGGGCCGTCGTGGGGTGCGGTGAAGGCGGTGTTCCAGGCGTTGGTCTCGACGAAGTCGCCGCCCCACGCCGCCGGGTCGTAGCCGGCGGGCCCGAACTTGCGGCGCCCGTCGCGGTGGCGGCCCTGGAAGAACCCGATCTCCGGGTCGAAGTGGTGGACGTAGTGCTTCGCGCGCTCGCGGAAGTAGGCCGCGTAGTCGGCGTAACGGCGGGCCCGCTCGCCTTCGCTTTCCCGCGCGAGGGCGTCGGCGAGGTTGGCGAGGCCGAAGTCGTTGATGCAGCCTTCCAGCGCCCACGACAGTCCTTCGTGGACCGACACCGGCGTCCAGCCCAGGAAGATCGACTCCTCGAGGCCCTTCCGCCCGACCGCGCGGTGCGGCGGGGTGACGGTGGCGTTCTTCAACCCGGCGTCGAAGGCGGCCTCGACGTCGAAGTCGCGCACGCCCTTGAGGTAGGCGTCGGCGAACGCGACGTCGGAGCTGGTCCCGGTCATCAGGTCGGCGTAGCCGGGTGAGGACCAGCGGGAGATCCAGCCGCCCTCGCGGTACTGCTGGACGAAGCCGTCGATCATCCGGCAGCACTGCTCCGGGGTGAACAGCGCGTACGCCGGCCAGGTCGTGCGGTAGGTGTCCCAGAAGCCGTTGTTGACGTACAGCTCGCCGTCGACGACCTTCGCGCCGGTGCGCCGCCGGGTGCTCGGCCACCTCCGCCGCACGACGGGGCTCGCGTGCCGGATCCCCTTCGGCGTGTTCTCGTGCGCGGCGTTCGGGTACAGGAACAGCCGGTACAGGTTCGAGTAGAGCGTGGTGGCCTGGTCGTCGGTCGCGCCTTCGACCTCGACGCGGCCGAGCTGCTCCTGCCACAGCTGCCTGGCCCGCGCCCGCACCTCCTCGAACGTCGTCCCGGCCGGGATCTCCAGTTCGAGGTTGCGCTTGGCCTGGGCGAGGCTGATCAGCGACGTCGCGATCCGCAGCGTCGCGTCGGGCCCGTCGAACTCGAAGTACCCCGACACGCGCCGCCACGGCGGGCGGCGGACCTTCGCGCCCCGCGTGGCCGGGGCGTCGGTGACGCCGTAGACGAACATCCGGCGCGCCCCGGCCGAGAGCCGGCTGCGGACCCGGGTGTACCCGCTGATCACGCCGGTGTCGGCGTTGAGCCGCAGGCGGCCGCGGTTGCGGACGTTGTCGAACAGCAGCCAGCCGTGCTTGTCCGGGAAGGTGAACCGCAGGATCGCCGCGTGCGACGTCGGGGCGAGGTCTGCGGTCATCCCGTTGGCGAACCGGACGCCGTAGTGGTGCGGTGAGTCGGTCTCGTCGGCGTGGGAGAAGGCCAGCGCGCGCTTGCGGCGCTTCGGCTCGACCGGGCCCGTGCCGGGCATGACGTGGAAGGTGTGCCGGTCGCCCATCCACGGGCTCGGCTGGTGGCTCAGCGCGAGGGCCTGCAGCGCCGGCTGGTTCTCGGCGTTGTTGTGGCGGTGGTAGGAGTAGAGCCAGTTGGTGACCCCGGCGTCGGTGACCGGGGTCCAGAAGTTGAAGCCGTGCGGCACCGCGGTGGCCGGGAAGTTGTTGCCCCGGGAGAAGTCGCCGCTGGAGTGCGTGCCCCGCGTGGTGCGGGCGAAGTCGACCGGATCCCGCGGCGGCCCGGGACGTTCGGCGACGCGGACGTCGTCGATCCACCCCGTGCTGTCGTCCGGTGCGTCGGTGCGCAGGACGATCCTTCGGATCCGGCGTCCGGCGAACGCGCCCAGCGGGCGGCGGACCGGGTTCCACTGGTCCACCCAGAGCGTCTTGTCGTCGACCGGCTCGAACCCGGCGCTCGTGCCGTCGGCGAATTCGACGTCGAGGCTGACCCGGGTGGCGTGGTAGGCGGGGACGTCCCCGTCGGCGGCCGGGAACACCACATAGGACAGCTCGGTGCGCCCGGTGACGGGGACGTCGAGCTCGAACAGCACCGCGCGCGCCGGTGAGCCGTAGCGGAGGGCGCGTGCCCCGGTGAAGCCGACGCCGGTCTTGGCCGTGGGGGAGCGGTCCGGCCCGGTGTCCACGACGAGGCCGGGATCCGCGGGCTGCGGATCACCCGTTTCGAAGGAGGAGAAGAACACGGCGTCGGACATGGGGACACCGTATCCGCCGAACGGCGCAGCCGCGGTCCCGACGCGGCCGGCCCCCGAACGCGGTGAAGGCCACCTTCAGGAACGAAGAGTTCCTGAAGGTGGCCTTCACCGCACTTACCGGGCTAGATCTTCGCGCACTGACCCGCGGCCGGGCCGCGGACCATGTTCGGCAGGTCGTGGTCGGTCGGGACCGGCGAGTTCGCCGCGCACGCCAGCGGGCCGCCCACCGTGCTCGACGTCAGGACGGGGCCGTGGTTGGCGGTCAGCGCGACCGGGCCGGAGATGTCGGTCAGCTCGATCGACACCGTCCCCGTCGCCCCGGTGATCGCCACCGGGCCACCCACCTTCGTGCGGTTCAGCACGACCTGCGCGGCGCCGGTCGCCGCGAGCGGGCCCTTGATCTGGCCGCCGCGGACGATCAGCGACGCGCCGCCGCCCACCGTGACCGGGCCGGAGATCGTCGCGTCCTGCAGGCACACCGTGCCCGAGGTGACCGACAGCGGCCCGTTCGAAGCACCCGTCACCGTGCGGGTGCACGCCGCGTCCGGCTTGCCCAGCAGCTCGAACTCGGCCAGCTGCGCCGGGGCGCCGGTGCTGGTCGCGGTCACTTCGAGCTTGTAGTACGCGTAGTGCGCCGGGTTGGCGACCTTGAACGCGCGGGTCTGCTGCCGCCAGCTGAACGACTGGTTCGCCTGCTGGTCGGCCACCGCCCACGTCTTGCCGTCGTAGGAGCCCTTCAGTGTCCAGCTCTTCGGGTCGCCCGCACCGGTCTGGGACGTCAGCGTGTAGTTCGTGACAGCCTCGTCGGTGCTGTCGAGCTGGTACTGCACGGCCCCGGTGACGGCGGCCTGGGTGCGTGACGTGTTGTCCACCAGCGCCTTGGCGTCGGAGCCGTCCGAAGTGGACAGCGTGCCCCGGCCAGGACCGGTCTCGTCGTGCAGCGGTGCCGGGACGGCGTCACCCTGGGTGATCGACTTCGGCGCGTCGTTCGGGCCGGTGCCCCACTTCGACGGGTTCGGGCCCATGTCGAAGTCGATGACCCCGCCGCGCGCGATGACGTCCTGCGACAGCGACGTCGAGGAGTACGCCTTGCCGTTGACCTTCACGCCCTGGACGTAGACGTTCTTCGCGCTGTTCTTCGGCGCGTTGATCACCAGGTCCTTGCCGCCGGCCAGGTGGATCGTCGCCTTCTTGAACAGCGGCGACCCGATCGCGTAGTTCGGGCTGCCCATCTGCAGCGGGTAGAAGCCCAGCGCGCTGAACGTCCACCACGCCGACTGCTCGCCGTTGTCCTCGTCACCCGCGTAGCCCTGGCCGATCTCGCTGCCGGTGTAGAGCCGCGAGAGCGCCTCGCGGACCTTCTCCTGCGTCTTCGACGGCTGGCCCGCGTAGTCGTACATGTAGAGCGTGTGGTGCGAGGCCTGGTTCGAGTGACCCAGCTGCCCCATCCGGACGTCGCGGGCCTCCCGCATCTCGTGGATCACGCCACCGTAGGAGCCGGGGAAGTTCGCGGTCTCCTGGTCGGCGAAGAACGCGTCCAGCTTCTTCGCCAGCCCCGCCTTGCCGCCGTAGAGGTTCGCCAGGCCCTGACCGTCCTGCGGCACGGAGAACGCCATGCCCCAGCCGTCGGTCTCGGTGTAGTCGATGCCCCACACCCGCGGGTCGTAGTCCTGCGGCGAGCGGCTGAACTTGCCCGCCGCGTCCCGGCCCTGGAAGAACCCGACGCTCGGGTCGAACAGGTTCACGTACTGCTGCGCGCGGCTGGTGAAGTACTCGTAGTTCGACAGGTACTCCTGCTTGCGCGGGTCGCTCGCCGGGGCCTCGTCGTAGAGCTTCTTCGACAGGTTCGCGATGCCGAAGTCGTTGACGTACCCCTCGATCGACCACGAGAACCCGTGGTCGGCGGTGTTGGGCGCGTAGCCGAGGAACATGCCCTCGTCGACACCCTTGCGGCCGACCGCGTTGTTCGGCGGCGTGACCGTCGCGTCCTTCAGCGCCGCGTCGTAGAACGACTTGACGTCGAAGTTCTTCACGCCCTTGAGGTAGGCGTCGGCGAAGGCGACGTCGGCGCTGGTGCCGGTCATCAGGTCGGCGTAGCCCGGGGACGACCAGCGCGAGATCCAGCCGCCGTCGCGGTACTGCTGCACGAACCCGTCGACCATCTTCCCGGCCATGTCCGGGGTGAGCAGCGAGTACGCCGGCCACGTCGTGCGGTAGGTGTCCCAGAACCCGTTGTTGACGTAGGTCTGGCCGTCGACGATCTTCGACCCGGTCTGCGTCGGGGTGTCGGCCCCGGCCTTCGGCGAGACGAAGCTCGCGTACTTGTAGGCCGGCTTCTCGGTCGTGCCGGTGTTCTCGAACGCCGAGTTCGGGTACAGGAACAGCCGGTACAGGTTCGAGTAGAGCGTCGTGATCTGGTCCTTCGACGCGCCCTCGACCTCGATCACCTTCAGCTGGTCGTCCCACGTGCGCTGCGCGGCGTCGCGGACGGAGTCGAAGGTCGCGGTCGGGGCGATCTCCTGGGCCAGGTTCTTCTTGGCCTGTTCGACGCTGAGCAGCGACGTCGCGATCCGCATGGTCACGGTCTTGTCGGCGCCGGCGGCGAACCGCAGGTAGCCGGTGACGTTGTCGCGGCCCTGCCCGGTGAGCTTGCCGCCCGTGGTGACCGGCTTGTCGAAGGTGGCGTAGACGAACATCCGCCCCGCACCGGCCGACAGGCCGCTCTTGGCGTCGGTGAAGCCGGACAGCGTGCCCGTCGCCGGGTCGAGCGTCAGCCCGCCGGAGTTGTTCACGTTGTCGAAGATCAGGCTCGAGTCGGCGCCCGGGAAGCCGAACCGCATGACCGCCGCGTGGTCGGTCGGGGCGATCTCGGTCTTGATCCCGTTCTGGAACTGCACCCCGTAGTAGTGCGCCCGCGCGGTCTCGTCGCTGTGCTTGAACGCCAGCGCGCGCTTGTCGCGGTTGGCGTCGGGCACCCCGGCGGCCGCGGACGGCATCACCTGGAAGCTCTGCCGGTCACCCATCCAGGGGCTCGGCTCGTGGCTCACGCTGAACGCCTGCAGCGCCGGCAGGTTGTCCGCGTTGTTCTGGGTGCTGTAGTTGTACAGCCAGCTGTCGGACCCGGCGTCGGTCACCGGCGTCCAGAAGTTGAAGCCGTGCGGCACCGCGGTCGCCGGGAAGTTGTTGCCCCGGGAGAACGTGCTGTTGGCCATCGTGCCGCGCGTGGTGAGCACGTTGTCGCTCGGGCGGGTGCTGGCCGGCGGGGTCGGCGTCGCCGAGATCTTGACGTCGTCGAGCCAGCCCTGCAGCGAACCGGGGCCGTCGGGGTTGTCGTAGCCGACCAGGATCCGGTCGATCGTCTTGCCCTTGGCGACCGTGCCGATCGCCGAGCGCACCAGGTTCCACTGGTTGGTGTAGAGGACCTTGCTCTTGCCCTGGCCCTCCGGTGTCAGCGGGAAGCCGTACTGGTCGGTCGCGCCGAGGTCGCGCAGCCGGGTGCCGTCGGTGAAGACCAGGTCGATCGCCACGTTCGTGCTCTGGTACTTCAGGTCACCGGTGATGAACTGCGGCTGCACCTTGTAGGACAGCTCGGTCGAGGCGACGACCGGGACGTCGACGTCGAAGACCTTGTTGTAGGACCAGCCGTGGCCTTCCGCGGTCTGGCTGCCGGAGTAGCGGAACGCCTTGAGCCCGGTGTAGCCGACGCGGTTCTTGTTCGTGTACCCGCTGGTCGGGCCGGAGTCGGTGAAGCTGCGCATGTTCGGCAGCGGCGGCGGCGCCGGCTCGTCGTTGGCCAGCAGCAGCTCCGAGAGCTGCAGGATGGGCCCGCCGTTGTTGCGGGTGACGTTCAGCCGGAAGAACTTGAACGCGGCGCTCGGGGCGGCCAGCGTGTAGTCCTTCTGCTGGAAGCGGGCGGTGAACGCCTGGTCGGCCTGCTTGTCGAGGTCGGTCCAGGTGAGGGCGTCGTTCGAGCCCTGCAGCGTCCAGTCCTTGGGGTCGCGGTTGTCGAAGTCGTTGGCCGAGGACAGCGCGTAGTGCGTGATCGACGTCGGCTCCGACAGCGACAGCTGCGCCCACGCGGTCGGGTCCCAGGACAGCCACTTCGTATCGGTGGTCCCGTCGAAGAGGTTCGACACGACCTCGCCGCCGCTGGTGTTCTCGCTGCTGGCGCTGCTTTCGGTGACCTTGCCGCGGATGTCGCCGGGGATGGCGGTGCCGTTCGCGCCGTTGATCCCGGACGCGCGCGGCTTGCCTGCGGCGTCGGTGTCCACGGTGTCGGTCCAGGTCGGCTGGACGTCACCGGCTTCGAACGAGGACGAGAAATCGGCGGGCAGAGCTTCGTCGGCGGCGGCCGGGACCGCGGGGACGGCGACCAGGCCGGCGGCGACCACGGCGGCGGTCACCAGGAAAGCGACCGGTGGTCTGGCGCTTCGGGGCATCATTGCTCCCAGTGCTGGAGGGCGGGTTCATCAAGCGCCGCGCAGGCGGGGACCGGCGGCGCCCAGGAAGACAAACGCGCGGGTGACATCGATGTCAAGGCTGCCGGTCAAACCTGGCCAGAAGTGGACAACTCGACGGCACCGGCCCCGTCGACGGGCACTCGACCGGGCCACCGGACTCCCCGGTCCGGCCGCGCGCGGTAACCGGATCCCGGCCGGTTCACCCGATCGGTAAGGTCACCGCCATGACCGACCCCGCCGACCGGGTCCTCTCCCGGGCGTCCCTCGCCGCAGGCAATCCGACCGGCTGGTTCGACCAGCTCTACACCGCCGCCGAGCGCGGCGAGGCGGAAGTCCCCTGGACCCGCGGCGAACCCAACGCCGACCTCGCCGACTGGGTCGAGCCGGGTGAAGGCCGCCGCGCGCTGGTCGTCGGCAGCGCCCTCGGCGACGACGCCGAGCTGCTGGCTTCCCACGGCTGGGCGGTGACGGCGTTCGACGTCGCCCCGACCGCGGTCAAGGCCGCCCGCGCCCGCTTCCCGGACTCCGCGGTGGACTACGTAGTGGCCGACCTGCTCGCCCCGCCGGGGGAGTGGCGGCACGCGTTCGACCTGGTCGTGGAGATCATCAACGTCCAGGCGATGCCCCGCGAGTACCGCGCGAAGGCACTGTCCGCGCTGGCCGGCTTCCTCGCCCCGGACGGCACGCTGCTGGTCTCCGAGGTCGCGGAGGAGAGCACGGACACCGAGACGTGGGTCGGCCCGCCGTGGCCGTTCAACCGCGCGGAGATCGCCTCGATCGCCCAGGACGGCGTCCACCTGGTGAGCCTGGAAACCATCCGCGACGGCGGCCGCTACTGGGCCGAGTTCACGCGGTAGCCAGGAACCGGGACAGCACCCGCGTCCCGAAGTGCAGGCCCTCGACCGGGACCCGCTCGTCCACGCCGTGCGCCATCGCCCGGTACGGGAAGCCTTTCGGCAGCCACAGCGGCGCGAACCCGTAGTTGTCGATGCCCAGCTGCGCGAACGCCTTCGCGTCCGTCCCGCCGCCCAGGCAGTACGGCACCACCACGGCCTCGGGGTCTTCCGCCCGCAGCGCGTCGGCCATCGCCGAGAACCACGGCGAGTCCACCGGGGCCTGCACCGGCGGCTGGTGCGCGACGAACTCCCGCGTCACCCCTTCGCCGAGCAGTTCGTCCAGTTTCGCGAACAACGACTCCTCGGTGCCCGGCAGCACCCGGACGTCGACCTGCGCGGTCGCCGTCGACGGGATGACGTTCACCTTGTAGCCGGCGTCCAGCATCGTCGGGGTGGTGCTGGTGCGGACCGTCGGCAGCACCAGCGAACCCGCCGGACCCAGCGCGGCCACCGTCGCGTCCACATCGGACAGGTCCACCGGGACACCCAGCGCCGCGCCGGTGCGTTCCAAGAACGCCCGCACCGCCGGGGTCAGCGACACCGGCCACTCGTGCGCCGCGATCCGGTGCAACGCGCCCACCAGCCGGGTGACGGCGTTCTCGGCATTGGGGCGCGAACCGTGCCCGGCGCGGCCGCGGGCGGTCAGGCGCAGGTGCGCCGTGCCGCGTTCGGCCGTCCCCACCGGGTACAGGCGCACGTCACGGCCGTCGGCCGCCGGGACGTGGTAGGTGTAGCCGCCGGACTCGCTGATCGCCGCCACGCAGCCTTCGAACAGCTCGGGGTGCTCGGCGACGAGCCAGTGCGCGCCCCACTCGCCGCGGTCCTCCTCGTCGGCGACGAACGCCAGCACCAGCTCACGCCGCGGCCGCACGCCGCTCGCCAGCGCGGCGAGCACCATCGCCACGAAGTCCTTCATGTCGGTCGCGCCGCGGCCCCACAGGTACCCGTCGCGCACCTCGCCCGCGAACGGCGGCACCGACCAGTCCGCCGCGTCCGCCGGGACGACGTCCAGGTGACCCTGCACCAGCAGCGCCGGCAGCGACGGGTCCGTGCCGGGTACACGCGCGATCACGCTGGCCCGCCCGGGCGCCGCTTCGAGGAGCTGAGACGGGATCCCCAGGCCGGCCAGGAACGCGGCCACGTACTCCGCGGCCGGGCGCTCGGGCTCGGCGTCGTTGCCGCCGCGGTTGGTCGTGTCGAACCGGATCAGGTCCGCGCACAGTTCGACGACGTCAGCCATAGATGCCCTGCACCGCCCCCGCCGCGATCGCCGTGACGACCTTGAACGCCTTCATCGCTTCGGTCATGTCCGGCGCGTCGAACCCGACCCGCCGGGTGCCGATCTGCTCCACCGTCGGGATCACCGCCGTCGCCTGCGCCAGGTGGCTCGCGTCGAACTCCACCTCGATCCGGTGCACCCGGACCCGCCGCTCCTCGCGCCCGGCCCGCGCCATCGCGTCGGCCGCCGCGCCGGTCAGCAGCTCCGCCGTGCGGGCCGGCGGCAGGCAGATCGCCGCGTACCGGCTCACGCACTCCTTCACCTGGACCAGCTCCGCCTCCGGAGCGTAGTCACGGGCGTCTTCACACGTTTCGTCGTCACCCGAAACGAGCAGGACGGGGACGCCGTACTCGGCGGCCACCGCCGCGTTCAGCCTGCCCTCGCTCGCCGGGACGTCGTCCAGCCACACCCCGGTGATCTGGTTCTCCAGGTAGGTGTGGGAAAGCACCCCGTCGGACCCGGCACCGGCGTGGTAGCCGAGGAAGACGACACCGTCCACACCGGAATCGATGCCCTGCATCATCGACATCGGCTTGTGGCGCCCGGTCAGCATCCGCGCCCGCGGGTCCAGGTCCTCCAGCAGGAGGTTCCGCTGCGACGAATGCGCCTCGTTGACCAGCACGTCCCCGGCCCCGGCGTCGAACAGCCCGGCCAGCACCGCGTTGACGTCGCCGGTGAACAACCGGCGGAAGCGGTCCCACTGCGGCGATCCGGGCACGACGTCGTCGGTCCAGGTGACGCCGGTGGCGCCTTCCATGTCCGCCGAGATCATGATGCGCATGCCCGGCACTCTAGCCAGCCCGTCCCGGCCCCGGACGCGGAATCCCCGATCACGCTGCGTCGTCGAAAGCGATCGATAACGATCGGACACCTGCCGGGGCGGGAACATATTGCGCGGTTGTCCCGGTATGTGGTTACTTCTCGTCCTTGGGGAGGCTCACAAGCGAACGATGGGGTGGTTTTTGGTGCATGTGCAACGCAGACTCGGCCGGGTGGCGGCGGTGCTCGCCGTGGCGGCGCTCGGGGCGGTCCCGCTCGCGGCGCCCGCCCAGGCCCAGCAGGGCAAGGTGCTGCGCGTCGCGCTGACCACCGGCATCGACCACCTGAACCCGTTCACCGCCGTGCTCGCCGCGTCCACGCAGATCGGCCGGTTCACCTACGAGTTCCTGACCGTCCCGAACGCCGAGAAGGCCGAGGCCTCGCCCGCGCTCGCCGAGTCGTGGACGCCGTCGCCGGACAAGCTGACCTGGACGTTCAAGATCCGCACCGGCGTCAAGTGGAGCGACGGGAAGCCGGTGACGGCCAAGGACGCGGCCTACACCTTCAACCGGATGCTCACCGACGAGAACGCCCGCACCGCCAACGGCAACTACGTGGCGAACTTCGAGACGGTCACCGCGCCCGACGACACCACGCTCGTCATCAAGACCAAGACCGTGCAGGTCAACATGAACCTGCTCGACGTCCCGATCGTGCCGCAGCACATCTGGGAGCCGGTCACCGACCTCAAGGACCCGAAGACCGACGACCTGGCCATCGCCGGCGTCTCCGACGGTCCCTACCAGGTCACCGAGTACAAGCCGAACGAGTACGTCAAGTTCAAGGCCAACAAAGACTACTGGCGCGGCGCCCCGAAGGTCGACGAACTGCAGCTGCTGCAGTTCAAGGACACCGAAGCCGCGGTCAACGCGCTCAAGCAGGGCGAAGTCGACGTCATCAACCGGCTCAACCCCAACCAGTTCGCCGCGCTGCAGGGCCAGGAGGGCATCACCACCAACGCCGCCCCGGGCCGCCGCTACGACGAGCTGTCGATCAACTTCGGCGTCCAGGACAACGCCAACCACCCCATCGGTGACGGCAACCCCGTCCTGAAGGACATCAACGTCCGCAAGGCGATCACCCAGGCCGTCGACACCCAGGCGATCGTGGACAAGGTGCTCAAGGGCCTCGGCCAGGTCGGCGGCGGCGTCGTGCCCGCCGTCTACGGCGCCTACCACTGGGACCCCAGCGACAGCGAGAAGGTCAAGTTCGACCTCGCCGCCGCCAACACCACCCTGGAGCAGGCCGGCTACCAGAAGGGGCCGGACGGCATCCGCACCGCCCCCGGCGGCGCCAAGCTGGAACTGCGCCTGACCGGCCACTCCAACCGCAGCTACGACCAGGGCGTCGCCCAGTACGTCTCCGGCTGGCTCAAGGAAATCGGCATCGCCGTCAAGCAGGACCTGGTCTCCGACGACGAGCTGTCCGACCGCACCGCCACCGGCAAGTACGACCTCGCCATCGGCGGCTACGGCACCAACCCCGACCCGGACTACGCGCTCTCGCTGCACACCTGCGCCGCCCGCCCCAGCGCCGACGCCAAGGGCGGCAGCACCGACACGTTCTTCTGCGACGCCCAGTACGACGAGCTCTACAAGAAGCAGCTGACCGAGACCGACGACGCCAAGCGCGCCGACTACGTCAAGCAGGCCCAGGCGCGGCTCTACAGCCAGTACCCGACGATCGTCCTGGACTACCAGAACGCGCTCGAGGCCTACCGCTCCGACAAGTTCTCCGGCTTCACCACCCAGCCGCAGCCCAAGGGCGCGATCCTCGAGCAGACCGGCTACTGGGGCGTCTACGGCGCCACCCCGGCCGGCACCGAGAACACCGCGGACTCCGGCTCCGGCAACACCGTGCTGTGGATCGTCATCGGCGCGGTCGTCGTGGTGGTCCTGGTCGGCGGCGGGATCGTCCTGAGCCGCCGCGGCAAGACGTCGGAAGACCGCGAGTAGGCATGACCGCCCCCGAACAAGCCGCGGTGCTCGTCGACCCCGACGAGCACCGCGGCGGGACCGGCACCGCCCGGTTCGTCCTCCAGAAGGTCCTCGAAGCGGTCGTCAGCGTCGTGCTGGTGGTCGTCCTGTTCTTCTTCCTCTTCCGGATGCTCCCCGGCGACCCCGTCGCCGCGATGACCCGCGACCGCGTCACCAGCCCCCAGCAGATCGCCGAGCTGCGCGAGAAGATGGGCGTCGACAAGCCCGTCTTCGTCCAGTTCGGCCAGTACTTCTGGGACCTGCTGCACGGCGACCTCGGCGAGTCCCGGCTGCTCAACAACGGCCGCCCGGTCGCCGACATGATCGGCGAACGGCTCTGGCCGACCATCCTGCTCGTCGGCAGCGCCACCGTCCTGGCCGTGCTCATCGGGCTGTGGCTGGGCATCCGCGCCGCCTGGCGCCGCGACAGCTTCTTCGACCGCGCCCAGACCGGGATCGCCCTGACCCTCTGGTCGGTCCCGCAGTTCTGGCTCGGCCTGATGCTGCTCGTGGTCACCAACGGCCTGTTCCCCAGCCGCGGCATGCACTCCCCGGACGCCGCGCCCGACGTCCTCTCCCAGACCCTCGACGTCCTGCACCACCTCGTGCTGCCGTGCGTGACGCTGCTGGCGGTGTTCTACGCCCAGTACATGCTGATCATGCGGTCGTCGCTGCTGGGGGAGATGAACGCCGACTACCTCACCACCGCCCGCGCCAAGGGCCTGCGCGACGACCTCGTCCGCAAGCGCCACGCCGTCCCCAACGCCCTGCTGCCGACCACCACGCTGGTGTTCATGCAGTTCGGCCAGGTCGTCGCCGGCGCGGTCACCGTCGAGGCCGTGTTCAGCTGGCCCGGCCTCGGGCAGCTGACCTACGACGCCCTGCACGGCCCCGACCTGCCGGTGCTCCAAGGCGTGTTCACCGTGCTGGCGAGCGCGGTGGTGCTGATGAACCTGCTCGCGGAGCTGCTCTACCGCGTGCTCGACCCGAGGGTGCGTACCTCATGACCACCGCGGAGACACCGCGCCGGATCGCGTGGAGCCGGCGGCGCGCGTCGATCGTCCGGACCTGGCGGGAGTTCGCCGGGCAACGGGCCGCGCTCGTCGGGCTGGTCCTGCTCGGCGCCACCGTGCTCGTCGCCCTGCTGCTGCCGCTGATCAGCGACCAGAGCGGCCTCGACGTCACCAAGGCGACCGGCGAGCCGCTTTCCCCGCCCAGCGGCGAGTTCTGGCTGGGTACCGACAACTTCGGCCGGTCCGTGCTGCTGATGACCGTCTGGGGCAGCCGGATCTCCCTGCTCGTCGGGTTCTCCGCCGCGCTGCTGTCGGTCATCATCGGCACGCTCATCGGCATCGCCGCCGCGCACTTCGGCGGCTGGGTGTCGGCCGCGCTGCTGCGGTTCACCGACTTCTTCCTGGTCCTGCCGTCGCTGATCCTCGCGATCGCGCTCTCGGCGGTGCTGCCCAAGGGCGTCGGCACGATCATCGTCGCCATCGGCCTCACCGCCTGGCCCAGCACCGCCCGGCTGGTCCGGGCGCAGACGCTGACCATCGAAAGCCGCCCCTACATCGAACGCGCCCACGCCCTCGGCGGCAGCCACCTGCACGTCATCGGCAAGCACGTCCTGCCCGGCGTCATGCCGCTCGTGCTGGCCAACACCACGCTCGTGGTCGGCAACTCCGTCATCGCCGACGCGACCCTGTCGTTCCTCGGCGTCGGCGACCCCAACTCCGTCACCTGGGGCCTGGTGCTCGAAAGCGCGCTCAACAACGGCGCCATCAGCCGCGGCGCCTGGTGGAACGTGCTCCCGCCGGGCATCGCGATCGTCCTCGTCGTCCTCTTCTTCACCCTGGTCGGCCGGGGCCTGGAGACCGTGCTCAACCCGAGGTTGAAGAAGTGACCACCCCGCTGCTGCAGCTCACCGACCTCACCGTCACCTACGCGGTGGGCGATCAGGAGGTGCCCGCCGTCCGCGGCGTCGACCTCACCCTCGACCCCGGCGGCACCCTCGGCGTCGCCGGGGAGTCCGGGTCGGGCAAGTCCACCGTCGCGATGAGCGTGCTGCGGCTCCTGCCGCGCTCGGCGAAGATCACCGGTGAGATCGCCCTCGACGGCGAAGACGTCACCGCCATGAAGTGGGGCCGCCTGCGCGCGGTCCGCTGGGCCGAAGCGTCGGTGGTGTTCCAGGGCGCCATGCACGCGCTCAACCCGGTCCGCAAGATCGGCGAGCAGATCGCCGAGCCGATCCGGCTGCACCCGCCCGAAGGCGGCGCGCTCACCGACGCCGCGGTCGACGCCCGCGTCGCCGAACTGCTCACCCAGGTCGACCTGCCCCCGGGCCGCGCCGGCGCCTACCCCCACGAGCTGTCGGGCGGGCAGAAGCAGCGCGTCATGATCGCGATGGCACTGGCCTGCTCGCCGCGGCTGATCATCGCCGACGAGCCGACCACCGCCCTCGACGTCATCGTCCAGGCCCAGGTCCTCGCCCTGCTCTCGCGGCTGGTCGCCGAACAGGACATCGGGCTGATCATGATCAGCCACGACCTCTCCGTCCTCGCCTCGACCTGCGAGCGCATCGCCGTGATGTACGACGGGCAGATCGTCGAGGAAGGGCCCAGCGCCGAGGTGATGGGCGCGCCGAAACACGAGCACACCCGGGCGCTCGCCGCGGCGTTCCCGACCGTCGGCGACCCCGTGTCCCGCTTCGCGCCGGCGACCGGCACCCCGCTGCCGCCCGAACCGGCCGACCGCGTCGCCGGCGGCGAGCCGCTGCTGGCCGCGGAGAACCTGCGCGTGTCCTTCCGCGACCGCACCGGCAAGCGGATCGACGCCGTCGCCGGGGTCGACCTCACGGTGTCGCGTGACGAGATCGTCGCACTCGTCGGCCAGTCCGGCTCCGGCAAGACGACGCTCGCCCGGACGCTGCTCGGCCTGCAGAAACCCGACTCCGGCGTGGTCCGCTACGACGGCAAGCCGGTCCCGGCCTCCGGCGCCGGCCTCAAGGCCTACCGCCGGCAGGTCCAGCTGGTGCTGCAGGACCCGACCAGCGCGCTGAACCCCGCCCACACGGTGTACGAGGCCGTCGCCGAAGGCCCGCGGATCCACAAGCTCGCCGACGAGCGCGCGGTCGTCCACCGGGCACTGGAGGCCGCGGAACTGCGGCCGGCGGAGAAGTACGCCGACCGGCTCCCGCACCAGCTCTCCGGCGGCCAGCGCCAGCGCGTCGTCATCGCCGGTGCCCTCGCGCTCGAGCCGTCGATGCTGGTGGCCGACGAACCGGTCGCCTCCCTCGACGCGTCGGTCCGCGGCGAGATCCTCGGGCTGCTGCTGCGGCTGCGCCGCGAACTCGGCCTCGCCGCGCTGGTGATCACCCACGACCTCGGGCTGGCCTGGAACATCGCCGACCGCGTCGCCGTGATGTACCGCGGCGAACTGGTCGAAACCGGGACGGTGGAACAGGTCCTGCTCGACCCGCACCACGAGTACACGAAGTCCCTGCTGGCCGCCCTGCCCGGCGGCACGGCCCAGCGCCGCACCGTGGAAACCTGACACTGCGGGAACCCCGCCCGGGCGCGGTGTGTAATCTCCGAACGGAAATGGCGACCACCACCGACCCCGCACAGACGCCCTCGGCCGGACTGGCCGAGCGGCTCCGCGTGCCCTCGCGATTCCCGTACCGCACGATCGCGATGGGCACCGTCGGGAGCACCCTGCTCATGCTCGCCGCGTTCGGCGCCGGCGGCATCCTGATCAAGGACCCCGTGCTCGGCCACGGCCCGCTCTCGTGGATCCGCTACGGCCACGGGCGCATGCTCGCCAACGCCGTCCTCTACACCGGCTTCGGCCTCGTCGTGTGGGCCTGGGTCCGCCTCGGCCGCTACGTGCTGGCCGGGCGCATCGGCAGCCGCCCGATCCTGGTCGCCGCGGGCTGCTGGATGGCGCCGCTGCTCATCTCGCCGCCGCTGTTCACCCGCGACGTCTTCTCCTACCTCGGCCAGGGCGCCCAGCTGCTCTACGGGCTCGACCCGTACGCCAACGGCCCGGCCGAGCTCGACGTGCTGCCGAACGTGGTGCAGAACGTCCACCCGCTCTGGCAGACCACCCCGGCCCCGTACGGGCCGCTGTTCCTGCTGATCTCGAAGGGCGTGGTCGCCACCACCGGCGACAACATGATCCTCGGCGTCATCCTGATGCGCGTCGTCCTGCTGGCCGGGCTCGCGGGGACGCTGTGGGCGCTCCCGCGGCTGGTCAAGCACCTCGGCGGCAAGCTCCCGGTCGCGCTGTGGCTCGCGGTGGCCAGCCCGATGATGGTGATCCACCTCTTCGGCGGCCCGCACAACGACCTGATGATGCTCGCGTTCCTCACCATCGGCGTCCTCGCCGCCCTGGAGCGCAAGCACGTCGTCGCGGTGGTCCTGGTGACGATCGGCATGCTCATCAAGCCGACCGCGGCGATCGCGCTGCCGTTCATCGTCTGGATGTGGGCCAGCCACCTGCCCGGCGAGTCCAAGGTCCGCAACTTCCTGCGCGCCGGCGCGGCCTCGGTCGGCCTGTTCCTGCCGGTGTTCGTCGCGGGCACGTGGATCTCGCTGGGCTCGCTCAACATGGGCTGGTGGTCCGGGCTCAAGGCCCCGCAGCTCATCGCGAACTGGCTCAACATCCCCACCGGCATCGGCGAGGTGTTCTACAACCTGGTCCACATCGTCGTGGACGTCCAGGTGTCGCCGTTCGTGACGGTCGCGCGAGCGGCCGGGATGCTCCTGCTGATCGCCTTCGGCGTCCGCCAGTGGTGGCTCGCCCGCGGCGGCGGCACGGAGGCGGTCTACCGCGCGGGCATCTCCCTGCTGGCGGTGGCGATCCTCATGCCGCCGACCCTGCCGTGGTACCTGACCTGGGGTTTCGTGCTCCTGTCGGCGTTCAAGTGGCAGCCGCGCCACCTGGCGCTGGTGGTCGCGGTGTCGGTGTTCGTGACGCTCGTTTACTACCCCACGGGCGAGCAGGCCCTGTACGACTGGTGGTTCATCGCCCTCGTCGTGGTGGCCAGCCTGTACTCGGCGGCGTCCCTGCTGCGGCCGGACCCGCTGGGCATCATCGACGCGTGGCGCCGCCCGGAGAAGTTCCTCCGCGACTAGGAGCCGGTCCAGCCACGCCAGGTGTTGACCTCCGTCACCACCACCGCGTGCTCCGGCGGCCTCTCGACGTACTGCTCGTACTTCGCCACCAGCCACGAAACCGGCTCGGCACCCGGCGCCAGCACCCGCGCGGTGCCGTCCGCCCGGGCCCACCACAGCCGCGACCAGTCCTCGGCGTAGCCGTCGGCCAGGAAGCACACCGCCGGGTTCTCCGCGATGTTGCGCAGCCGCCGCAGCGACGTCGTCGACTTCGGCTTGTGGTCCACCGCGAACACCACCTGGTCACCCCGCACCGCGAACGTCACCGGTACCAGGTGCGGCACCCCGGCCGCCGACACCGTCGCCAGGCGCGCCACCCGCGCCGCGGCGAAGCGCTCCCGCGCCTCTTCCGGGGTCATGAGAGCGCGGGGGAGTCGAACGTCAACGTCCCCAGGTCCGCGTCGAGCGTCACCGGCACGCCCAGCGGCAACGTCGGCGACGACGCCACGTGCCCGAACCCGAACTCCTCGACCACCGGCACCCCCAACGGCCCCAGCCGCTCCAGCAGCAACCCACGTACCTCCGCCGGGTCGCCGCACGCCGCCCACGAACCCAGCACGATCCCCCGGACGCCGTCGAACCAGCCGGCGCGCAGCAGCTGCGTCAGCATCCGGTCCAGCCGGTACACGCTCTCCGTCACGTCCTCCAGCAGCACCACCGCGTCCCGCGCCGAACCCTCCTCCGGCGTGCCGAGACCGCCCGCCAGCAACGACAGGTTCCCGCCCGTCAACGTCCCCGAAGCCCGGCCCGGCACCAGCGGGGCACCGCCGCGGACCACCAGGTTCCGCTCGGGCTCGAACAGCGCCCGCCGCAGGTGCTCCACCGCGAAGTCGTCGAACAGCACGCTCGCCGGCATGGGGGAGAACAAACTGGACAGTCCCAAGTGGACGTCCACCGCCCGGTGCAGCGCCGTGATGTCCGACGACCCGGCCAGCACCTTCGGGCCCGCGTCCCGCAACGCCGCCCAGTCCACCAGGTCCAGCATCCGCTGCGCCCCGTAGCCGCCGCGCGCGGCCAGCACGCAACGCACGCCCGGATCGAGCCACGCCTCGGTGAACTCCGCCGCCCGCGCCGCGTCCGAACCGGACAGGTACGGCGGCGATCCGGGCGTCGAACGCACGCACGGCCCGACGCGCACCTCGACACCCCAGCCGCTCAGCACCGGCAGCGCTTTCTCCAGCAGGTCCGCCGGCACCGGCCCGGACGGCGCCACCAGCGCCACCGTGTCACCGGCCCGCACCCGGGGCGGCCTCACCGGGACAGCTCCAGCCGCGCCACGCCCGGCGTCTCGAAGCCCAGCACCTGGCCGTAGAACGACAGCTCCGCCTCCAGCGCCGCCACGATCGTCGCCGCCTGCCGGAAGCCGTGCTGCTCACCCGGGAACCGCTGGTAGGCGTAAGCGATGCCGCGTCCGGCGAGTCCGGCCACGAACCGGTCCGCCTGTTCCGGCGGGCAGATCCGGTCCTCCAGCCCCTGCTGGAACAGCACCGGCCCGGCCAGCGACGCGGCGTTCGCCAGCGGCGACCGCTCGACGTACCGCTGCTTCGCCGACGGCAACGGCCCGACCAGCCCGTCGAGGTAGCGCGACTCGAAGTCGTGCGTGTCGCCCTCGTCGCCGGTCCACCCGGCCAGGTCCAGCACCGGGTACATCACCGTGCCCGCCCGGTACGTCTTCGTCGTGGTCAGCGACGCCGCCGCGGTGAACCCGCCCGCGCTGCCGCCGCGGATCCCCAGCCGGCCGCCGTCGGCCAGCCCGGCCGCCACCAGCGCCTCGGCCACCGCCACGCAGTCGGTCACGTCCACCACGCCCCACTGCTCGCGCAGCCGCTCCCGGTAGGCCCGGCCGAACCCGGTCGACCCGCCGTAGTTCACCGCCGCCACGCCGATGCCGCGGCTGGTGAAGTACGCGATCTCCAGGTCCAGCACCGGGAAGTGCTGCCCGGTCGGCCCGCCGTGCACCTGCACCAGCAGCGGCGGCAGCTCACCACCGGGGGCCGCGAACTCCGGGTTCGCCGGCAGGTACAGCACCACCGGGACCTCGTCGCCGCCGGCGGTCGTGATCACCCGCTCCTGCGGCACCGGCAGGTACTCGGCCGGCAGCTCCGGCTGCGGCGTCAGCTCGGTCAGCACCGACCCGGCCAGGTGCACGACCGCGGCTTCCCGCACCGGCCCCGCCGCGACCCCGGCCACCCCGCCGTCGAACGCGGCGAACCCGGTCGAGGACCACGCCGTCAGCTCCTCGCCCAGCGGCGCCACCGAGCCGTCCGCCTCGTCGAGCACGGCGAGCCGTCCCGACGCCAGCACCGCGTGCCGGCCGCCGCCCAGCGGGGCGAACCAGCGCGAACCCGCTTTCCAGAGCGGGCCGCCCAGTTCCTGTTCCACCGGCGCGAGGTTGACCACCGACCCGTCCAGGCCGACCCGGTGCAGGTTCCACCAGCCGTCCGGGTCCAGCAACGCCAGCAACGTCGAAGACGTCTCCCACTCGACCTGGCACACCGAGACCTCGGCGCCGCCGGCGAGGACTTCGTGCGGCCCGAACGAACCGTCTTCGGCCACCGGCGCGACGCACAGCTCGGTCCCGTCCCACGGCATCGCCGGGTGGTCCCAGCCGAACCAGGCCGCGTGCCGCCCGTCCGGCGACAGCTTCGCCACGGTCAGGAACCGGTGGCTCGCAGCCAGCACCCGCTCGCCGCCGGACAGCGCGATCGCCACCAGCTCCCGCTCGACGTCGGTCGGCCGCGGCCCGGTGGCGCGTTCGCGCACCGCCCACACCTCACCCGGCGCCCCGGCCCGGAGGTCGCCGTAGCGGACGCCCTGGGGCTCGGCGGGCTCCGGTGTCAGCGGCACCACACCGGTTTCGCTCAACGCGTAAACCCGCTGATCCGACCAGTGCGTGAACACGACGGCACCGCCGGTGACCGCCCACGGCCGCCCGCCGTACTCGTGCAGCCGGTTGCGGACGTTCCACGGGGCGGGCAGCACGTCCTCGGTCCCGCCCGGCACGGCCTTCACCAGCGCGACCCGGCCCTGCTCACCGGGCCGCGCCTCGGCCCACCACACCTCGTCCCCGACGACGTCGAGCCACTGCGGGCCGCCACCGGCGGCGGCCACCTCGGCGGCGGTGATGGGCGAAGACCAGGTTCCGTACGGGGAGATCCGAGACACCCCCAGAGGCTAGCGGCCCGCGAAGGTGGGGCGGCGGATGCCGATCATGCGGCCGTGGCCTAGGGTCGACAGTGCTATGTCTCGCGTAATCCACGTCTTCCGCCAGCCGGATCGTTTCGTCGCCGGCACCGTCGGCGAGCCCGGCGATCGCACGTTCTACCTCCAGGCATCCGAGGACGTGCGCACCATCAGCGTCACCATCGAGAAGCAGCAGGTCGTCGTCCTCGCGGAGCGGCTCAGCTCGCTCCTCGAAGAGGTCGCCAGCCGCTTCGGCGCCGACGTACCCGACGACGTCCCCGAGGACCTCGTCGACGTCGACCCCCTCACCGTGCCGGTCGAGGAGGAGTTCCGCGTCGGCACGATGGGCCTCGGCTGGGACGCCGACTCCAGCGCCGTCGTCATCGAGCTGCTCGCCATCACCGAGGGCGAGGTCGACGAAACGGTCGTGCTCGACGACACCGAGGAGGGCCCGGACGCCGTCCGCGTGTTCCTCAGCCCGGCCGCCGCCCGCGCCTTCGCCGAGCGAGCCGACCGCGTCGTCAACGCCGGCCGCAAGCCGTGCCCGCTGTGCGGCGAGCCGCTCGACCCGGCCGGCCACATCTGCCCCCGGCAGAACGGCTACCGGCGCGAGACCGACGCGGACGAAGACTGACCATGGCCCCCACCCCCGATCCGGCCGACCCGGCGTCGCGCGAGCTGGTCACCCACGGCCGCATCGACGTCGAAGGCCGGCTGGTGGACGCCTCCAACGTCACGCTCTTCTGCGCCATCGAGCTCGACGGCGTCACCGGCCGGGTCGTCTACAAGCCGGTGTCGGGGGAGCGGCCGCTGTGGGACTTCCCCGACGGCACGCTGGCCGGACGCGAAGTCGCCACCGCGATCATCGCCGACGCCGCCGGCGTCGGCGCCATCCCGCCGACCGTGCTGCGCGACGGGCCGTTCGGTCCCGGCATGGTCCAGCTGTGGGTCGAGACCACCGAGGACGACCTCGTCGAGGTCCTCCCGCCCGACGACGTCCCCGACGGCTGGCGCCCGGTGCTGCACGCCCACGACCGGCTCGGCGAACCCGCGGTGCTGGCCCACGCCGACCACCCCGGGCTGCGCGACCTCGCCGTGCTCGACATCGTCGTCAACAACACCGACCGCAAGGGCGGGCACCTGCTGCCCGGCGTCGACGGCCGCGTCTACGGCGTGGACCACGGCATCTGCCTGCACACCGACCCGAAGCTGCGCACCGTGCTGTGGGGCTGGATCGGCGAGCCGGTACCGCCGGACGTCGTCGAGAAGCTGCGCAAGCTGCGTTCGGAGCTCGACGGCGGCCTCGGCGAGACCCTGGCCGAGCACATCACCGGCTTCGAGATCCGCGCGCTCGCCGACCGCACCGACGTCCTGCTCGCCGAAGGCATCTTCCCCGAGCCGGGCGACGACTGGCGCGCCATCCCGTGGCCGCTGTTCTGATCGACGCCGCGACCCGGGCCAGGCTCGTCGGCCGCTTCGGCCCCGACCTGGCCGAACCCTGGTGCGACACCTTCCCCGGCCTGGTCGCCCGCCTGAGCGCGCGGTGGGGGCTGACCGTCCGCGAGGCCAGGCCCGGCAACACCGGCCGCACCCTGCTGTGCACCGGCCCCGGCGGCGACCTGCGCGTGCTCAAGCTGACCCCGGACCCCGAGGTCGCCCGGCTCGAGGCCACCGGCCTGCGCGCCTGGGCCGGCTGCACGCGGGCGGTGCAGGTCCTCGACACCGACCTCGACGCCGGCGCGATCCTGCTCGAAGGCCTGGTCCCCGGCACCGAACTGCGCGGCCGCGAGGTCCCGTGGCCGGACCTGGGCGAAATGCTGGCCGAGCTGCACGGCGTCAAGCCCCCTGAGGACCTGCCGCCGCTCACCGACCGGGTGACGTTCATGTACGACATCACCGAGCGCACCGTCGTGGGCTCGGGCTCCGCGGCCGAGCCGTACCTGACTCCGGCAGTCCTCGCGCGGGCCCGGCACCGGGCGATGGCACTGGCCCAGGACGGGCCGCTCGCGGTCGTGCACGGCGACCTGCACCCGGGCAACGTCCTCGACGCCGGCCCCGGCCGCGGCCTGGTCGCGATCGACCCGCGACCGAGCGTCGGTGACCCGGCCTTCGACCTCGCCGACTGGCTCTACCTGCCGCTGGCCGCGGGCGGCACGCTGGACGACGGCGTCGAAGCGCTCCGGCCGCACCTGCCCGGCCTCGACGCGGGCCGCGCCCTCGCGTGGTGCGCCGCGCTCGCTCCGCTGGCCGCCCACGCACCGCTGCGCCGGGGCGAGCGCACTCCGTTCACCGAAGCCCTGCTGGAACTGTCCCGCTGACCGGCGTGGCACGCCCCGCCGAGGGCGCCACGGCCGCTAAGTTCCCAGGTCGTGCGCTCCCACTCCTATGACGACGTGCTCGCCGGCAAGCGCCGCAAGAAGGTGCCGGAGGTCCCCGCCGAACCCGGGCTCGTGGTCGAGGACCCGGTCAGCGGTTTCTGCGGCGCGGTGGTGAAGATCGAGTACGGCAACGTCGTGCTCGAAGACGCCAAGGGCCGCCACCGCGTCTTCCCGTTCGCCCCCGCCGGCTTCCTGCTGGAGGGCAAGCCGGTGACGCTGGTGCCGTTCAAGGCCCCGGCCAAGGCACCCGAGCGGCAGATCTCGGCGTCCGGCTCGGTCAAGGTCCAGGGCCTGCGGGCCCGCGTCGCCCGCGACTCCCGCATCTGGGTCGAAGGCAAGCACGACGCGGAGCTCGTCGAACGCGTCTGGGGCCACGACCTGCGCGTCGAAGGCGTCGTCGTCGAACCGCTGGACGGCGTCGACGTGCTCGCCGACCGCATCGCCGAGTTCGGCACCGGCCCCGGCCGCCGCCTCGGCGTACTGGTCGACCACCTCGTCCCCGGCAGCAAGGAGTCGCGGCTGGTCGCGGCCGTCCGCGACGAGAACGTGCTGGTCACCGGGCACCCGTACATCGACGTCTGGGAAGCCGTGCGGCCCGCGGCGGTCGGGATCGAGGCGTGGCCGAAGATCCCGCGCGGCACCGAGTGGAAGCAGGGGATCTGCGACGCCCTCGGCTGGGGGCAACCTTTCGAAGGCTGGCAACGTGTCCTGAGCGGGGTGAGCAGTTTCCGCGACCTCGAGACCCCGCTCATCGGGGCCGTGGAGCGGCTCATCGACTTCGTCACCGAACCCGCCGAGGAGGACTGAATGTCCGATTTGTCCAAGGTCACGCGAAGGTCACGTCCCGTCACTGCGCCGGTGCGATCCGGCGCGATCTGAGAGCATGAAGCCATGTCTTGGGCACTGGTCTGGTTGATCGTCGGCATCGCCCTGATGATCGCGGAAGTCGTCTCCGGCGACTTCGTGCTGATCATGCTGGGGGTCGCCGCGCTCTTCGGCGCCGGCGCCGAGGTGCTCACCGGGAACGTCTTCATCGACGTCGCCGTGTTCGCCGTCGCCTCCGTCGGCATGCTCGTGCTGGTGCGGCCCGCGCTCAAGCGGCGCTTCCTCGCCGGCCCGACCCACCACACCGGCATCGAGGCGCTGATCGGGGCGCGCGCCGTCGTCGTGTCCACAGTGGACTACGAGGCGGGCCGGGTGAAGCTGGCCGGGGACGTCTGGTCGGCGCGCAGCATGTCCGAGCACCTCCCGCCCATCCAGCCCGGCACATCGGTCACGGTCGTCGAGATCTCCGGGGCCACCGCCGTCGTGGCGACCGAGCCGTGAGCCTCGGTCTCGTCACCGTCGGCGAAGGCCGGGCCGCGGTGATCGAACGGCTCGGGAAGTTCCGCGTCGTCCTCGGTCCCGGCCGCCACTTCGTGCTGCCCTTCGTCGACAGCGTCCGGGTGCGCGTCGACCTGGGCGAGCAGATCCTGTCCGCGCCGCCGCGGCCGGTCGCCACGGGGGACGGCAAGGAGGTCGACGCCGGCTTCGAAATCGTCTTCACGATCACCGACCCGCAGCTGGCCACCTACGCGATCAGCAACCCGGCCGTCGCGATCGAACAGCTGGTGCGCACCGCGCTGCGGCAGGAAGCCGGCCGGACCACCGCCGAGCGCGCCGTCGCCGCGCCGGGGGACCTCCACCGCACGGTGTGGACGGTCCTGCGCGACACCACCGGCCGCTGGGGCGTCGCCGTGCGGAAGCTCGAGCTTTCGGTGCGGCGCCCGGCGGCACCCGAGACACCGTCAACCGCGCAAGAATGGTACTAGGTAAGGGGAAATTCTCTTGACCGGATTTGTGATCGGGCTGGTCATAGCCTTGGCCTTGCTCGTGGTCATCACGATAGCCAAGGCGGTCATGGTGGTGCCGCAGGCCCAGTCCGCCGTGATCGAACGGCTCGGCCGGTTCCGCACGGTCGCCTCACCGGGACTGAACATCCTCGTGCCGTTCCTGGACAAGGTGCGCGCCCGGATCGACCTGCGCGAGCAGGTCGTCTCGTTCCCGCCGCAGCCGGTGATCACCGAGGACAACCTGACGGTGTCGATCGACACCGTCGTGTACTTCCAGGTCACCGACTCGCGCGCCGCGGTGTACGAGATCTCCAACTACATCGTCGGTGTCGAGCAGCTGACCACCACCACGCTCCGCAACGTCGTCGGTGGCATGAGCCTCGAGCAGACCCTGACCTCCCGCGACTCCATCAACACCCAGCTGCGCGGGGTGCTGGACGAGGCGACCGGCCGGTGGGGCATCCGCGTGAGCCGGGTCGAGCTGAAGGCGATCGACCCGCCGCCCTCCATCCAGGACTCGATGGAGAAGCAGATGCGCGCCGACCGCGAGAAGCGCGCCATGATCCTCACCGCCGAAGGTCAGCGGGAGTCCGCGATCAAGACGGCGGAAGGTCAGAAGCAGAGCCAGATCCTCTCCGCCGAAGGTGCCCGCCAGGCCACCATCCTCGCCGCCGAAGCCGAGCGGCAGTCCCGGATCCTGCGGGCGCAGGGTGAGCGGGCCGCGCGGTACCTGCAGGCGCAGGGCCAGGCGAAGGCGATCGAGAAGGTGTTCGCCGCGATCAAGGCCGGCCGCCCGACCCCGGAGGTGCTGGCCTACCAGTACCTGCAGACGCTGCCGCAGATGGCGCAGGGCGACGCGAACAAGGTCTGGATGATCCCCAGCGACTACGGCAAGGCCCTCGAAGGCTTCGCCCGCGCGCTCGGTGCCCCCGGTGACGACGGCGTCTTCCGCTACGAGCCGCCGAAGGAGGACGACGTCCCGGCCAAGCCCGACCTCGAGGACGAAGAGGTCTCCAGCTGGTTCGAGACCAAGAGCGACCCGAAGGTCGCCGAGGCCGTCGCGGCCGCGGAGGCCGTGGCCCGCAAGGAGGTCCCGGCGATCGGGGCCCCGTCGGCGCCGGCCGCGCGGCCGGCGATCCCGCGCCCGTCCCAGCCGCAGCCCGCGCCGGAGCCGGACGAGGACCGCGGCACGGAGGTCACGCCGGCCCCGAAGCAGCCGCCGACCCCGCAGAGCGGCCAGCCGGCGCTGCCCCAGCCGCAGTCCCCGGCCGGGCCGCCCCCGGGTGCCCAGCAGTACCAGGGCCAGCCGGTACCGCAGTCGCCGCCCCCGGGCCAGTTCGGCGGCCCGCAGCAGCAGAACCCGGGCAGCGGGCCGTTCCCGCAGCAGCCCCCGTTCGGCGGCCCCCAGGGCGGCCCGCGCCGCTGACGCACCGAACACCGTGAAGGCCACCTCGGCTCGAGGTGGCCTTCACGGCTTTTCAGCGCTGGTACACGGAAACGTCGTCGATGTCGGCCTTCGAACGGTCCTTCAACGCGATCACGCACGCCACCGTGACCACCGCCGAGAGCACGATGTAGCCCGAGATCGAGTACGGCGTCCCGGTCGTGTGCAGCAGCCACGTCGCCAGCAGCGGCGCCGGCCCGCCCGCGAAGACCGACGCCAGCTGGTAACCCAGCCCGGCACCGCCGTAGCGCAGGTGCGTCGGGAAGCTCTCGCCGATCAGCGCCGCCTGCGGCCCGTACTGCAGCGCGTGCGGGACGAACGACACCACCACCGCGACGAACACCAGCGCGTGGCTGCCGTGCGCCAGGATCGTGAAGTACGGGAACGCGATCACCGCGGTGAACACCGCGCCGGTCAGGTACACCTTCTTGCGCCCGAAGCGGTCCGACAGCGACGAGAACAGCGGGATCAGCGCCAGTTCGCACGCGGCCCCGACGAGGACCGCGTTGAGCACGAACGTCTTGCTGAACTCGTGGCGCGCGACGACGTAGATCAGCACGTAGCTGGTGAACAGGTAGAACGGCATCTGCTCGCTGAACCGGACGCCGGCCGAGAGCAGGATTTCCCGCCAGTGGTGCTTGATCGCGTCGAGCACCGGCGTCTTCGCGGTTTGCCGGTTTTCGACGAGCTTGGCGAACATCGGCGTCTCGAGGATCTTCAGCCGGATCACCAGGCCGACCCCGACCAGGATCAGGCTGGCCAGGAACGGCAGCCGCCAGCCCCAGGAGTCGAACGCCTCGGGGGAGAGCGTCGCCGAGAGCAGCGTCATGCCGCCGGTGCCGAGCACCAGCCCGACCGGGACGCCGATCTGCGCGAAACTGCCGAGCAGGCCGCGTTTCTTCTGGTCGCCCCACTCCATCGCGAGCAGCACCGAGCCGCTCCACTCGCCGCCGATGGCGATGCCCTGCACCAGCCGCAGCAGCACCAGGATCAGCGGCGCGGCGAACCCGATCGCCGACGTCCCGGGCAGCATCCCGACCACGCCGGAGGAGATGCCCATCAGCAGCAGGGTGACGATCAGCGTCGCCTTCCGCCCGATCCGGTCACCCCAGTGCCCGAAGATCGCGGCCCCGACCGGGCGTGCGGCGAACCCGACCGCGTAGGTGGCGAAGGACTGCATGGCTCCCGCGTACGCGCTCGACGCGGGGAAGAACAGGTGCGGGAAGACCAGTGCCGCCGCGGTGTTGTAGAGGAAGAAGTCGTACCACTCGATCGTCGTGCCGATCGCGCTCGCCAGCGCGGCCCGCCGGACCTGCACCTTGCCGGACTTGCTGTCCGCCTCCACCTTGTGAGTGACGCCGTTGTCGCCCAGGACCATCTCGCAACACCTCCGGTGACCGATGTCGCACAACAGTGTGACGCCCGTCGACGCTTTCGGCGATCGATGACCGGATTCTCGTCCAGTCGGTGACCAACTAAGTGCAGATTCGGAAACTTTGCAGATTCGGCAAGTAGGGCTATGGTGGGTACATGGACACCCAGAGCCTGCGTGAGCGCAAGAAGCACGAGACGCGCATCGCGCTGAGCTGGGCGGCCATCCGGCTGACCGTCGAACGCGGCTTCGACAACGTCCGGATCGAAGACATCGCCGCCGAAGCCGGGGTCTCCACGCGGACCTTCAGCAACTACTTCGGCAGCAAGGGCGAAGCCATCGTCGCCCGGCACCACGACCGCGCGCGGGCGATCGCCGCCGCGCTGCGGGAGCGGCCCGCCGGCGAACCGATCTGGGAGGCCGTCACCCAGGCGGCGCTCGAAGGGTTCGCGCTCGGCCGGCCCGTCCCGGACGGGCAGGCCGCCGACCAGTCGTGGATCGAAGGACTGCGGCTGATGGTCGCGGAACCCGCACTGCAGGGCGAGTTCCAGAAGGCCGGCGCGGCGGCCGAGGCCGAGTTCGCCACCGCCGTCGGCGAACGCACCGGCACCGACCCGGCCCGGGACGTCTACCCGCGGCTGGTCGCGGGGGTCGTCGGGGCCGCGCTCACCGTCGTCACCCAGCAGTGGCTCGTCACCGAGCCCGCACCACCGCTCGAAACGCTCCTGCGCGACGTGTTCGGCCGGCTCGCCGCCGGCCTGCCCGAACCGCGCTGACCCGGCCCCATCCGAGAAATGCCCGCTCGACGGGCCATTTCGTGCTGCCTCAAGGAGTTTCGCCATGGAAGACGTCGTCATCGCCGGAGCCGGCCCCAACGGCCTCATGCTCGCCTGCGAGCTCGCCCTCGCCGGAGTCCGGCCGCTGGTCCTGGAACGGCTGCCCGAGCCGACCACCGAGAACCGCGCCAACGGGCTCGTCGGCCAGGTCGTGCGCCTCCTCGACCGCCGCGGGCTGCACGAGCGGCTGGCCGGTCCGCTCGGCCCGCCCGCACCCGCGTTCGTCTTCGGCGCGATGCGCCTGGACCTCACCCTGGCCGAACCCAACCCCCTGACGATCCTCGGCGTGCCGCAACGGCGCATCGAGGCGATGCTCGGCGAACGCGCCGCGGAACTCGGCGTCGAAGTCCGCCGCGGCCACGAGCTCACCGGCCTCACCCAGGACGCCGACGCGGTCACCCTCGACGTCGCCGGTCCCGGCGGCCCGACCCGGATCAGCACCCGCTACCTCGTCGGCGCCGACGGCGGCCGCAGCGCCACCCGCAAGCTCGCCGGCATCGGCTTCCCCGGCGTCACCGAAGACCGCACCGTCTCCCACACCGCGAACGCGACCGTGCCGGCGGAATTCGCCGACGCGCGGTCCGGCGGCCTGCGCGTTCCCGGGCACGGCGTCATCCCGCCGTTCTTCCACTACCGCACCGAAACCGGGTTGTTCGTCTACGCGCCGTTCCCGGCCGGCACGCTCGTCACCACGATGGAGTGGACCGACGAGGAGGAAACCGGCGACGAGCCGCCGGCGACCCTCGAGGAGCAGCGCGCGAGCATCCGCCGGGTCCTCGGGTTCGACCTGCCGCTGGGCCCACCCGAAGGCGACGGCCCGCACCTGCTGCGGCGGCTGCGCGGGCGCAACACCCGGCTGGCCGACAAGTTCCGCGAGGGGCGCGTCCTGCTGGTCGGCGACGCCGCGCACATCCACTCCGCGATCGGCGGCCCCGGGCTCAACCTCGGTCTGCAGGACGCGGTCGGCCTCGGCTGGAAGCTCGCGGCGGTCGTGCGCGGCCGGGTCCCGGCGGGGCTGCTCGACACCTACGAGGGCGAACGCCGTCCGGTCGCAGAGCGCGTCGTCATGCACACCCAGGCCCAGTCCGCGCTGATCTCCCCGGGGCGCGACGTCACCGCGCTGCGCGAGCTGTTCGGCGAGCTGCTGCGGCTGCCGAGCACCGTGCAGCACATCGCCGACCTGATGTCCGGCGCCGACGTCCGGTACGAGCCGGCCACCGACCACCCGCTCGACGGCCGCTGGGCCCCGGACCTCGTGCTGGCCGACGGCACCCGGCTCGCCGAGCTGACCACCACGGCCCGGCCGCTGCTGCTGGACTTCACCGGCTCGCTCGGCGACGAGCTGCGCGGCTGGACCGACCGGGTCGACCTCGTGCCCGGCCGGGCGCCGGGCGAGGTGACCGCGCTGCTCATCCGTCCCGACGGCTACGTCGCCTGGGCGTCCGGCTCCGCGGAACCCGGTGACACCGAACGGAAAGCACTGCGCACGGCGCTGGAGCGGTGGTTCGGCACCCCGGTTGACATGTAGGAGATATCCTACGTATGGTCGGCGGCATGACGATCACGCACGTGCAGTTCCTGACCCTGCCCGTCGCCGACCACGCCCGCGCGCGGGACTTCTACGTCGGCAAGCTCGGCTTCGAGGCGCTCGTCGACCGCCGCACGCCCGAGGGCGGCCGGTTCGTGCTGGTCGCGCCGAAGGGGGCGAAGACCGGGGTCGTGCTGACCGACCAGCAGGTCACCGGGATCGAGCCGGGGCCGCGCCACTTCCAGCTGCAGACCACCGACCTCGACACCGACGTCGCCGCGCTGCGGGCCGCCGGGGTCGAGGTGGCCGAGCCGGAAGAGCGGCCGTGGGGGCGGGCGACGTCGTTCAAGGACCTCGACGGCCACACCCTCGGCCTGCTGCAGCCGTCGGACTTCGGCACCGTGCCGAACTGATGCCGGTCAACGACGACGTCTTCGCCGCGCTGGCCAGCCCGGCCCGGCGCGAGGTCCTGCGGCTGCTGCTGGACGGGCCGATGGCGGCCGGCTCGATCGCGGAACGGTTCGAGATGGCCCGGCCGAGCCTCTCGGAACACCTCCGGGTGCTCCGGGAGGCCGGCCTGGTCGCCGAGCAGCGGCAGGGCCGCAACCGCGTCTACCGCCTCGACGCGGCGCCGCTGGAGGAAGTCGCGGACTGGCTCACGCCGTACGAACGCTTCTGGCGGAGCAAGCTCACCACCCTGCGAGACCTGCTCGACGAAGAGGACGACCTGTGACCGACGACGATCCGACCGCGATCCACGTCGACCAGTTCCTCGCCCACCCGGCCCGCAAGGTGTGGCGCGCGCTGACCGAGCCGGACCTGCTCGAGCGGTGGATGAACATGCCCAACGACATCAAACCCGTGGTGGGACACCGGTTCCAGCTGCTGGCCGAGCCGGTGCCCGCGGCCGGGTTCGCCGGTGGCCCGGTGGCGTGCGAGGTGCTGGAGGTCGAGCCCGAACGCAAGCTCAGCATCCGCTGGGGTCCGCAGTGGACGGTCACCTGGCGGCTGGTGCCCGAAGGCACCGGCACCCGGCTGTTCCTCAGCCACGAAGGCTTCGACCCGGACGACGAGTTCCAGCGCGTCTCCCGGCGGATCATGGGCGGCGGCTGGCGCTCCCACGTGCCGAAGGCGCTGGCCCGGTTGCTGGACACGCTGCCGGACCCGGCCCGGTTACGATCGGGTGGTGAGCCCCGCGACCGCTGATCCCGCCGCGTCCAAACCGCTGCGCGCCGACGCCCGCCGCAACCGCGCGCGGGTGCTGGAGGCCGCCGAGAGCGTGTTCGCCGCCAAGGGGACCGGGGCGCCCACGGAAGAAGTCGCCCGCGCGGCCGGCGTCGGCATCGGCACGGTGTTCCGGCACTTCCCGACGAAGGAAGCGCTGCTCGAAGCGGTGCTCTTCGCCCGGTTGCGCCGCTTCGTGGACGAGGCCGAAGCCGCCGTCGCGGCGGACTCGGCGGATCCGGGCGGCGCGTTCTTCACGTTCCTGACCAGCTGGATCGAGATGTCGAGCGCGAAAAACACCTACTTCGAGGCGCTCACCGCGGCCGGGGTCACCGTGCCGGTGTCGAAGTCCGACATCGGTGCCCGCCTGATGGAGTCCCTCGGCGTGCTGCTTTCCCGCGCGCAGGATGCGGGCGCGGTGCGCGAGGACCTCGTCGTCGGCGAGCTGATCACGGTGATCATCGGGGTCGCGCGCGCCGCCGAGTACGCCGGCCCGGACGCGCGCCTGCGCGACCGGGCCGTGACGATCCTCTTCGACGGCCTTCGCCCGTCAGCGTGGGAGCGGCGCTGAGGCGACCGGCTCGAGCGCCGGGCGCTTCGCGGTGAGCGTGTCCCCGGAGGACTCGCCCCGCAGCCGGCGACGCACCCACGGCAGCGCGTGCTCCTGCGCCCACCGCAGGTTCTCGCTGCGCCGGACAGCGGCGCTCGGCACCTCGCGCGGCCCCAGCTCCGCGGCGGTCAGCGGGTGTTCGGCACCGAGAGCCGCCAGCACCGCGATGGCGACCTCGGTGTGGCCGTGGGCGTTGAGGTGCAGGCGGTCCGGGGCCCACCGCCGCCGGTCGCGCAGCTGCCGCATCGCCCACATGTCCACCAGCAGCGCACCGTGCTTCGTCGCGATGGCGCGCACGAACTCGTTGTAGATCGCGACCCGCCCGCGCATCTTGCGGAACAGCGCGTCCTCGACCCCGTCGACCCCGGTGAACAGCACCAGCCGCGCCCCGGTCGCCCGGATCCGCGCGACGGCGGCCTCGTAGTCGACCATCAGCGCGTCGATGTCGACCTTGGGCCGCATGAGATCGTTGCCGCCGGCGTAGAGGGTGACGAGATCGGGCGCCATGGCCAGCGCGGGCTCGAGCTGCTCGCCGAGGATCTGCGGCATCAGCTTCCCCCGGATGGCGAGGTTGGCGTACCGGAACCCGGGCTCCCGCGCGGCGAGCTGTTCGGCGACCCGGTCGGCCCAGCCACGCACACCGTTCGGGTAGGCGGGATCGTCGTCACCGACACCTTCGGTGAACGAATCCCCCAGGGCCACTAAGCGCTTGCTCATGTCGTCAGTTTAAGCATGCCTGCCAGTCGTCCTGACCCAAGGCTCCCTCATGGCCAGTACTGGTAAGGCGTCGCGGTCGACCACGCGAGTCGGCTACTGCGATGACGACCGCCACCTCGCTGGAGCATATTAATTCGAACCTCCATTTACGGATGCCGGGTACACCCTCGTTCCACATTCGCAAATTGGATACCGATTCACCGTGGAAGCGAGTGGAAAAGCTTCGCGAGGTCGAGTCCGATGCGTACTACGCACGCGCTCGGCAAACAATTCCCGTTTCGTTCAAGAAGCTCTGCGAGGTTTCGGTGGAGCTAGGCAGGTGACTCGATTCCGGTCAAGGTTTCACGCGGGATCGACGAGTGTGACTACTTGCTCGTACTCCTCAGTCCCATTTCCGTCGAATCCGGCTGGGTGCAACACGAATGGTCGGCAAAATACTGGTCCGAGGTGGAAAGTGGCGAAATTCGAGTAATTCCGGTTTTGCTCGAAGATTGCGCCGTGCCTACGCTGCTTCGCGCCAAGATATACGCGGATGTCCGATCGGACTACGCCAGTGGCCTGGAGCAGATTGTCGATTCCCTGTCGAGTTGACGCCGCCGGCCCTCGTCAGGCGCTGACCTGCCGCGCCCGGTGGTCGGCCACGTGCACCCGCGTCGCGCACCGGGTCGAGCAGAACCGCCGCCGGCCATTGCGGGACGTGTCGACGTACGCCACCTCGCAGCCTTCGCGGCCGCAGATACCCAGGCGGTCCGGGGCCTCGCACACCAGGTGTGCCAGCCCGCCCGCCGTGTACGCGCGGACCCGGCCGACCGGCCCGGCGTCCTCCGCCGAGTAGTGCAGGTGGGGCGGCTTGCCGTCGTGGCTGGTGATGTACGGGCGGCACGCCGCTTCCGCGAGCAGCGTGTTGACCAGCTCCGGGCGGTTTTCGGGGCGCGCGGCGAACACCGGCCGCAGGTGGTGGGCCCAGTCGGCGATGCGGGTGGCTTCGTCGTCGGTCAGCGCCTGGATCGCCATGCCGTTGCCGACCATGCCGTCCAGGAGCTCGCTCGCCGACCCGGCGTTCACCAGGTCCGCGGCCACGAGCGCCGCCGGGCCGCCGTAAGGGTTGAAGTGCACAAAGTCATTACAGCACGATCGGGGGTATGGACGTCAACCGTTGCCCCCGCTGCGGCTGGCCGCTCGCCGAACTGCCGGCGACCGCGGCCCAGCGCGCCTCCCACCGGCTCGACTACGTGCGCTGCGTCTGCGGCAGCTGGCTCGCCCGCCTCGACGGCGAAGTCGTCGGCGCCACCCGGCCGGCCCGGTGACTCAGAGGTCGAGCGCGCCCGCGGCGTTGTCGTTCCACTGGTCGACCCGGCGGATGTACTCGTAGAGCGCCCGGCTGCCGCGCACCCAGCGGCCCTGGTCGGCGATGGCGAGGTCGTCCGCGCCGGCCCGGCGCGCCTCGGTCGCGAACCCGGACCGCAGCGAGTGCCCCGTCACCGGGTACGGCAGGCCTGCCCGGACCCCGGCCCGGGTCAGGATCTGGTTGACGCCGGTGGTGCTCAACGCGGGTTCGCCGACGTTGCCGTGCCGATCGACCCGGCGGAACGCGGGGCCCTCGCTGATCCCGGATCCGGAGCGCCACGCGTGCCACGCCCGCACCGGGTCCGTTTCCGGGCTTTCGCGGCGCGGCACGACCATGTCGCCGGTGCTCTTGCCGTGCCGCACGGTCACCGCCAGCCCCCGGTCGTCGACCGGCTCGACGTCGGTGACCAGCAGGTTCGCCAGGTCCGAGCAGCGCGCGGCGATCGGGAACCCGATCAGCAGCATCGCCCGGTCGCGGGCGCCGGCGAGGGTGTCCGGGCAGGCGCGCGACATCGCCCGCAGGTCGGCGAGGGTCACCATGGTGGCCTTGCCGCGCCCGCGCTGGACGCCCTCCCGGGCGAGCCGCTGCCGGTACCCCTTCAACGCGCGCCAGGCGGCGCGGCTCGCTTCAGGGTCGACGACGACCTTGTGGTGCCGCAGCCCGGCGAGCGCCCCGGTGAGCCGCCGCTCGATCGTCGACGGCGCCGCCGGCGCGGCCCGCTCGGGCACTTCGGGCACGGCGCGTTCGTCCGGGCGCAGCGTGCGCCCGCGTTCGAGCCACACGACGAACCCGGTCAGCGCCCCGATCGTCGCCGACAGCGGCGGGATCCCGGCCTCGGCGGTGTAGTCCTGCCACACCTGCCAGTCCTGGGCGTAGGCCTTGAGCGTGTTGGGCGGCCGCTGCCCGTCGACGTGCCGCGCAGCGGCTTCGTCCAGCAGCGCGAGCCGGTCCTGCGGGCCGGCGGCGGCGAGGGCGGCGTCGGTCACCGGTTCCAGGTCGGGCACGCGCCGAGGTTACGGGATGTCGATCTCCGCGGGCAGGAACCGGTCCAGGGCGTCGGCCACCTCATCGGGGCGTTCGAGCGGCTGGATGTGCGGGGCGCCGGGAACGACTTCCAGCTTCGCGCCGCCGCCGATCCGCGAGGCGACGGCGGCCATGCCGTCGATGGTGATCGACGCGTCGACCTCACCGGCGAGCGCCAGTGCCGGCGCCGGGAAGCCGCGCAACCGCCGGAAGACGTCGAGACCGCCGTAGCCGCGCCAGATCGATGCCCACGTGACCGGGTCGAACGAGGCGAGGCACTCGCGGGCGTAGCGCACGCCTTCGGTGTCCGCTGCGAGCCCGGCCGCGGTGAACCACCGTTCGAGCGTCGGCCCGACCAGTGCGGCCATGCCCTCGGTTTCGGCGATCCGCGCGCGGTCCTCGAACGCCGCCGGGACCGGCCGGTCCGGGGCGCCCAGCAAGGTCAGCGAGGCGAAGCGGCCGGGTGCGGCGACGGCGGCGGTCTGCGCGATCGCCCCGCCCAGCGACAACCCGGCGACGTGGGCGATGCCGAGCTCGAGCGCGTCCAGCACCGCGACGAGGTCGGCGCCGGTGGCGGCCATGGTGAACGGCAGGGGCGCGCCGGCGGCGGAACCGTGCCCACGCACGTCGTAGGCGAACACCCGCCGGCCGGTGGCGAGCCGGTCGAGCACCGGGTCCCACATCCGGCGGTCCAGGCCGAGCGAATGGACGAGCACCACGGCGGGGCCGCGGGTGCCGCGGGCGGTCACGGTGGTCTCGTGGTCGGACGCACGGATCTGCACACCTTGATCTTGCCGGTCGTGTCCACGGAAAATGCGCCGGACGCTGTCGATCCGGCCGGTCTCCGTTCGTATCAGCGGTGAAGGCACCGAGGAGGACGACGTGAAGCAGTACCTGCTCAGCATCTACCAGCCCGACGGCCCCACCCCGCCCGCGGACGTGCTCGACGGGATCGTCAAGGAGCTCGACGCACTGAACGCCGATCTCAAGGCGGCCGGGGCGTGGGTGTTCGCCGGGGGCCTGCACCCGCCCTCGACCGCCACCGTGCTGCGGGCCCGGGACGGCGACACCCTCGTCACCGACGGTCCCTACGCCGAGGGCAAGGAGCACCTCGGCGGGTTCACGATCATCACCGCGCCCGACCTCGACGCCGCCCTGGTCTGGGGCGGGCGGCTCGCCCACGCGGTGGCACCGCTGCCGGTCGAGGTGCGACCGTTCAGCGGATGAGGGTCGAGGACGTCTACGCCGCCGAGTACGGGCGTGCGGTGTCGGTGCTGGTCCGGGTCTTCGGGGACATCGACGTCGCCGAAGAGGCGGTGCAGGACGCGTTCGCCGAGGCCGTCCGCCGGTGGCCGGCCACCGGGTTCCCGCCGAGCCCGGCGGGCTGGATCATCACGACCGCCCGCAACCGCGCGGTCGACCGCCTGCGCAGGGAGGCCGCGCGGGCGGACAAGTACGCCCAGGCGGCCCTCGTGCACGCCGAAGCCGAGCCCGTGGAGGAGGGCGCCGTGCCCGACGACCGGCTCCGGCTGATCTTCACCTGCTGCCACCCCGCGCTGGCCCGCGCCACCCAGGTCGCGCTGACGCTCCGGCTGCTGGGCGGCCTCAGCACGACGGAGATCGCGGCCGCGTTCCTGGTCCCCGAACCGACGATGGCCCAGCGGATCGTCCGCGCGAAGAACAAGATCCGCGACGCCGGCATCCCGTACCGCGTCCCCCAGGACGCCGACCTGCCCGCGCGGCTGTCCGGGGTGCTGAGCGTGCTGTACCTGATCTTCAACGAGGGCTACGCGGCGAGCACGGGGGAGCACCTGGTCCGCGACGACCTGTGCGAGGAAGCGATCCGGCTCGCCCGCGCCCTCGCCGGGTTGATGCCCGACGAGCCGGAGGTCTGGGGCCTGCTCGCGTTGCTGCTGCTCAGCCACTCACGACGAGCCGCCCGCACCACCCCGGACGGCGACCTGGTGCTCTTGGGCGACCAGGACCGGTCCCGATGGGACACGGCGTTGATCGCCGAGGGCCAGGACATCGTCCGCCGTTGCCTGCGGCGCAACCAGCCCGGCCCGTACCAGATCCAGGCGGCGATCCAGGCCGTCCACAGCGACGCGCCGACCGACTGGACGCAGGTCAAGGCGCTGTACGACCAGCTGCTGGCGGTCACGCCGACGCCGGTGGTGGCGGTGAACCGGGCGGTCGCGGTCGCCGAGGTCGACGGTCCGGCGGCGGGTCTGGCGTTGGTCGAGGGGCTCGATCTGCCGCGCTTCGGGCTGTACCACGCGATCCGGGCGGATCTGCTGGACCGGCTGGGTCGCGCGGGGGAGGCCGCCGAGGCGTACGCGGCGGCGATCGAGCTGACGGGCAACGCCGCCGAGCGGGCGCTTCTGGAGCGCAAACTCGGCGTCTCCGGGCGTCGCGGGTAGCCCACCCAGTTTTCGAGGGGCCGATTCGGCCTCCAGGGGGGTCTGAGTTGGGATATGTGACCTTATCCAAACTCAGCCATGTGTTCAGATATCTTCTGATTTTGAACAGTTGCTTTTAGTTCTGATCAGAAGCTTTGATAGGGTCCTGATCATGACGGAAGACGCTGGTCAGATCCGGGTTTGCGAGTACCGGCGGTGCGGGGCGCCGCTGCCGCCCGCGGTGGGGCGGGGAAGCCGGGCTCGGTTCTGCCAGGACGGGAAGACCTGGGGGCGGCGGAACCTCAACTGCCGGGACGCCGAAGCCGTGCTGGCCGACGCCGAGTCGCTGCGGGAGAGCGACACCGAACTCGACGACACCGCCGTCACCGCCCTCGCCGGGCAGGTCGACCGGGTACTCGAACCCGCTCGCGGGCTCGTGGAGACACTCACGACGCTGCGCCACCAGCTCGAGGCGACGACCGCCGCCGCCCTCTCCGAACGGGATGCGGCGCTGGCCGAGGCCGACGAACACCGCCTGCAGCGCGGCCGCGCCGAAGCCGCCGCCGCTCAAGACCGGGACGAGGCCGAAGCGGCCGTCGAAGCGGCGGCCGCGGCCGAGAAGGAAAAGGCCGCCGCGCTGCGGGAGCGGGACGAGGAGCGGGCAGCCCGGCGCGCCGCCGTGCAGGAGCAGCAGCGGGCCGAAGGGCAGCTGGCCGCGGTCCGGGACGAACTCGCCCGGGTCGCCGATCGTGCCGACGCCTCCGCGGCACTGGCCGGCGAGCGTGCAGCCGCGATCGCCGCGCTGACCGCCGAACTGGCCGCCGCCCGGACCACCGTCGACGAGGAACGGGGTCGCAGCCAGGCCGCCGAGGCGCGGACCGAAGCAGCCGAAAGCCGCGCGGACGCCGTTCAGGCACGCCTCGACGCCGTGCGCGAAGACCACGTCAAGGCGGTCGCCGCGCAGGAGGAGCGCGCCCGCGTCGACGCCGATCGCCTGCGGGCCGGGTTCGACCAGCGGCTCGCCGAGGCGCAGGCCGCGCACGAGCAGACCGTCCGGTCGATGCACGAGACCACCACGAACCTCGGCGCCGAACTGCGCACCGCGCTGACCCGGGGCGACGCGGCCGAGCGTGAACTGGCCCGGGTGCTCGCCGTCGTCCGGGAGACACCAGAGCTCCCCGAAACACTTAAGCGATTACTTGACCAATCGGCCGAGCGAGCCTAACTTAAGTAGATGCTTAACCATGAGGAGTCGCTGGACCTGGTGTTCCGCGCTCTGGGCGACCGGACGCGGCGGGCGCTGGTCGAGCGGCTCGTGCGCGGGCCGGCGTCGGTCAGCGAGCTGGCCGAGCCGCTGACCATGTCGCTGCCCGCGGTGGTGCAGCACCTGCAGGTGCTGGAAACCGCCGGGATCGTGCGGTCGGAGAAGGTCGGCCGCGTGCGCACCTGCCGGATCGAACCGGAGGTGCTGCGCGCCGGCGAGCACTGGCTGGGACGGCAGCGCACCACGTGGGAGGGCAGGCTCGACCGGCTCGGCGACTTCCTCGCCGGGCCGGGGACCTCGGAAGGGAGCACGTCATGACCGTCAAGCACGCCACCTTCACCCTCGAACGCGGCTACCCCGTGCCGCCGGAGCGGGTGTTCGCCGCGTGGGCGGACCCGGCCGCGAAGGCCCGCTGGTTCGTCCCCGCCGGCACGCACACCCTGGACTTCCGGGTCGGCGGTACGGAAACCGTCGGCGCGACGGGGCCGGACGACACCAAGCTGAGCGTCACCTCGACGTACCACGACATCGTGCCGGACCGGCGGATCGTCTACGCCACGACGCTGAGTGGCGACGAGGTGCTCGCCACGGTCTCGATCACCACGGTCGAGCTCGAAGCCGACGGCGGCGGCACCCGGCTGGTCCTGACCGAGCAAGGCACCTTCCTCGACGGCGCCGAGGAGCCGCAGTGGCGCGAGCAGGGCACGGGCGACTGGCTGGACCGCCTCGGCGAGGCGCTGAAGTGACCGCCGCGCTGATCGAAGCCCGGGTCGCGGCCGTGGCGGCGAAGGACGTTGAGGCCCTCGTCGCGCAGTACGCCGAGGACGTCACGCTGTTCGACGCGGTCGGTGCGTTGCGGGACCGGGGGCGCGACGCCGAGCGGGCCCGGCTGGCGCAGTGGTTCGGCGCCTACCGCACGGAAATCGGGATGAAGATCCGCGACCTCGAGGTGGTCACCGGCGGCGATGTCGGGTTCGCGCACTACATCTACCAGGTGGAAGGCACCATGACCGACGGCACCGAGGTGTCGATGTGGGTGCGCTCCACCGTCGGCTTCCGGCGGGATGACGACGGCTGGAAGATCGTGCACGAGCACAGTTCGGTGCCGTTCGACGCCGCCACCGGAGCCGCGCTCACGACGCTGGTTCCCGCGTCCGGTACTGCTGCGGGCTGACCCCGAACTCGCGCTTGAAGGCCGTGCTGAGGGCGAACGCGCTGCCGTACCCCACCTGGCGGGCGACCGAGCCGATCGTGGTTTCCCGGTGCTGGCGCAGCAGGTCCGCGGCCAGCGCGAGGCGCCAGCCGGTCAGGTAGGCCATCGGGGTCTCGCCGACCGCCACGGCGAAGCGGCGGGCCAGTGCCGCGCGGGAAATGCCGGTGGCCGAGGCGAGTTCGGCGACCGTCCACGGCTCGGCGGGCTGGTGCTGCAGCAGCCGCAGCGCCTGGCCGACGACCGGGTCGTCGTGGGCGCGGTACCAGGCCGGTGCCGCGGTGTCCGGCCGGTCGAACCAGGCTCGCAGCGCCGCGATCAGCAGCAGGTCGAGCAGCCGGTCGAGGACGGCTTCCTGGCCCGGTACGTCCCGTCCGATCTCCGCGGCGAGCAGCGTCACCAGCGGGGTCGGCCAGTCGGCCGCGCGCAGCACGATCAGGGCGGGCAGTGCCGCCAGGAGCCGTTTGCTCAGCTCGCCTTCCATCGTGTACGTCCCGGTGAGCAGCACGACCGGGCCGTCGGTGCTGTGGCCCCAGGTGCGGACGCCGAGGCCGGTGAGCTCGGTGAGGTGCCCGCCGTCGGGGGTGCGGCACTCCTGGCCGGGCAGGATGATCGCCTGCGGCGGGGTGCCGGGGTGGTCGGCGACCAGGTACGGGTCGGGGCCACGCGCGATCGCGACGTCGCCTTCGCCCAGCGAGACCGCTTCGCCGGCGTCGGGCACGATCCACGCTTCGCCACGGACCACGGCCACGACGGTCAGCGGTGCCCGGTCTTCGATGCGCAGCGCCCACGGCGGGGTCATGACCGAGCGCAGCAGGAACGCGCCGTGGGCGCGGGGGCCGTCGAGGAGGGCGGCGAGCGGGTCCATGATCGTGAGTGTAGACGCTGGAACATGCGATCGAGGCTCTGAGCTATGGAGAGTCTCACCGCGGGCCGGTTGACTCACTGCCATGACAACGAACTACTTGGTGGTGGGCGGGACCGGCAAGACCGGGCGCCGCGTGGCGGACCGGCTGCGGGAGCGCGACCTGCCGGTGCGGATCACCTCGCGCCGCGGTGCGCCGTCGTTCGATTGGAGTGACCGCGAGACCTGGAAGCCGGTGCTGGACGGCGTCGACGCCGTCTACCTGACCTACTACCCGGACCTCGTGGTGCCGGAGGCGGCCGGTGACATCCACGCGTTCGCCGAGCTGGCCGTGGCGAGCGGCGTGCGGCACCTGGTGCTGCTCTCCGGCCGCGGCGAGGAAGAAGCCGAAGCGTGCGAGCAGATCGTGCGGGACGCCGGCACCGGCTGGACGGTCCTGCGGTGCAGCTGGTTCGCGCAGAACTTCAGCGAGCACTTCCTCCTGGACGCGGTGCGCGGCGGCGAGATCGCGCTGCCGGCGGGCACGGTGACCGAGCCGTTCGTCGACGTCCGCGACATCGCCGACGTCGCCGTGCGGGTGCTCACCGAGTCCGGGCACACCGGGCGGCACTACGAGCTGACCGGTCCGCGGCTGCTGAGCTTCGCCGACGCCGCGGCGGATATTTCGGCCGCCTCGGGGCGGGATGTCCGCTATGTTCCGGTTTCCGCGGCGGAGTTCGCCGCTGGCGCGGCCGCCCAGGGGGTGCCGGAGGAGGAGGCCGGTGCGTTGGTCGAGCTGTTCGGCCGGGTGCTCGACGGCCGCAACTCGACGCTGACGACCGACGTCGAGCGGGTGCTGGGCCGCCCGGCGACCGACTTCGCGACCTACGCCGAAGATGCCGCGGCGACCGGGGTCTGGGTCCGGTGATGGAGAAGGGGAAACCGATGTCCACTGTGGTGCTGGTGGCCGCGCTGGTCGCGGCCGGGCTGATCGCCGGGCTGTTCTACGCCTACGCCTGCTCGGTGCTGCCCGGTTTGGCGCGTGGCGACGACAAGACGTTCGTCGAGGGCATGCGGGGGATCAACGTCGCGATCGTGAACCCGGTGTTCCTGCTGACGTTCCTGGGCGCGCCCGTGCTGGCGGGCGTGGCGGTGTTCCTCGACACCGGCGCGCGGCCGTGGGTGATCGCCGGGTTCGTGTTGCTGGTGGCGATGCTGGTGATCACCGGGGTGGTGAACGTCCCGCTCAACAACGCGCTGGACGCCGGCGGTGACGACTACGCGGCGGTGCGGGCGCAGTTCGAGGCGGTGTGGGTGCGCTGGAACGTGGTGCGCGCGGTGGTGAGCACGGCCGGCTTCGGCTGCCTGGTCGCGGCCGTGCTCACCCGGCGCTGATCAGTCCGCGACGCGGAAGAGCAGGTCGGTCACCCACTGCGCGGGGTCCGGCACTTCGAGGGGGTTGCTGCGCAGCACTTCCAGGCGGCAGCCCCACTCTTCGCCGCCGGCCGCTTCCCGGCGGTCCCATTCGATGCCCTCGGTGGCGCCCCACTCCAGGACCGACGCCGTCGCGGCGGCCAGGCCGTCCGGGGCGCCGACGTAGGTGTCGAGGACGTACCGGCCCGCCGGGAGCTCGTCGGGGAAGGCCGGGTCGTCCACCTCGACGTCGCCATCGACGGGCACGCCGGCTTCCACGGTGAACCGCATCCCGGGGTGCAGCACGCGGTAGCGGAAGAACGGCGCTCCCGCCAGGGTGACGCCGCGGGCGGCGAGGCCGCCGATCAGCGGCGGCAGCCGGTCGGCGATGCGCGGGAACTCCGGGATGGCGACGGTGGCCCGCTCGGCGACGTAGCGCTGGGCCGGGCGCTGGACGATCGTGGGCATCAGGCGAAGTCCGCCGGTCCGAGCATCGGGCGGACCTCGATGCTGCCGTAGGTGGCGGCGGGGTGCTTGGCCGCGATTTCGAGGGCTTCGTCGAGGTCGTCGCACTCGATGACGACGAAGCCGCCGATCTGTTCCTTGGCCTCGGCGAACGGCCCGTCGGTGAGCAGGACTTCGCCGTCGCGGACCCGGATCGTCGTGGCTTCCGACGGCGGGCGCAGGCCACCGCCACCGTGGATCTTGCCGCGGCGTTCGAGGTCCTCACTCCAGCCGCCGCAGCCGTCGTCCTGGTGCTCCTCGGCGCTCTCGTCGCCGGCGATCATCAGCAGGTACCGCATGTCAGCATCCTTCCAGCACGGCGCGCAGGCGCACGGCGAAGGCGGCCGGCTCGGCTTCGAAGCCGCCGTGGTCGCCGGGGAACGGTTCGGCGGTCAGCCCGAGGTCGGCGGCCAGGCCCAGGCCCGCTTCGTGGGCGGGCAGGCCGGCGGACTTCTCCCCGACGCCGACGACCAGCCGCGCGGACGTCGTCCGCAGCGCGTCGAGGTCGGGCTCGTAGGCGCCGATGGCGGCCATCAGGTGCCCGAAGAAGTAGGCGAAGTTGCCTTCCATCACCTTCATGCGGGCGAGTTCTCCGGGTGTGGGGTCGGTGGGCGGGGCGATGTCGAACCCGGCCATCTCCATGAACGCGGCGATGGCGGCGCCGATGCCGTGCTCGCGGTAGATCGCCGGGATGTCCGGGCCGTCGAGGACGTCGGGGCCGAGGTACCGCGTGACCGGCGGTTCGTGCAGCACGACGGTACGGACCTGGCCGGGGTGGCCCACGACGTGCTCGAGCAGCGTGATGGCGCCGCCGCTGCTGGCGAAGACGTCTGCCGGGCCGAGTTCGGTCAGCAGGCGGTGCACGTCGTCGGCGTGTTCGCGGATGGTGTCGGGCCCCGGCTCGCCGTGCAGCGGGCTGCGGGAGATGCCGCGGGGGTCGTAGGTGACGACGGTGTGGTCCTCGGCCAGGAGCGGCCGGATCGGGGCGAACATGGTGGAGTCGGCCGCGCCGCCGGGCACGAGCAGCAGGACGGGGCCGCTGCCGGTGACGTCGTAGGTGAGGGTGGCGCCGGGAACGTCGAGGGTGGTCATGGGATCTCCTCCGGTCGGGGTTCGTCCTCCCGACGAACGGGATCGCCCCGGATGGACAGCGTCTCCGAAATTCTTCGCGTGAGGTACGCCCGCTCGGCGTCGGTGGGCGCCAGCTCGCGGGCGGCGGTGTAACTCCGCACGGCTTCTTCGCGGCGGCCGAGCCGGCGCAGGAAGTCGGCGCGGGTGGCGGGCAGCAGGTGGTAGCCGCCCAGGTCCAGTTCGTCGAGCAGGGCGAGGCCGGCCGCCGGGCCCTCGGCCATGCCGACCGCGATGGCCCGGTTGAGCTCGACGACGGCGCTGGGGACGAACTTGCGCAGCTCGCCGTAGAGGCCGGCGATCTGGGGCCAGTCGGTGTCGGCGGCGCGGGCGGCGGTGGCGTGGCAGGCGGCGATGGCGGCCTGCACCTGGTACGGCCCGGGCCGGCGGCGGCGCAGCGCGGTCTCGAGGAGCTGCGTGCCTTCGGTGATCGCCTCGGTGTCCCAGCGGGTGCGGTCCTGCTCTTCGAGGGGGACGAGCTCGCCGCCGGTGCCGACGCGGGTGGCGCGGCGGGCGTGCTGGAGCAGCAGCAGTGCGAGCAGGCCGAGGGCTTCGGGTTCGTCGGGCATCAGCCCGGCGAGGACGCGGGCGAGCCGGACGGCTTCGGCGGCGAGGTCGGGGCGTTGCAGGTCGGGTCCGGCGCTGGCGGAGTAGCCCTCGTTGAACGTCAGGTACAGCACGCCGAGCACGGCGTTGGTGCGTTCGGGCAGCAGGTGCGCGGGCGGGACGCGGTAGGGGATGCGGGCGTGGCGGATCTTGCGCTTCACCCGCACGAGCCGTTGCGACATGGTCGCTTCCGGGACGAGGAAGGCGCGGGCGATCTCGGCGGTGGACAGGCCGGCGAGGGTGCGCAGCGCGAGCGCGACCTGCGCTTCGGTGGCCAGCGCGGGGTGGCAGCAGGTGAAGATGAGCCGCAGCCGGTCGTCGGTGACGCCGCTGTCGTCGGGTTCGGGGACGTCGGGGACGTGCACGCGGCCGGCCTCCTCGAGCTTGGCGGCGCCCACGGCGTCGCGGCGGAGCCGGTCGGTGGCGCGGTTGCGGGCGGCGGTGGTCAGCCAGGCGCCGGGCCGCTTCGGGACGCCGTCGCGGGGCCAGGTGCGCAGGGCGAGGGCGAACGCCTCCTGGGCGCACTCCTCGGCCAGGTCCCAGTCGCCGGTGACGCGGATGAGCGTGGCCACGACCTGGCCCCACTCTTCGCGGAACGCTGCGGCGACCGCGGTCTCGACGTCCACTTCTGCTCCTCCCGCCGGTTCACCTGCCCGACGAACGGGCCGGCCCGGGACCGACAGCGGCCGCGTGGCAGGCGCCGAACCCTTCGGCGCGGGCGACGATCCGGCCGCCTTCGACGCGGACGGCCGCTTCGGTGGCGTCGCTGACCGCGGTGACGCCGGCGGCCGCCGCCAGGGCCCCGCTCGCGTCGCAGACGAGCCGCAGCCGGGGACGGGCGGGCGGGCTGATCGCCTGGTCGAGGCAGCCGCGCAGGTCGGCGACGGCGAGGCGGGCCAGTGCCGCGAGTTCGCCGGGGTCGCTGGTGACGAGCACGGCGGTGACGTCGGCGCCGGTGCGGACGGCTTCTTCGAAGGCCGCGGCGCGGTGCAGGCCGAGGACGGTGACGACGCCGTCGCCGGGCTGGCTCGCCTCCCCGGTGAGGAGGTCCACGGCCGGCGGCGGCTGCCAGGGGTCGTCGGCGGCGCGGGCCTGGGTGGTGATCGGCGGTTCCGCCGGCCAGTCGTCGCGCAGGCCGAGGTCGAGCAGCGCGGCGCAGGCGGTGACGATGTGGAACGGCTCGCCGAAGCCGGGTGCGGCGGCCGCGAGCTGGCTCGCGCCGTGCAACGTCGTGAGGGCGGCTTCGGCGACCCGGACGAGCCGCCGTCCCGGGCAGGCGCGTTCGAGGGCGAGCCCGAGCAGGATGGCGTTCACGCGCATGAGCTGCGCGAACGGCCGCCGGGTGTGCTCGTCGGCGAGGACTTCGGGCAGCAGGTCGCGGGCGAGGCGGGCGTCTTCGCCCTCGCTGTCGGTGGCCAGGGGCAGGCGGGCGACCCAGGCGCGGGCGAACGCGGCCAGGACGTCGGGTGCGCTCGGGTCCGCGGGCGGGGTGGCGGGGCGGGGTGCGCGTTCGGCGAGGTCGGCCAGGACGGCGAAGTACAGGGCGCGCTTGCCGGGGAAGTTGGAGTAGACCGCGCCGCGGGTGAGCTCGGCGCGGTCGGCGATGACGTCGATCTTGGCGTCGCGGAAGCCGCGGTGGGCGAACTCGTCCCGGGCGGCGGCCAGCACCCTGGCGCGGTTGCGTTCCTGGGTTTCCGCCCTGCTGAGCCTGACCATCGTCCTCCTTGCCGCGGCGTCGCGGATCAAGATACCGTGACCACTGAGATGATAAGAACATCTGGTTTGAACATCTGGAGTGGTGGATGACCCCCGAAATCGATCTCACGGACCTCGCGGTCCTCACCGACCCGTTCACCGCCTACGACCAGGCGCGCGAAGTGAGCGCGGTGGCCAAGCTGGTCATCCCCGGGTTCGGCCCGTTCTGGGCGCTGACCCGCTACGCCGAAGCCCGCGCGATGCTGGCCGATCCGCGCTTCGAGGTCCGGGCCGAAAGCTTCCTGCGCCCGCCCGGCATCCCCGACCACTGCCTCGCGTACCTGAAGACCATGGCCGAGCAGGACGGGCCCGAGCACCTGCGGCTGCGGCGGCTGGTCGCCCCGGCGTTCACCCCGAAACGCGCCGCCCAGCTGCGGCCGCGCCTGGCCGCCGTCACCGAGGGGCTGCTCGACGTCCTGCCCGCGCACGCCGAGGACGGCGTCGTGGACCTGGTCGCGCACTTCGCGCGACCACTGCCGATGGACGTCATCTGCGAGCTGACCGGCATCCCGGAGGCCGACCGCCCACGCTGGCGCGAGTACGGCGCCGCGGTCGCGAGCGGAGTCGGACCGGACTTCGCCGCGGCCATCCCGGCGATCATCGAAGGCGCGAAGGAAGCCGTGGCGCGCAGCCGGGCTCAGCCGGGCGACGACCTCATCGGCGATCTCGTGCGCGCCCAGGACGACGACCGGCTCACCGACACCGAGCTGGTCACCCTGGTCTGGCACCTGGTGCTGGCCGGGCAGACCCCGGTGAACCTGATCGCCAACGCCGTCGAGGCGCTGCTGCGGCACCCGGATCAGCTGGACCTGCTGCGCGCGGAGCCCGGACGGTGGCCGGGGGCGGTCGAGGAGCTGATGCGTTTCTGCAGCCCGCAGCTGCTGACCACGCCGAGGTTCGCGCGTGAGGACGTCGAGATCGACGGCGAGCTCATCCGCGCGGGTGAGCGGGTGACCGCGGCGATGGTGGCCGCCGACCGCGATCCGCGGGCCTTCGACGGCGCCGATCGCCTGGACGTCACTCGCACCGGGCCGGCCCAGCTGGGGTTCTCGCACGGCCCGCACTTCTGCCTGGGCGCGTCGATCGCGCGGGTGGAGACCGAGGTGGCGCTGTCGCTGCTCTTCGCGCGCTTCCCGGACCTGGCCCTGGCCGGTGACGTGCCGCGCGCGCCCGACGGCGGGACCTGGCGGCCCGCTCGGCTACTGCTGGCGCTCTGAGACGAGCACTTCGATGCCGTCCAGGAGGCGGGCGAGGCCGAAGCGGAAGGTGTAGCCCGGGTTCTCCGCGGCGTTGTGGGCCTCGCCCGCGGCCGTGCCGACCCGGGAGGAGATCGGGTGGTGCGCCGCGCCGGCGGCCGGGATACCGGCCAGCACCGGCGCGGCGCGCTCCCACCACTGCGCGTCGGTCAGGCCGGTCGTGCGGACCAGCCGGGCGTTGTCGACCGAGCTGCGCGCGGTGGTCCGGACGAGGCCGGTGATCAGGCTGACCACGGCGTCCATCTCGACGTCGTCGAGGCCGATGCCCTCGACCGCGCGCAGCTCGTTTTCGTACTTGGCGAAGCTGTGCGGGCCGAGTGGCGAGCGGCTGGTGGTGACCTGCAGCAGCCACGGGTGGCGGTGGAAGAGGTGCCACTGCGCTTCGGCGACGGCGGTCAGCGCCGCACGCCAGTCCAGGCCCGGCTCGGGGGCGCGGAGCTCGCCGTGGACGTGGTCGATCATCAGGTCGACCAGCTCGGCGCGGCCGGGTACGTAGGTGTAGAGCGACATGGCGGAGACGCCCAGGAGCTCGGCGACGCGGCGGATGGTGACCGCCTCGATGTCGTCGGCGTCGGCCAGCGACACGGCCGCGCGGACGACATCGAGGGTCGTCAGCTTCGGTTTCGGGCCGCGGCGCGGGCGCTCCGAGACGCCCCAGAGCAGCTCGATCGCCCTGCGCGGGTCGCCTTCGTCGGTGTCCTCCGTGCTCATGTCGGTCATTGTGCCCACCCGTTCTTCGTACTTTGTACGGAGTTGTGCTAACCTCGATCTTCGTACAACGTACAGAGTAAGAGGGGGAGAATGACTTCGCAGATCCACGCCGAGGGGCTCCGCAAGCGCTACGGCGACGCGTACGCCCTCGACGGGTTCGATCTGTCCGTTCCGGCGGGCACCCTGTGCGGCCTGCTGGGGCCGAACGGCGCGGGCAAGACGACAGCGGTGCGCGTGCTGTCCACGCTGCTGCGCCACGACGGCGGCGTCGCCCGGATCGCCGGCTTCGACGTCGCCACCGAACCGGCGAAGGTGCGGTCGATGATCGGGCTGGTCGGCCAGCAGGCCGCGGTCGACGAAATCCTGTCCGGCCGGCAGAACCTCGTGCTGTTCGGCCGGCTGCACCACCTGGGCCGCCGCGAAGCCGCCCGCCGGGCCGACGACCTGCTGGAGCGCTTCGGTCTCGCCGAGACCGGGCCGAAGCCGGTGTCGGCCTACTCGGGCGGGATGCGCCGCCGTCTCGACCTGGCCGCTTCGCTGCTGGCGGCACCGCGGGTGCTGTTCCTCGACGAGCCGACGACCGGGCTGGACCCGCGCAGCCGCCTCGAGGTCTGGCGGGCGGTGCGCTCGCTGGTCGCCGACGGCACGACCGTGCTGCTCACGACCCAGTACCTGGAGGAGGCCGACCAGCTGGCCGACCGGATCTCGCTGGTCGAACACGGGCGCGTCGTCGCCGAAGGGACACCGGCGGAGCTGAAGGGCTCGCTGGGGGCGACGCGGATCGAGCTGGCGGTGACCGATCCGGCCGCGCTCGGCCCGGCGGCGGCGCTGCTGGCCCGGGTCACCGGCGCCGAGCCGGTCACCGAGGAGCTTCGGGTGAGCGCGCCGGCCGAGCCGTCGATGCTGACCGGCGTCGTGCGTGAGCTGGCGGCGTCGGAGCTGGCGTTCGCCGACGTGGCGCTGCGGCACCCGACGCTCGACGAGGTGTTCTTGGAGCTGACGGGGGTGGCGCGATGAGGTGGGCACTGGCCGACGGCTGGACGCTGACCCAGCGCTACCTGGCGCAGCTGGCGCGGCGCCCGGCCCGGCTGGCCACCGTGGTGGCGTTCCCGATCCTGATGGTGCTGATCTTCGCCTACCTGCTCGGCGGCGGGATGAGCGTGCCCGGCGGCGGCTCCTACCGGGAGTTCCTGATGCCGGGGATGTTCGCGATGACGATGGCCTTCGGGTTGTCCGGGACGATGCTCGCGGTCCTGGACGACGCGGCCAAGGGGGTCACCGATCGGTTCCGGTCGTTGCCGATGTCGCCGTCGGCGGTGCTCACCGGGCGGGTGGCCGCGGACCTGGCGAACGCGGTGCTGGCGCTGGTGGTACTGCTGGGCTGCGGGTTCGCCGTGGGCTGGCGCCCGCACGGCTCGCTCGGCGAGACGCTGGCCGCGGTCGGATTGCTGCTCCTGCTGCGGACGGCGCTGGTGTGGGCGGGGATCTACCTGGGGCTGCTGACGTCGGACCCGTCGATGGTGACGCTCGCGCAGACCCTGGAGTTCCCGTTCGGATTCCTCTCCAGCGCGTTCGTGGCGACGGCGACGATGCCGGCGTGGCTGGGAACCGTGGCGGAGTGGAACCCGTTGTCCTCGACGGTGACCGCCGCGCGGGTGCTGTTCGGCAACCCCGGCGCGGCCGGGACGTCCTGGGTGAGCGCGCACCCGGTGCTGATGGCGGTCGGCTGGCCGCTGGTGCTGCTCGCGGTCTTCGTGCCGCTGTCCGTGCGCCGATACGAGAGGCTGGGGAACTGAACGTCGACTTCACACCGGGGGAACCACCGCGGGCCGGACGGCTCGTCCTGGACGGCCGTGAGCTGTCGGTGGTGGACGGACTCGGGGAACTGCTGGGCGAGCCGGGCGGGTTCTGGGCGACCGCGGCGACGGCGGCGCTGCGGCTGGTCGCCGCGGGACGGCTGCTGCCGGGGGTGACCGCGGGCGGGTACGACGCCTGGCGCGTCGGCCCGCTGGAACCGGCCGAAGCCGCGTGGCTGCGCGACCTCGCGGCCGCGATGCCGCCGGACGAACGCGCTCCGGAGCCACTGCTGCGGGCCTTCCTCGACGCCGTCGCCGACACGCTGCCCCGCACACCCGCCGCGGCGAAGGCGGCCGGGACGAGGTTGTTCGCCGCGGTCACGCCGCAGCGGGCCGAGCCGCTGCGCGACTGGGCCGACGAGCTGGCCGCGGGCCTGGACTCCGGCATCCGCGTCTCGCTGCGGATCGAGGCGCCCGGCGGGTTCGACGCCGGGCGCTACCGCGCGGTGGTGCAGGTGCACAGCCTGGCCGAGCCCGGGCAGCTCGCCGACGCGGCGGAACTGTGGGAGACCGGCCGGTTCGGGCCGCGGGCGCGCATCGACGCCGTGCTGGCGTTGCGGCGGGGTGCTCAGGTCTGGCCAGCGCTGAGCCCGCTGCTGACCTCGGCGGTGCCGGACGAGCTGGCGCTGGGCGAAGACGAGGTGACCGAGCTGGTCGCGGCCGCGGCCCCGCGGCTGGCGGCCGCCGGCATCGAGGTGCACTGGCCGGCCGAGCTCGCCGGAGCGCTGACCGCGCGAGCCGTGGTCCGCTCCGGTGACGTACCGGGCGACCTGCCGTCGTTCTTCGGCGGCGGGCGCGCGCTGGAGTTCGACTGGCAGCTCGCGTTGGGCGGGGAGGTGCTGACCGAGGCGGAGCTGGACGAGCTCGCCGAGGCGCGCCGGGCGGTGGTGCGGCTGCGCGACCGGTGGGTGCTGGTCGACCCGGCGCTGGCGGCGAAGGCGCGGGAGCGGGTGCTGAAGCCGCTGACCCCGGTCGACGCGCTCGGTGCGGTGCTGACCGGGACCACCGAGGTGGACGGCGAAGCGGTCGAGGTCGTCACCGAAGGCTGGCTGGGGCAGCTGCGGGAACGGCTGTCCGCACCGCCGGAACCCGAGGTACCGCCGGCCGGGCTCGCTGTCCAGCTGCGGGACTACCAGCTGCGGGGGCTGCAGTGGCTGGCCACCGTCACGGGGCTGGGTCTCGGCGGGTGCCTGGCCGACGACATGGGCCTGGGCAAGACGGTCACGCTGATCGCGCTGCACCTGCACCGCGCTTCGGGGCCGACGCTGGTGGTGTGCCCGGCGTCGCTGCTGGGCAACTGGGAACGCGAAATCCGCCGGTTCGCGCCCAGGGTGCCGGTGCGGCGCTTCCACGGCAGCACCCGCTCGCTCGAGGAGCTCGACGGGTTCGTGCTGACGACCTACGGCACGCTGCGCACCGATCCGGCGCCGCTGGCCGGGGTGCGGTGGGGGCTGTTGGTCGCCGACGAGGCCCAGCACGTGAAGAACCACCGTTCGGGCACGGCGAAGGCGTTGCGGCTGGTGCCGGCGGCGGCGCGGGTGGCGCTGACCGGCACCCCGGTGGAGAACACGCTCTCGGAGCTGTGGGCGATCCTGGACTGGTCGGCACCGGGGCTGCTGGGGTCGCTGGCGGAGTTCCGGGAGCGCTGGGCGAAGCCGATCGAGGCCGGGGACCCGGCGGCGGCCGAGCGGCTTTCGCGGCTGCTGCGGCCGTTCCTGCTGCGGCGGCGCAAGTCCGATCCCGGGATCGCGCCGGAGCTGCCGCCGAAGACCGAGACCGACCGGCCGGTGGCGCTGAGCCCCGACCAGGTGGCGCTGTACGAGGCGGTCGTGCGGGAGCTGATGGCCGACATCGCCGCCAGCGACGGGATGGCGCGGCGCGGGCGGATCGTGAAGCTGCTGACCGCGCTCAAGCAGATCTGCAACCATCCGGCGCAGTACCTCAAGGAGCCGGGCGGCCGCTCGGGCAAGGTGGAGCTGCTCGACGAGCTGCTGGACACGATCCTCGCCGAAGGGGGCGCGGTGCTGGTGTTCACCCAATACGTCGCCATGGCGCGGCTGCTGGAGAAGCACCTGGCCGGGCGCGGGATCGCGACGCAGCTGCTGCACGGCGGCACGCCGGTGCCCCGGCGCGAGGAGCTGGTGGCGCGGTTCCAGGAGGGTGCGGTGCCGGTGTTCCTGCTGTCGCTGAAGGCGGCCGGGACGGGGCTGAACCTGACCCGCGCCGACCACGTCGTGCACTTCGACCGCTGGTGGAACCCGGCGGTGGAGGACCAGGCGACCGACCGCGCGTACCGGATCGGGCAGACGAAACCGGTGCAGGTGCACCGGCTCGTCGCCGAGGGCACGGTCGAGGACCGGATCGCGGCGATGCTGCGGGAGAAGCGGGCACTGGCGGACGCGGTGCTGGCCGGTGGCGAGGCGGCGTTGACGGAACTGTCGGACACCGAGCTCGCGGAGCTCGTCGAACTGAGGAGCCGCGGATGACCGACGACCGGGTGCGCGGGTTCCCCGCGTTCGGGGCGGCCGGGCACCTCGCCCGTTCGTGGTGGGGACGGGCGTGGGTGCGCGCGATGGAGGACACCGCGCTGGACCTGCGGCAGCTGAAGAAGGGCCGCCGGTACGCCGCGGCCGGGCTGGTCGGGCCGATCACGGTGAGCCCGGGCCGGATCGCGGCGGTGGTCGACGACGCCGACGGCGGCCCGTACCGCACGGAGCTGCGCCTGGCCGAGTTGTCCGACCTCGACTGGACGCGGTTCTTCGACCGGGTCGCCTCGCGAGCGGGGCACCTGGCGGCGCTGCTGGACCGGGACATGCCGCACGACCTGGTCGAGGCGGCCGACGACGCCGGCGTGCACCTGCTGCCGGTGATCGGCGACCTCGACCCGGAGTGCGACTGCCCGGGCTGGGAACTGCCGTGCCGGCACGCGGCGGCGTTGTCGTTCCAGGCGTCGTGGCTGCTGGACGCGGACCCGTTCGTGCTGCTGCTGATGCGCGGGCGGGGTGAGCGGGAGATCCGGGAGGAGCTGGAGAGCCGGCTGGCGCCGGTGGTGTCCGCGGTCGCCGCGGCGGACCGGACACCGGGGCCGCTGCCGGAGCTGGACGCGTTCCGGCCCTCGGGGTCGCCGTCGATCCCGGCGGCGCCGGGGGTGCCCGCGGAGGTGTTCGCGCTGCTGGCGGCCAACGCTTCGGCGCAGGCCCGGGCGGTGCTGGCGGGCGAGCCGTGGCCGGGACGGCGCCCCGACGCGGTGCGGCTGGCGGCGGAGTTCCCCGCCGTGGCGGAGCGGCTGGGCACGGGTGAAGAGTTCGACCGGGCGGTCGCGGCGTGGACGTTCGGCGGCCGGGACGGGCTGGAGGTCCTGGACTCGGCGTGGACCCCGCCGAAGCCGGTGCTGGCGGCCGCGCGGGCCGCACTCGCCGACGAAGACCCGGTGTTCGAGCGCAACCACTGCACGATCGGCGCGCTCCAGCTGCGGCTGGACCGCCGCGGCCGGTGGCACCCGTACCGCCTCGACGGCGACACCTGGTGGCCCTCGGGCCCGCCGGAGCCGGATCCGGGATTGCTCACGGGCTGAAATCCACGAAATTCGCGGTATCCAGCGCACGGCCAGCTGCCTCCTGTCCGGCAACGGCGGCGTACCGCCGGGCCACTGGGGGTGCGGGCGCGCGGGCTCCTCCCCGCGTGCCAACGGCGTCGTGTGGCGGATCGGCGTCTTCTACGTCGGATCCGTGCTGATGCTGGCGATGTTGCTGCCCTG
>NZ_JBEZDL010000034.1:0-94918 GCF_040648295.1 Amycolatopsis sp. NPDC049159
GCACCGAGCTGGGCATCAGCCCGAAACGGACCCGGCCTTACCGGCCACAGACCAACGGCAAGATCGAACGCTTCCACCGGACTCTGGCCGAGGGGTGGGCCTACGCACGCTTCTACCCGTCCGATGCCCTGCGCCGGGCGGCGTTACCGGGCTGGCTGCACTTCTACAATCATCATCGACCCCACAGCTCAACCGGCGGCAAGCCGCCGGTCACCCGGCTGACCAACCTCCCCGGACATCACATCTAGCCCAGCAGGGCGTCCACGAACGCGCCCGGCTCGAACGGGGCCAGGTCGTCCGGGCCCTCGCCCAGCCCGACCAGCTTCACCGGGACGCCCAGCTCGCGCTGGACCTGGAACACGATCCCGCCCTTCGCGGTCCCGTCCAGCTTCGTCAGCACGATGCCCGTGACGTCGATGACCTCCGCGAACACCCGGGCCTGCATCAGGCCGTTCTGGCCCGTCGTCGCGTCCAGGACCAGGAGCACCTCGTCGACCTTCGCCTGCTTCTCCACGACGCGCTTGACCTTGCCCAGCTCGTCCATCAGGCCCGTCTTCGTGTGCAGGCGGCCCGCCGTGTCGATCAGGACCGCGTCGACGCCCGTGTCCACGCCGCGCTTCACCGCGTCGAACGCCACCGCCGCCGGGTCCGCGCCCTCCTTGCCGCGAACGACCTCCGCGCCCACGCGCTCGGCCCACGTCTGGAGCTGGTCGGCCGCCGCCGCGCGGAAGGTGTCCGCCGCGCCCAGGACCACCGTCTTGTCCTGGGCCACCAGGACGCGGGCGAGCTTGCCCGTGGTCGTCGTCTTGCCCGTGCCGTTGACGCCCGCCACCAGCACGACCGCGGGCTGCTTCTTGCCGTCGACGATGTGGGGCAGCGCCCGCACCGCGCGCTCGCTGCCGGTGGACAGCTGCGCCGTCAGCACCTCGTGCAGCACCTCGCGGGCCTCGGCCGACGAGCGGATCGCGCGCCGCGAGAGCTCGTCGCGCAGGCGGTCGACGATCTGGGTGGTGGTGGCCGCGCCCAGGTCGGCCATCAGCAGCGTGTCTTCGACGTCCTGCCAGGAGTCCTCGTCGAGGTCGCCGGCGCCGAGCAGGCCGAGCAGGCTCGTGCCGAACACCGAACGCGACTTCGCCAGCCGGCCGCGCAGCCGCTCCATGCGGCCCGTCGCCGGGTCGATCTCCTCGACCACCGGAGCGGCCGGAGCCGCCGGGGCGACCGGAGCCGGCGCGGCGGGCGCGGGGGGCTCTTCGGGGAGCTTGACGTCGCGGACCGTGCGCTGCGCCGAATCACGCGGCACGGCGGCGTCGTCGCCGACCGCGGGCTGGCCTTCGGTCTCCGGCCGGTCCTCGACCGGGTGCTCGGGCGCTTCGGCCGACCCGCCGGGCGCGAGGGCGATGCCCCCGCTGGCCGCGTAGGAGCCGCCCTTCGGCTTCTCCTCGACCTCGCGCTTGGCGTCCAGGCTGATCCGGCGCTTGCGCGCGACCAGCAGGCCGGTCACCAGGAGGGCGACCAGCACGACGACGGCCAGGACTACGAACAGGAACCAGGTGCTCGACACGGGACCCATCCTTCCATCCGCACCGCGCGGACCCGGACACCCCGTCCACACAGGCAATTCGCCACCAGATCGATCCCGATTGGGCCAAGACTTCACCAAGTGGGTTGCGTCACAGGAAGACCTGCACTAAACCCCTCCGGATGGGCAACCACGGCTTCCGGGTGATCGGCCTGATTTCGGGCACGTCGGTCGACGGCATCGACGTGGCCGCCGCCGACCTGCGCGCCGAGGACGACACCGTGGTGCTGACGCCGCTCGGCGAGCTCGACGTCCCCTACCCGGAACCGCTGCGCGAAGGTCTCCTCGCCGCCCTCCCGCCCGGCCCCTGCACCGCCGGCGAGCTGACGCGGCTCGACACCGGCGTCGGGCAGGCGTTCGCCGACGCCGCCCGGCGCGGCGCCGAAGAACTCGCCGGCAGCAGCGCGGACCTGGTCGCTTCGCTCGGCCAGACGGTGTTCCACTGGGTCGAGGAAGGCCACGTCCGCGGCACCCTCCAGCTCGGCCAGCCGGCCTGGATCGCCGAGCGCACCGGCCTGCCGGTGGTCGCCGACCTGCGGGCCCGCGACGTCGCCGCGGGCGGCCACGGCGCTCCCCTGGCGAGCACGCTCGACCAGCTGTGGCTGCGCGGCCTCGCCCAGGACACCGGGCGCCCGGTCGCCGCGCTCAACCTCGGCGGCATCGCGAACATCACCGTCGTCGCCGACGGCGCACCGGCGATCGCCTACGACACCGGCCCCGCCAACGCGCTGCTCGACCTCGCCGCCCACCGCGTCACCGGGCAGCGCAGCGACGTCGACGGGCGGCTCGCGCTCGACGGCTCGGTGCGCGCCGACCTGCTCGGCAGGCTGCTCGCCGACCCCTACTTCGCCGCCGCGCCACCGAAGTCGACCGGCAAGGAGCACTTCAACGCGGCCTACCTCGACGCCGCGCTGGCCGGCCTCGACCCGGTCGGGCCCGCCGACCTGCTCGCGACGCTGACCGAGCTGACCGCCGTGACCGTGGCCGAGCGGTGCCGCCGCCACGGCGTCACGATCGTCATCGCCTCCGGCGGCGGCATCCGCAACCCGGCGGTGATGACGGCGCTGGCGCGGAACCTGCCTTCGGCCGTGCTCAAGACCAGCGACGACCTCGGCCTGCCCGGCGCCGGCAAGGAGGCGTACCTGACCGCGCTGCTGGGGTGGCTGACCTGGTGCGGCGTGCCCGGTACGGTGCCGTCGGCGACCGGTGCCCGCGGGCCGCGCCTGCTCGGCGCGCTCGTGCCGGGTGCCGGGCCACTGATCCTTCCCGCCCCGCTGGGGGGCACCGTGACGCGGTTGCGAGTCGCGGAGAAGGCCGGATGAGGGTAGGAGAAGTCCATGCGTGGTGTTGACCTCGCGATCATCGTGGTCTACCTGGCGGCGATGCCGCTGATAGGCGTGCTCGTCGGCCGGAAGCAACGGTCGGCGGCCGACTACTTCGTCGGTGAGCGCAGCCTGCCGTGGGGTGCGGTGATGCTGTCCGTGGTGGCCACGGAGACCTCGACGCTGACCGTGATCAGCACGCCGGGCCTCGTCTTCGGCAACGCGTTCCTGTTCCTGCAGCTGGCCTTCGGCTACATCATCGGCCGGACGGTCGCCGCGTTCGTGCTGCTGCCGCGGTACTTCCGCGGCAACCTCGTGAGCGCGTACGCGTTCCTCGGGAAGCGGTTCGGCTCGGGGCTGCAGGGCACGGCGTCGGTGACGTTCGTGATCACCCGGCTGCTCGCCGAGGGCGTCCGCCTGTTCGCCGGCGCGATCCCGATCAAGGTGATCCTCGGGCACTACGACATCCACCTCGACTACTGGGTGATCGTCGTCATCCTGACCGCGCTGACGCTGATCTACGCCTACATCGGCGGGATCAAGGCGGTCGTCTGGGTCGACGTCATCCAGCTGACCCTCTACCTCGGCGGCGCCGCGGTGGCCGCGATCGTGCTGCTGAACAAGCTGCCCGGCGACTGGATGACCCAGGCGTCCGACGACGGCAAGTTCATGCTCGTCGACTTCACGAAGAACCTGCTGACCAGCCCGTACGCGTTCATCACGGCGGTGCTCGGCGGCGCGGCGCTGTCGATGGCCTCGCACGGCGCGGACCAGCTGATCGCGCAGCGGCTGATGGCCACGCGCAGCCTGCGCGACGGCCAGAAGGCGCTGATCGGCAGCGGTATCATCGTCACCATCCAGTTCGCACTGTTCCTGCTGGTCGGGGCGATGCTGTGGGTGTTCAACGGGCGCAAGTCGGTCGCGCAGCTCGGCCTGCAGAGCCCGGACGACGTGTTCTCGCGGTTCATCATCGACGACCTGCCGGCCGGCGTCTCGGGCCTGCTCATCGCGGGCGTGCTCGCGTCGACCATGGGAGCGTTGGCTTCGGCGCTCAACGCGCTTTCGACGTCCACTGTGGCCGATCTCTACCAGCGGTTCACCAAGCGCGCGCCGGAAGATTCGAAGCTGCTCAAGCACGGTCGCATGTGGACACTCATCTGGGCGGTCGTGTTCGCGGTGTTCGCGTCGCTGTTCTCCACCACGAAGAACTCGGTCATCGAGCTGGGTCTCGCGATCACCGGGTACACCTACGGCGCGCTGCTCGGGTCGTTCCTGCTCGGCCTGCTGATCAAGAAGGCGCGGCAGGTGGACGCGATCATCGCGTTCGTTGCCACCGTCGTGGTGATGGCGTTCGTGATCCTCGGGGTGAAGTTCAGCGCGAAGACCGGCGGCCTGATCGGGATCGACTTCTCGAAGGCGGCCGGGGACCGCGTGGCCTTGGCGTATCCGTGGTACACGCTGCTGGGCGTGGTGATCACGCTGGTCGTGGGCGGGTTGCTGTCGCTGCGGCACCGGACGCCGGACCCGAAGGCGGCCGAAGCCGAGGCCGTGGGCGAGAGCGAAGAGGTCACCGCCGCCTGATCCTTCTGAACCGTTTCCGGCGGGCGCCCGTGTCGGTTTGCGGGAGCCCGCCGAGAAGCGGCGGGAGGACTTCGAAGGTGGACTTCATGAAGCGGATGACGGTGGCGCTCGCGATCGGCGGCCTGCTCCTCGGCGGCGCGGCGACGGCCTCGGCCACCCCGGCGGCCCCGCGCGTGCCGGACGCGATCAAGGTCCCGGCGGGCAACAAGGCCCTGGCCGCGTACCCGGCCGAGGGCGTGCAGATCTACGGCTGCACCGCCGGTACGTGGACGCTGATCCAGCCCGCGGCGGTGCTGTCGAAGCACGGCAAGCCGGTGGCGCTGCACAGCAAGGGCCCGGTCTGGACGTCCATCGTGGACGGCAGCACGGTCGGCGCGGCGGCGGTGGCCAACGCCCCGCGCGACGGCGCGATCCCGGAACTGCTGCTCAAGGCGAACCTGAACACCGGCGACGGCGTCTTCGGCAAGGTGACGTACATCCAGCGCCTCAACACCCGCGGCGGCGTGGCTCCGGCGGGAGCGTGCACCGACGGCGCCCAGACGGCGGTCCGCTACTCGGCCGACTACGCGTTCTGGGTCGCCGGCTAAGGGGATGTGACCGCCCTCTCCGCTCCCGTAACCTGGGAGCGGAGAGGGGGTCTCACCTGCGGTCCGACCGCAAGCGAGGCGTCAAACGCGGCATGATGACGCCGCGCGGGCGCCGGCCGCGGATCGACGACGCCACCCACATCGGCAACGATCTCGGCACCTACGAGCCGCGCGCGCGGGGCGACGACCGCCGCGCGCCGCGCGAAGACGACATGTGACGCGTCAGCCGACCGCGACCGGTTCGTCGTCGGCCGTGCGCAGGCGCTGCGAGATCACCTTCGTGATGCCGTCGCCCTGCATGCTCACGCCGTAGAGCGCGTCGGCGATCTCCATCGTCGGCTTCTGGTGGGTGATGATGATCAGCTGCGACGAGTCGCGCAGCTGCTCCAGCAGGCCGATCAGGCGGCGCATGTTGGTGTCGTCGAGCGCCGCCTCGACCTCGTCCATCACGTAGAAGGGTGAGGGGCGCGCGCGGAAGATCGCGACCAGCATGCCCACCGCGACCAGCGACTTCTCGCCACCGGAGAGCAGCGACAGCCGCTTGACCTTCTTGCCCGGCGGGCGGGCTTCGACGTCGACGCCGGTGCTGAGCAGGTCGTCCGGCTGGGTGAGGACCATCCGGCCCTCGCCGCCGGGGAACAGCACGCTGAAGACCGTCTCGAACTCGCGGGCCACGTCGGCGTACGCGCCGGCGAAGACCTCGAGGATCTTCTCGTCGACCTGCTTGATGACGGCTTCGAGGTCCTTGCGGGTGTCCTTGAGGTCTTCCAGCTGCGTGGAGAGGAACTTGTACCGCTCCTCCAGCGCCGCGAACTCCTCGAGCGCGAGCGGGTTCACCTTGCCCAGCAACGAGAGGTCCTTCTCGGCGCGCTTGGCGCGGCGGGCCTGGGTGTCGCGGTCGTAGGGCATCGGCGGCGGCGGGGTGACGTCCTCGCCGCGGTCCTTGGCCGCCTCGTACTCGGCCATCTCGCCCGCGCTCGGCGGGACCGGGACGTCCGGGCCGTACTCCTGCACCAGATCCGTGAGGCCGATGCCGAAGTCCTCGGCGATCTTCGCTTCCAGGGTCTCCAGGCGCAGCCGCTGCTCGGCGCGCAGGACCTCGTCGCGGTGCACGGCGTCGGTCAGCTTCTCCAGCTCGCCGGTCAGCTCGCGGACCTTGGCGCGGACGCCGGTCAGCGCCTGCTCGCGGGTCTGGCGGCGGGCCTGGACCTCGTCGCGTTCGGTGGCCGCGCGCTGGACGGAGTGCTCGATGCGGTCGAGGGCGATCTCGCCGCCGTTGACCACGGCGTTCGCGATCTCGGCGCCACGCTTGCGGGCCGCGGCGGCGCGCTCGGCGCGTTCGCGGGCCTGCTGCTCGGCGTGCGCGGCGCGGCGGAGCCCTTCGGCCTTGCCCGCGATGCTGCGCGCCCGCTCCTCGGCGGTGCGCTGCGCGAGCCGCGCTTCCATCTCCTGCTGCCGGACGACGGCCAGCTCCTCGACGGCGGCGTCGCGTTCGGCGGTGTCCGGGTCGTCCTCGACCGGCTGCTCGGCGACGGCGGCGAGCCGTTCCTCCAGCTCGGCGAGCTGGGCCAGCGCCTGGACGCGGCTCTGCTCGACCTTCGCGCGCTGCCCGGAGAACCGCTCGACCTCGGCCTGCGCCTGGCGGGCGGCCTGCTGCATCCGGTTGAGCCGCTCCGACGACCGGGCCTTGCGGACCTTGGCCTCGCCGAGCGCGTCCTTGGCCTGCGAGACCTCTTCGCGGCGCGCCTGCTGCTCGGCGCGGGCGCCTTCCAGCTCGGCCGCGTAGCGCTCCAGCGAGCGCTCGGCCAGGCGGAGCCGCTCGGCCGCTTCGTCGACAGCGGCCTGGACCTCGATCACGCTCTCGCGCTTGCCGGAGCCGCCGATCGCCCAGCGGGCGCCGAAGACGTCGCCCTCGGCGGTGACCGCGCGGACCTCCGGGTGCACCGCGACCAGGTGCCGGGCCGCGTCGAGGTCGCGGACCAGCGCCAGCTTCTCGAGAGCCTGCTCGACGGCGGGCCGCAGCTGCGCGGGCGCCGTGACGACCTCACGCGCCCAGCGCGCGCCTTCCGGCAGCGACGGCCACGAGTAGGTGTCCACAGTGGACTCCGGACCGCCGAGCAGGATGCCCGCCCGGCCGGAATCGGTTTCCTTCAAGTACTTCAACGCGCGCAGGGCGTCTTCGCCGCCGGTGACGGCGACCGCGTCGGCCACCGGGCCGAGCGCCGCGGCCAGCGCGACCTCGTAGCCCGGCTCGACGGTGAGCAGCGCGGCGACCGAGCCGAGCAGGCCCGGCAGCTCGTGGGACGCGCCGAGCAGCGCGCCCGCGCCGTCCTTGCGCCGCAGGCCCATCGACAGCGCCTCGACGCGCGCCTTCTCCGACGCGATCTCGCGCTCGGCGGCGCGTTCGGCCTTGACCAGCTCTTCGACGCGCGCCTTGGCCGTGTTGTTGGCTTCGACCGCGCGGTCGTGGCGGTCCATCAGACCGGCGTCGTCGGACTCCTCGACGCCGCCCTCGGCCTTGGCCATCTCGAGTTCTTCGACGGCGATCTCGGCGCGCTCGGCGGCCTCTTCGAGGGACACGCTGAGCCGGTCGATCTCGTCGGAGGTGGCGCCGTTCTTGCTGCGCAGCGCCTCGACCTGGCCGGTCAGCTTGGCCATGCCCTCGCGGCGGTCGGCGATGGCGCGGACGGCGGCCCAGTGCGCGCGCTCGGCGGCTTGGACGCGCTGTTCGAGGTCTTCGCGGCGCAGCACGGTCTCGGCGAGCAGCTCCCGGGCCTCCATGACGGCCTCGTTGAGCTCCTCTTCCTGCTCGGCGACCCGCTCGGCCTCTTCGAGGAGCTCTTCGGGGTCGCGGCCGCCGGTCGACGTCGTGACGTCGGCGGAGAGGTGCCGCTGCCGCTCGATCGCGAGGCGGACGGTGCCGCGCAGGCGCTCGGCCAGCGCGGACAGCTTGTACCAGGTCTCCTGCGCGGTCTGCAGGAGCGGCGCGTCCTCGGCCAGCGACGACTCCAGCTCGGCTTCCTCGGCGGAGACGAGCTCGAGGTGCTGCTCGACCTCGCCGCGGCGCTGGCGGGCGGTCTTCTCGTCGGCTTCTTCGCGCGCGATCGCGTCCCGTTGCGTGACCAGGTCGTCGGCGAGCAGGCGCAGGCGGGAGTCGCGCAGCTCGGACTGGACGGACTGGGCCTTGCGGGCGATCTCGGCCTGCTTGCCCAGCGGCTTGAGCTGGCGGCGCAGCTCGGTGGTGAGGTCGCCGAGGCGGTCGAGGTTGCCCTGCATGTTGGCCAGCTTGCGCAGGGTCTGTTCCTTGCGCTTGCGGTGCTTGAGGACGCCGGCGGCCTCTTCGATGAAGGCGCGGCGCTCCTCGGGCTTGGACTCGAGGATCGCCGAGAGCTGGCCCTGCCCGACGATGACGTGCATCTCGCGGCCGATGCCGGAGTCCGAGAGCAGTTCCTGGACGTCCATCAGGCGGCAGCGGTCGCCGTTGATCTCGTACTCGCTGGCGCCGTCGCGGAACATCCGGCGGGTGATCGACACCTCGGAGTACTCGATGGGGAGCGCGCCGTCGGCGTTGTCGATGGTGAGGGTGACCTCGGCGCGGCCGAGCGGGGCGCGGCCCGCGGTGCCGGCGAAGATGACGTCCTCCATCTTGCCGCCGCGCAGGTCCTTGGCGCCCTGGGTGCCCATGACCCAGCGCAGCGCGTCCAGCACGTTCGACTTGCCGGAGCCGTTCGGCCCGACCACGCAGGTGATCCCGGGCTCGAAGCGCAGCGTGGTGGCCGAGGCGAAGGACTTGAAGCCCTTCAGCGTCAAGCTTTTCAGGTGCACTGGGTGCTGACCCCTCTGGCTGCCGGTACTGGCGTTTCAATCGTCCCAGGCTACCTGGGGGCCTCCGGGGTCCGCCGGACGCGCCCCCTCCTCGGCGCGCCTAGCACACCGGGCGCCGCCGCGGCAACCATGCGTCACCGCTCGGCGAAACCGCTGAGTCCCCCTTTCGGGTCGGACCAGCGCTCAGCGACGTGCTCCACACTTCCGGGTGATTCTCCCGACCGCAACGCGGCCAGCAGCCGCGCACAGTGGTCCCGGCTACCCTCCGCTATGACCTCGACACGCCCGTCGGCGAGGTTGCTCGCGCTCCCGACCAGTCCCAGTTCGAGCGCACGGCTGCGCGTCCACCAGCGGAAACCGACCCCTTGGACCCGGCCGCGCACCCACGCCGTCACCCGGGTGTTCGTTTCTTCCTCACTCACGCCATCTCTCCCTTCCGGGTCAACTGACCGCGCACAGTAACGGATCAAGGCCACTACCTGGGCGAATACCCGCACGCCGGTGATAACCTCCGGGCCGAGGTCGCTCCCCCGCCGCGGGCGCAGTGCCCCGTTACCGACCTCGCCCGCGCCTCCCCGAAGCTTCCCCCAAGGAGCCTGTATGCCCCGCCCCGACGGGATCACCAGGATCGACACCGCGCCGCCGAAGAGCAGCAAACCGAACCGCACCGGGTACGTGGTGCTCGGGGTCGCCGGCCTGGTGGTCGCGACCGCGTTCGCCGCCGTCGCCGAGCTGGCGGGCCCGGACCCGGCCACGACCGCGGGCAGCACCGGAGGCACCGGCGGCCAGGGCACCTCGCAGGCCGGCCTGCAGACGATCCCGACCACCCCTTCGTCGGCCGGCCCGTCGACGGTGGGCGCCCCGACGAGCGAGTCGGCGACGACGTCGTCGAGCGCCCCGACCACGGTCGTGTCGGTCAGCCCGGACGGCAAGACCACGACGACGCTGGTGACCCAGCCCCCGCCGCCCCCGCGCAGCGACACGGGCGGCAACCCGCCACCGGTCACGACGCCGACGACCCCGAAGCCGCCGGTTTCCACCACCCCGAAGCCCCCGACGAGCACGACGCCGCCACCCCCGACCTCGACGACGGAGGAGCCGCCGACCAGCACCGGCGGCGGCACGAGCACCGGCGGCGCGCCGACCTCGACCGGTACGTCGTCCGGCGTGACCGGCAGCTCGACCCGCGCTCAGTAAGCGAACTCCCGGAAGGCCTCTTCCCCGGCAGCACCGCCGGGGAAGGGGCCTTCCGGCGTTCTAGGCGCCGCGGGCGCGCCGCCGGATCCACTCCGCCAGCGCGCCCCCGAGCGGCGGGCCGATCCCGATGATGCCGCGGGTCCACGGGTCCTCGACGCCGAACGCGACAGACACCCCCACCCCCGCCAGGTAGCCGAGCGCCGCCAAAAGGAGCAGGCCCAGCAGCCGGGCTCGCCGGCCGCGGTGGGGTGCGGGCTCGCTCATCCGCGGCGCCGGCGCGTCCGGGCGTAGCGGAACCAGTAGCACCCGGCCAGGACCAGCCACAGCGCCGTCACGGCGAGCTGGATCCCGCGTTGCAGCCCGGGGAGCCCGCCGCCGACGGTGAGCAGGCCGGTGCCGAGTGCGCACACCATGCACACGATCGCCAACGCCAGTGCGGCCTTCGCCGGCAAGCGGCCGCCCGGTAGCCATTTCCCTTCGGTCACCCGACCGGGGTACCCGCCGGTTCAGGCCTCGAAGCGGTAACCCATGCCCGGTTCGGTGAGCAGGTGACGCGGCCGCGAAGGTTCCGGCTCCAGTTTGCGCCGCAACTGGGCCAGGTAGACCCGCAGGTAGTGGGACTCCGTCTCGTACGACGGGCCCCACACCTCGTGCAGCAGCTGCTTCTGCGCCACCAGCCGGCCGCGGTTGCGGACCAGCAGTTCCAGGACTCCCCACTCCGTCTTCGTCAAGTGGACTTCCGAACCGTCGGTGCGGCGGACGCGCTTGGCCGCCAGGTCGACGCTGAACGACGACGTCTCCACCACCGCCTCGGCGCCGTCCGCGCCGGTCACCGCCGAGCGGCGGACCGCGGCCCGCAGGCGCGCCAGGAGTTCGTCCATGCCGAACGGCTTCGTCACGTAGTCGTCCGCGCCCGCGTCGAGGGCCTGGACCTTGTCGGCCGAGTCGCCGCGCGCGGACAGCACGATGATCGGGACCGTCGTCCAGCCGCGCAGGCCCGCGATCACCTCCGTGCCGTCCAGGTCCGGCAGGCCGAGGTCCAGGACCACCACGTCCGGCTTGGTTTCGGCCACCGCCTTGAGCGCGGCCGTGCCGTCGTGCGCGGTGATCACCTTGTAGCCGCGGGCGTTGAGGTTGATCCGCAGTGCCCGCACGATCTGCGGCTCGTCGTCCACCACCAGCACGGTGGCACCCGGGTCGCTCATCGCACCCCCTCTTCCTGGAACTCGACGCTGAACGCGGGCAGCGAAACCACGATGGTGAGCCCGCCGCCCGGGGTGTCCTCGGCGCGGATCGTGCCGCCCATCGCCTCGGTGAAGCCCTTCGCCACCGACAGCCCGAGCCCGACGCCCGGGGTCGTGTCGCGGTCGCCGCCCAGGCGCTGGAACGGGGCGAACGCCGAGTCCGCCGCGCCCTTGCGCAGGCCCTTGCCGTGGTCGACGATCCGCAGCTCGACGTGCCCGGAGTGCGCAGAAGCCCGCGCGGACACCGGCGAACCCCCGTGCCGCAGGGCGTTGTCCAGCACGTTCGCCACCACGCGCTCCAGCAGGCCGGGGTCGGCGAGCACCACCGGGAGCTGGTCGTCGACCGCCACTCGCACCGCGTCGGAGTTGTCCACAGTGGACAACGCGTGCGCGACGACCTCGTCGTACCCCACCGGACGCAGGTGCGGCTTCACCGCGCCGGTGGCCAGCCGCGACGAGTCGAGCAGATTGTCGATCAGGCCCGCGAGCCGGTCGGCGGACAGCTCGATGGCCTCCATCAGCTCCGCGGTGTCCTCTTCGGACAGCCGGAGGTCGGGCGCGCGCAGGCTGCCGATGGACGCCTTGATCGACGTCAGCGGCGTGCGCAGGTCGTGCCCGACGGCCGACAGCAACGTCGTGCGCAGCTCGGTCGCCTCCGCTTTGCGCTCCGCCGCCGCGGCCGCGGCCGCCGTCCGCTGCTGGCGCAACGCGAGCAACGCCTGCCCGGCCACGGCTTCCAGCACGCGCCGGTCGGCCGCCGGCAGCGCCCGCCCGCGCAGGGTCAGGTGGACGTCGGCGGTGACGGCGATGTCGACGTCGGCCTCGTCCGGGTCCGCGCACGGCCGTTCCCCGGCGGCCGCCACGCCCCGCCACGCGCCTTCCTGCTTCTCCAGCAGCGTCACCGACGTCAGCCCGAAGTTCTCGCGGACCTTCTCCAGCAGCCGCTCGATCGGGTTCGCGTGGGTCAGCACGGTCCGCGCGTAGGAGGCCAGCAGCGCCGCCTCCGTCCGCGCCCGCGCCGCCTGCGTGGCCCGGCGCGCGGCCTGGTCGACGACCAGCGCGACGAGCACCGCGACCACGACCATCGCGATCAGCGTCACGAGGTTCTGCGGCGTGTGCACGGTGAGCGTGTAGAGCGGCGGGGTGAAGAAGAAGTTGAGCAGCCCGGCGCCGAGCACGGCCGCGACCAGCGCCGGGCCGAGCCCGCCGACCAGCGCCACGACGACCGTGGCCAGCACGTAGGAGATGACGTCGGTGGCGAAGTCGAGCCCGGCCGGGATGAAGAACCCGACCACGGTCACCAGCACCGGCAGCACGACGCTGAGCACCCAGCCCGCGACCAGCCGCGAGAACCCCAGCGGGCTCGCGCCCAGCCGCGTCCGCAGCCGCCCGCCCGCCTCGGAGTGGGTGACCATGTGCACGTCGATCGATCCGGACTGCCGCACGACCCCGGCGCCGATGCCCTCGTCGAACAACCGCGCCACGCGAGAACGCCGTGAGGTCCCGATCACCAGCTGGGTCGCGTTGACGCCGCGGGCGAAGTCCAGCAGCGCGGCCGGGACGTCGTCGCCGACGACGGTGTGGAAGGTCGCCCCCACCTCCTCGGCCAGCGTGCGGCAGCGGGCCATCGCGGTCGGGCCGATGCCGGACAGGCCGTCGCCGCGCAGGATGTGCAGCACCTGCAGCTCGGCGCCGGCCCGGGTGGCGATCCGGCTGGCGCGGCGGATCAGCGTCTCGCTCTCCGGCCCGCCGGTGATCGAGACGACGACGCGTTCGCGCGTCTCCCAGGTGTCGGTGATGCTCTGCTCGGCGCGGTAGCGCTGCAGGGCGACGTCGACCTGGTCGGCGACCCAGAGCAGGGCCAGCTCGCGCAACGCGGTCAGGTTGCCCGGGCGGAAGTAGTTGCCGAGCGCGGCGTCGATCCGCTCGGCCGGGTAGACGTTGCCGTGCGCGAGCCGCCGCCGCAGCGCCTCGGGCGTGATGTCGACCAGCTCGAGCTGCTCGGCGCGGCGGACGACCTCGTCCGGCACGGTCTCCTGCTGCGTGACGCCGGTGATCCGCTCGACGACGTCGTTGAGGCTCTGCAGGTGCTGCACGTTGACCGTGGACAGCACGTCGATGCCCGCTTCGAGGAGCTCCTCGACGTCCTGCCAGCGCTTGGCGTTGCGCGAGCCCGGCACGTTGGTGTGCGCGAGCTCGTCCACGACGGCGACCTCGGGCGCGCGGGCGAGGATCGCGTCGACGTCCATCTCGTCGAACTCGCGGCCGCGGTGCCCGGCGGGCCGCCGCGGCACGAGCTCCAGGCCTTCGAGCAGCACCGCGGTCTTCTCGCGGCCGTGCGTCTCCACCAGCCCGACGACGACGTCGGTGCCGCGGTCCAGCCGCCGGCGCGCCTCGCCGAGCATGGCGAACGTCTTGCCGACGCCCGGAGCCGCGCCGAGGTAGATCCTCAGCTCCCCCCGGCGCGGCTTCTTCGCGGTGGTCACGCTGTCAGTGTGCCCCTCCGGCCGCGTCGCGCACGGCCAAGTTGAGCTGGAGCACATTCACGCCGGGGACGCCGATCCCGGCGCCGCTCGTGTTCGCCTCGATCAGCTGCTTCACCCGGTCGAGCGGCACGCCGCTGTTCCGGGCGACCCGCTGGGCTTGCAGGTCCGCGTAGGCGACGCTGATCGCCGGGTCGAGCCCGGAACCCGACGCCGTAACGGCGTCCGGCGGTACCTGACCGGGTGACACGCCTTCGCGCTGCGCGATCGCCGCCCGCCGCTCCTCGATCGCCTTGACCAGATCTTCGTTGTACGGGCCCTTGTTGGACGCGCCGGACGGCACCTCGGGGGTGACCGCCGACGGCCGCGGGTGGAACCACGGGTCGCGCGCCGGGTCGGCGGGCACCGGGTCGACGCCGATCAGCGACGACCCCACGGCCTGGCCGTTCCGCGTCACGATCGAGCCCTCGGCGTTCGGTTCCAGGCCGGGGATGCGGGCGATCGCCCACACGGCCAGGGGGTAGAGGACCCCGAGCAGGACCGTCATCACGATGAGGACGCGCAGCCCCGCCCAGGTCTGCTTGACGAGCGTGTTCACTTTCGTTCACCCGATTCCTGGGATGAGGCGCACGAGCAGGTCGATCAGCCAGATCCCGAGGAAGGGGCTGACGATCCCGCCGAGGCCGTAGACGAGCAGGTTGCGGCGCAGCAGCGCGGACGCCGACGACGGCTTGTACCGCACGCCCCGCAGGGCCAGCGGGATCAGCACGACGATGATCAGCGCGTTGAAGATGACGGCGGAGAGGATCGCCGACTTCGGCGTGGCCAGGTGCATGATGTTCAGCCCGCCCAGCTGGGCGAAGATGGCGGTGAACATCGCGGGCAGGATGGCGAAGTACTTGGCCAGGTCGTTGGCGACGCTGAACGTGGTCAGCGCGCCGCGCGTGATCAGCAGCTGCTTGCCGATCTCGACGATCTCGATCAGCTTCGTGGGGTCGCTGTCGAGGTCGACCATGTTCCCGGCTTCCTTGGCCGCCGAGGTGCCGGTGTTCATCGCGACGCCGACGTCGGCCTGCGCGAGCGCCGGCGCGTCGTTGGTGCCGTCGCCGGTCATCGCGACCAGCCGCCCGCCTTCCTGCTCCTTCTTGATGAGCGCCATCTTGTCTTCGGGCTTGGCCTCGGCGAGGAAGTCGTCGACGCCGGCGTCCGCGGCGATGGCCTTGGCGGTGAGCGGGTTGTCGCCGGTGATCATCACCGTCTTGATGCCCATCTCGCGCAGCTCCGCGAAACGCTCCTTCATGCCCGGCTTGACGACGTCGGACAGCCGGATCACGCCGCGCACCACCGTGTTCTCCGCGACGACCAGCGGCGTGCCGCCCTGCGCGCTGATCTCGTCGACCACGCGCTCGGTCTCGTCGGGGAACTCGCCGCCGTTGTCCCGCACCCACGCGCGGACGGCACTCGCCGCCCCCTTGCGGATCCGCCGGTCGCCGACGTCGAGCCCGCTCATCCGCGTCTGCGCGGTGAAGGGGACGAACTCGCCGTGCTCGTCCTGGGCCGCGTGGTCCGCCGTCAGCTCGACGACGCTGCGGCCCTCGGGGGTTTCGTCGGCGAGGCTGGCCAGCCTCGCCGCGCGGGCCAGTTCGTGCGGTGTGGACGATCCGACCGGGATCAGCTCGGTGGCCCGGCGGTTGCCGAAGGTGATGGTGCCGGTCTTGTCGAGCAGCAACGTCGAAACGTCACCGGCGGCCTCGACCGCGCGGCCCGACGTCGCCAGGACGTTGCGCTGCACCAGGCGGTCCATGCCCGCGATGCCGATGGCGCTCAGCAGCGCGCCGATCGTCGTCGGGATCAGGCACACCAGCAGCGCGGTCAGCACGATCACCGACTGCTCGGACCCGGAGTAGCGGGCCATCGGCTGCAGCGCGACGACGGCGAGCAGGAAGATGATCGTCAGCGTCGAGAGCAGGATGGTCAGCGCGATCTCGTTCGGCGTCTTCTGCCGCGAAGCGCCTTCCACCAACGCGATCATGCGGTCCACGAAGGACTCGCCCGGCTTGGTGGTGATCTTCACGACGATCCGGTCGCTCAGCACGGTCGTGCCGCCGGTGACGGCGCTGCGGTCCCCGCCGGATTCGCGGATGACCGGGGCGGACTCGCCGGTGATGGCCGACTCGTCGACGGTCGCGATGCCCTCGACGACGTCGCCGTCGCCCGGGATCACCTGGCCCGCCTCGACGACGACCAGGTCGCCGATCTTCAGCTCGACGCCCGGGACCTGCTCCTCCGAGCCGGTCGCGGTGAGCCGGCGCGCGACCGTCTCCTTCTTCGACCGCCGCAGGGATTCCGCCTGCGCCTTGCCGCGCCCTTCCGCGACGGCTTCGGCGAGGTTCGCGAAGAGCACCGTGAACCAGAGCCAGACGGCGATCAGGATCGTGAAGACGCTCGGGTCGGTGACCGCGAAGACCGTGGTGAGCGCGGAACCCACCCACACCACGAACATCACCGGGTTGCCGAGCTGGTGCTTCGGGTTGAGCTTGCGGAACGCGTCCGGCAGCGACGTCCAGAGCTGGCGCGGGCTGAACACCCCCGCGCCGACCCGGCTCGTCGTCTCAGTGGCGGGTGTCACCCGGGGTCGTTCTTCGGTGACGGTCATGCGAGTGCCTCCGCGATGGGCCCGAGCGCGAGCGCCGGGATGAAGGTGAGAGCCGCGACGAGCACCACCGTGCCGGTGAGCATGGTGGCGAACAGCGGGCCGGTGGTGGGCAGCGTGCCTGCGGTTTCGGGCACCTTGCGCTGCGCGGCCAGGGAGCCGGCCAGGCAGAGCACGGCGAGGATCGGGATGAACCGGCCGAACGCCATGGCGACGCCGAACGAGGACTGGAACCAGTCGTTCGTCGCGGTCAGGCCGCCGAACGCGCTGCCGTTGTTGTTGCCGGTGGACGCGTAGCCGTAGAGGATCTCGGACAGGCCGTGCGCGCCGCCGTTGCCGAGCGCGCCCACCGTGTCCGGCAGCAGCAGCGCGATCCCGGAACCGAGGAGCACCACGGTCGGCATGGCCAGCATGGCGATCGCCGCGCAGGTGACCTCGCGCCGGCCGAGCTTCTTGCCCAGGTACTCCGGGGTGCGCCCGACCATCAGCCCGGCCAGGAACATCGCGATGATCGCCATGACCAGGATCCCGTAGAGCCCGGTGCCGACGCCGCCCGGCGAGATCTCGCCGTAGAGCATGTTCAGCAGCGGTCCCCCGCCGCCGAGCCCCGAAAGGCTGTCGTGGGCGCCGTTGACCGCGCCGGTGGACGTGCCGGTGGTGGTGTCGGCGAAGATCGACGTCAGGCCGATGCCGAACCGCTGTTCCTTGCCCTCCATGCTCGCGCCCGCGGCCCGCGCCGCCGGGTTGTCCGCGTAGGCCTCGGAGAACCAGATGATCGCCAGCGACGCGGCCCAGAGCAGGCTCATCACGCCGAGCAGCACGTACCCCTGCTTGGGCTTGCCGACCAGCTTGCCGAACGCGCGGGTCAGGCTGACCGGGAGCACCAGGATCAGGAACAGCTCGACGAGGTTCGACCAGGCGTTGGGGTTCTCGAACGGGTGCGCGGAGTTGGCGTTGAGGATGCCGCCGCCGTTGGTGCCCAGTTCCTTGATGGCCTCCTGGCTCGCGGCCGGGGCGAGGGCGATGGTGCTCGGGCTGCCGTCGGGGTTGGTGACGGCGACGCCGGCCTTGAGGCTCTGCACGACGCCGAGCGCGACCAGCACCAGCGCGAACACGAACGCCATCGGCAGCAGCACGCGGACCGTGCCGCGCGTGAGGTCCACCCAGAAGTTGCCGAGGCGGTCGGTCTTCGCGCGGACGAACCCGCGCGTCACGGCGATCGCCACGGCCAGGCCGACGCCCGCCGACAGGAAGTTCTGCACGGTCAGGCCGGCCATCTGCACGAAGTGGCCCATCGTCGTCTCGGGGACGTAGGACTGCCAGTTCGTGTTGGTGACGAAGGAGATCGCCGTGTTGAACGCGACGCCGGGGCTCACCGCGCCGCGGCCCAGGTTCCACGGCAGCAGCGGTTGCAGCCGCTGCAGCAGGTAGAGCAGGACGACGGAGACGAACGAGAAGCCGAGCACACCGGCGGCGTAGGTCGGCCACCGCTGTTCGGAGTCCGGGTTGACGCGGAAGAGCTTGTACAGGCCCTTCTCGAGCTTCGTGTGCTTCTCGCTGGAGAAGACGCGCGCCAGGTAGTCGCCGAGCGGTTTGTAGACCGCGGCGAGGGCGGCGAGGAGGAGGCCGAGCTGGATGAGCCCGGCCGTCGTGTCGGACATCAGAATTTCTCCGGCTTGATCAGCGCGACGAAGAGGTAGCCGAGCAGGCCCAGCGCCAGCAGTCCGCCGACGACATTGGCCACGGTTCCGGCGCCGCTCACAGCTTTTCCATCCCGCGCAGCGCCAGCGCGAGCACCACGAACACGCCGATCAGCAGGACGGCGTAGAGCAAGTCGGCCACAGGCACCTCTCAAGACGGGTCACCGGGTTCGGTGACCGGACGCCTTCACTCTGCGGCTCCGGGACCCGGTTCCGACCTGCGGCTGACGGCGCCTTGATGCGTTCCTGACACGCATTTACGCCGTCTTTATGGCAGGTGGCGACGGTCACGCAAACGTTTGCCCCACTGTGACTGCATGCAGTTGGTCAATGACTCACAACACACCGTGTGACCAAACAAGTGCGGAAAGTGCAATTCGGGCAGACAACATCTTCAGGTCGTGTTACACCTGTGTTACCGATAGTTGTATCGGCTAAGCAAATCTTTGGGAGAGGGGATCACCTATGTGCGGTATCGCCGGCTGGGTTTCCTACGACGCCGACCTCACCCGCCGCGAGGAGGTGGTCGACGCGATGACCGCGACCATGTCCTGCCGCGGCCCGGACGACGAAGGCACCTGGGTGCGCCGGAACGTCGCGCTCGGCCACCGGCGGCTCGCGATCATCGACCTGCCCGGCGGCCGGCAGCCGATGTCGGTGCACACGCCGAACGGCGACGTCGCGATGGTCTACAGCGGTGAGGCCTACAACTTCACCGAGCTGAAGGAAGAGCTGACGAAGCTCGGCCACCAGTGGGAGACCGACAGCGACACCGAGGTCGTGCTGCACGGCTACCTGCAGTGGGGCGACGCGGTCGTCGACCACCTCAACGGCATGTACGCCTTCGCGATCTGGGACGAGCGCGACGACCGGCTCGTGATGATCCGCGACCGGATGGGCATCAAGCCGTTCTACTACTACCCGACGCGCGACGGCGTGCTGTTCGGCTCCGAGCCGAAGGCCATCCTGGCCAACCCGCTCGCCAAGAAGGTCGTCGACCTCGACGGCTTCCGCGAGCTGGCCGGCTTCACCAAGCGGCCGGGCTGGTCGCTGTGGAAGGACATGGAAGAGGTCCAGCCGGGCACGATCGTCACCGTGTCCCGCGAGGGCATCAAGACCCGCACCTACTGGAAGCTGGACGCGAAGAAGCACACCGACGACCAGGAGACGACGGTCGCCCGCGTGCGCGAGCTGATGACCGACATCGTCAACCGCCAGCTCGTCGCCGACGTCCCGCGGTGCGTGCTGCTGTCCGGTGGCCTGGACTCCAGCGCCGTCACCGGCCTGGCCGCCGCGCGGCTGGCCGAGCAGGGCGAGCAGCTACGGACGTTCTCCGTCGACTTCTTCGGCCAGGAGGAGAACTTCAAGCCCGACGAGATGCGCGACACCGCGGACTCGCCGTTCGTGCGGGACGTCGCCGAGCTGGTGAACTCGGCGCACGAAGACGTCATGCTCAACCCGGGCGACCTGACCGACCCCGAGGTCCGGCGCGCGGTGCTGCGGGCCCGGGACATCCCGGCCGGCCTCGGCGACATGGACACCTCGCTCTACCTGCTGTTCAAGGCGATCCGCGGCCAGTCGACGGTGGCGCTGTCCGGCGAGTCGGCCGACGAGGTGTTCGGCGGCTACCGCTGGTTCCACGACGAGAAGGCCGTCAACGCGGACACGTTCCCGTGGCTGGCGTTCCGGACGTCGATGATGGACGAGCGGGCGTCGCTGTACACACCGGACCTGGTGAAGAAGCTCGACGTCGAGTCCTACGTCGCCGACCAGTACTCGTCGGCCGTTTCCGCGGTCGAGCACCTCGACGGCGAGTCCGCGCTCGAGGCGCGGATGCGGACCATCTGCAACCTGCACCTGACCCGGTTCGTGCGGATGCTGCTCGACCGCAAGGACCGCGCGTCGATGGCGGTGGGCCTGGAGGTCCGCGTGCCGTTCTGCGACCACCGGCTGGTCGAGTACGTGTACAACACGCCGTGGTCGCTGAAGACGTTCGACGGCCGCGAGAAGAGCCTCCTGCGACACGCCACCAAGCACGTGCTGCCGGAGTCGGTGGCCCAGCGGGTGAAGAGCCCGTACCCGTCGACGCAGGACCCGGGCTACGCGGCGGCGCTGCAGCAGCAGGTCAAGGAGGTGCTGGCCGACCCGGGCCACCAGGTGTTCGGGCTGGTGGACCGCGGGTGGGCGCACCGGGCGTCCGAAGTGGACCCGGCGACCATGGACCCGGCGATGCGGATCGGGCTGGACCGGGTGCTCGACTTCTACCACTGGATCGAGATGTACTCCCCCACGCTCGAACTGTCTTGACCTCGAGTGCCCTTGAGGTGTGAGCCTGGGCGGCATGAAGGTGCTGCTGTTCGGCCGCAACCCGGCCACGGTCTCGAGGGTGACGGCGGCGCTGTCCGCGGCGGGTCTCGCCGCGGACGGCGTCGTTTCGGAGGAAGCGGTGCTGTCCCGGCTGGGTGTCGTGGACGCGCTGGTGCTGGGCGCCGGGGTGGTGGGCACGCTGCGGGAGCGCGTCACGGCCGCGGCGGTGCGGCACGGGGTCGCGTGGGTGCAGGGGCCGCACATCCTCCCGGAGCGGGACGCGCTCGAGTACGTGCGGACGGAGATCCTGCCGCGGCTGGTCGTGAGCGGGAAACAGGGTCAGCACACTGTTTCCCGCTCACGAGGTCTGCTCAGCCGAGGCGCAGGTCCGCGCGGATCTCGTCGCCCTCGGTGGTGAGCGTGGCGCCGAGGGCGGCCAGCACCGAACGGGCGCCGGTGTTGTCCGGCGTCGTCGAGGCGGTGAAGCGCGCGGCGCCGGACGTGCGGGCTTCGGCGAGGAGCAGCCTGGTCACCTCGCGGCCGATCCCGCGGCCGCGGGTGTCCCGGCTCAGCCAGATGCCCGCTTCCACCGCGTCGCCGTGGCGCTCCAGCCGGGCGGCGCCCGCCGCGGCACCGTCCACGTCGACCACCCACGTGCGTTCCACCGCGGTCGCCGGGTCGAGCGAGCGACCTCGGTGGAACGCCAGGAACGCGTCTCGGCGGGCCGCCGTCCAGCCGGGCGGGCCGGGCACCGGGGGCATCACTTCGAGGGGATCCGCACCGGTCACCGCCGCGTCCAGCAGGCGGGAGAGCGCGGGCTCGTCCAAAACCGTCAGCGTGATCAGCGCCGGACCTCCGCCAGCCGCACCGGACGCCGCTCGCGCCGGGACACCTCGCACGCCTCCGCGATGTAGAACGCCTCCAGCGCGTCCGCCGCGACGCACGGCGAAGGCGCCCGGCCCGCGACGACGTCCAGGAACGCCTTCAACTCCGTCGTGTACGCGGGCCGGAACCGCTCCATGAACCCCGGGTACGCCGGCCCGGGCAGCGGGGCGACCCCCGGCTCGACCGAGCGCAGCGGCGCCCGGTCGTCCAGGCCGACGACGACGCCCGACACCGACCCGAGCACGTCCAGCCGGACGTCGTAGCCCGCGCCGTTGTAGCGGGTCAGGGACACCGTCGCCAGGGTGCCGTCGTCCAGGGTCAGCGTCGCCGCCGCCGTGTCGACGTCGCCCGCGTCCGCGAAGAACCGCTCACCGCGGTTGGCGCCGATCGCGTAGACCTCCTCGACCTCGCGGCCGCTGACCCAGCGGATGATGTCGAAGTCGTGGACGCCGCAGTCGCGGAACAACCCGCCCGAATGGGCCACGTACTCCGCCGGCGGGGGCGCCGGGTCGAACGTCGTCGCGCGCAGGGTGTGCAGCCAGCCCAGTTCGCCCGACGCGACCGCCGCCCGCGCCGCCTGGTAGCCCGCGTCGAAGCGGCGCTGGAAGCCGATCTGGACCGGCACGTCCGAGGCGCCGATGCGGTCGATGACGGCCAGGGTGCCGGGGATGTCCGCGGCCACCGGCTTTTCGCAGAACACCGGCAGGCCCGCGTCGACCGCCGCGATGATCAGGCCCGGGTGCGCGTCCGTGGCGGCCGTGACGACCAGGCCGTCGAGGCCCGCGGTGAACAGGTCGTCGAGGGACGTCGTCTCGACGCCCAGCTTCGCGGCCGCCGACCGGGCCCGCGCCGGGTCGACGTCGGCCACCACGACCGACCCGACCTCCTCGAAGCCCTTCAGCGTCTCCGCGTGCGCGGTGCCGATCCGGCCGGTGCCCGCCAGTCCCAACCTCATCGTGGTGCTCCTCCTGTCGCAGAAAACCCGGCGGTGGTCGCGCGGACCACCAGGGAGGGGTGCAGCAGGTGCCGGACCGGCTCCGTGCGCTCCCCGCGGACGCGCTCGATCAGCGCCGCGAACGCCAGCCGCGCCATGTCCGTGCGCGACTGGTCCACCGTGGTCAGTGAGAGGTGGCGCAGCGCGGCCAGCGACGTGTTGTCGTACCCGACGACCGACACGTCCCCCGGTACGCGCAGCCCGGCCTCTTCGAGGGCCGAGATCGCGCCCACGGCGTTGAAGTCGTTGCCGGCGACCAGCCCCGTCGGCAGGTCGGCGCGCGAGTACGTGGCGAGCAGCTCGCGCACGGCGGTTTCGCCACCGATGTCGGTGTGCTCGCTGCGCACGACGATCGGCTCCAGGCCGTGCGCCCGCATGGCCGACTCGAAGCCGCGCCGCCGCTGCGCCGCCCCGGCCGCGCCGCCGCCGTCGAGGTGCGCGATGCGCCGGTGCCCGAGGCCGGCCAGGTGGCCGACCGCCAGCGCGGAGCCCGCCTCGCCGTCGTCGTTCACCGTGTCCACTGTGGACGCGCGGATTGTCCGCGAAACCAGCACGACCGGGCACTGCTTGGCCGCGATCCGGATCGACGCCGCCGGCACGACCGGCGAGAGCAGGATGATCCCCGCCGGGCGGAAGGAAAGCAGGTTGTGCAGGGCGTTCCACTCGCGCGTGGGACTGCGGCCGCCGGTGTTGAGGATCAGGTCGAAGCCCGCGGCCTGCGCGGCCCGGTCCAGCTCCTCGACGATGTCGGCGAAGAACGCGTTGCGCAGGTCGTTGACCATCACGCCGAGCACCGTCGACGTCCGGCTGGCCAGCGACCGCGCCATCACGTGCGGCTGGTAGCCGAGTTCTTCGGCGGCGCGCAGGACCGCGGCGCGCCGGGCGTCGGACACCTTCGGCGAATTCCGCATCACCAGGGAGACCAGCGCGCGCGAAACGCCCGCCCTGGCGGCGACGTCCTCCATCGTCGGACGCACGAGCACCTCCCCTGAGCACCGGAAACCCGGGTCTTGACTTGCTGTGACGGACGCTACAAGATTAGAGCGCTCTAATCAATAGAGCGCTCCAACGCCACCGACGGAGGCCCCTTGTGACAGCGACGATCCGAGTAGCCGCCGCGCCGATCTCCTGGGGCGTCTGCGAAGTCCCGGGCTGGGGCCGGGTGCTCGACGCCGCGACCGTGCTCGGCGAGATGGCGGCGCTCGGCGTCCAGGCGACCGAACTCGGCCCGCCCGGCTACCTCCCCCGCGACCCGGCCGGGCTCCGGGAGCTGCTCGGGGCGCACGGCCTCACGCTCGTCGGCGGGTTCCTCGCCGTCGTCCTGCACGAAAACCAGGAAGCCGCCCTCGCGGAAGCCGAAGAGTCCGCCGCGCTGTTCGCCGCCTGCGGGGGCGACATCCTCGTGCTCGCCGCCGCGACCGGGCTCGACGGTTACGACGAACGCCCGAGGCTCACCGGCGCCGAATGGGCGACGCTGGTCGGCACCGCCGGCAAGATCCGCGACATCGCCGCCGCCCACGGCCTGCGCACGGTGCTGCACCCGCACGTCGGGACGCACGTGGAGCAGCAGGCCGAGGTCGAGCGCTTCCTCGCCGATTCCGAGCTCGGCTTGTGCCTCGACACCGGGCACCTGATGATCGGCGGGACGGATCCGGTCGAGCTGGCGAAGCGGTATCCCGAGCGGGTGGGGCACGTGCACCTGAAGGACGTCCGGGCGGACCTGGCGGCCGAAGTCCGCGCGGGACGGCTCGGCTACACCGACGCGGTCGGGCGGGGCATCTACACCCCGCTCGGCGAGGGGGACGTGGACGTGGCTTCGATGGTGCGCTCCGTCCAGGCCGCCGGCTACGACGGCTGGTACGTCCTCGAACAGGACACCGCCCTGGGCGAGGAAAGCCCCGACGACCTGCCCCGGCGGGACACCGAGCGCAGCCTCACCCACCTCGCGAAGATCATCGACTCCCTGTAATCCCGGTCCCAAAGGAGTGACTGTGTTCTCTATGAAGAAGCTGGCCGGTGTGGCGGCGATCGCCGCCGCCGGACTGGTCCTGTCCGCGTGCAGCGGCCCGTCCGCCGACAACAATTCGGCCAGCAGCGCGAACTCGTCGGCCGCGGCCCCGAGCACGGGCGGCCCGCTGAAGATCGCCGTGGTCACCCACGGCACGTCCGGCGACGCCTTCTGGAACGTCGTCAAGAACGGCGCCGAGCAGGCGGGCAAGGACCTGAACGTCGGCGTCGACTACTTCGCCGACGGCGACCCGGGCAACCAGGCCCGGCTGATCGACAACGCGGTCGCGCAGAAGGTCGGCGGCCTGGTGGTTTCGATGGCGAACCCGCAGGCGCTGCAGACGTCGATCCAGAACGCGGTCAAGGCCGGCATCCCGGTCGTCACCATCAACTCCGGCGAGGACTCCAGCGCGGCCTTCGGCGCGATCGCGCACGTCGGGCAGAGCGAAGGCCTCGCGGGCCAGGGCGCCGGGCAGCGGCTCAAGGCGGCGGGCAAGACGAAGCTGCTGTGCGTCATCCACGAGGCCGGCAACATCGGCCAGAACCAGCGCTGCGACGGCGCGAAGCAGACGTTCGGCACCGTCTCCACGCTGCAGGTCGACATCTCCAACCCGACCGACGCGCAGGCCCGGATCCGCGGCGCGCTGCAGTCCGACCCGTCGATCGACGCCGTGCTGGCGCTGAACTCGCAGGTCGCGGCCCGCGCGGTGGACGCGGCCAAGGAGGCCAGCTCGAAGGCGCAGGTGGCGACGTTCGACCTCAACGCCGACGTCGTCGCGGCCATCAAGGCGGGCACGATCCTCTTCGCCGTCGACCAGCAGCAGTACGAGCAGGGCTACCTGCCGATCGTGTTCCTCAAGCTGTACAAGGAAAACGGCAACACCATCGGCGGCGGCAAGCCGGTCCAGACCGGCCCCGGCTTCGTCGACAAGACCAACATCGACACCGTGGCCCCGTACGCGCAGCGCGGCACCCGCTGATGACGGCGGCGATCCAGGCCCAGCCGGACGAACGGGTGGGGAAGAAGAGCCTGACCGACCGGCTGGTCGTCCGGCCCGAGATCGGCGCGCTGCTCGGCGCCGTGCTCGTGTTCGTCTTCTTCTCCGTCGTCACCGGCCAGTTCCTCAGCCCGCTGGGCGTGGCGACCTGGCTCGACGACTCCTCGACGCTGGGCATCATGGCCGTCGTGGTCGCGCTGCTCATGGTCGGCGGCGAGTTCGACCTCTCGGCCGGCGTCATGACGGCGTCGACGTCGCTGGTCACGGCCATCCTGGCGACGCAGGCGGGCTGGAACGTCTGGCTCGCACTGGGAGTCTCGCTCGCCTTCGCCCTCGGCGTCGGCGCTTTCAACGGCTGGCTGGTGATGAAGACCGGGCTGCCGAGCTTCATCGTCACGCTGGGGTCGTTCCTGGCGCTGCAGGGCCTCAACCTCGGCGTCACGCGGCTGGTCACCAGCACCGTCCAGGTGTCGGGGATGCGCTCGACCAGCGGTTACGAGTCGGCGGGCGCGCTGTTCGCGTCCACCTTCGCCGTCGGCGGCACCGAGTTCCAGTCGTCGATCATCTGGTGGATCGTCGTCACGGCGGTCGCGGCGGTGCTGCTCATGCGCACCCGCTTCGGCAACTGGATCTTCGCCGTCGGCGGCTCGCAGGTCTCCGCCCGCTCGGTCGGCGTGCCGGTGGTGCGCACGAAGATCCTGCTGTTCATGGGCACCGCGCTCGGCGCGTGGCTCGTCGGCTCGATCAACATCCTGCGCTTCGCCAGCGTCCAGGCGAACCAGGGCATCGGGCTGGAGTTCCAGTACATCATCGCCGCGGTGATCGGCGGCTGCCTGCTCACCGGCGGGTTCGGCTCGGCGGTGGGCGCGGCGATCGGCGCGCTGATCTTCGGCATGGCGCGCCAGGGCATCGTGTTCGCGCAGTGGAACAGCGACTGGTTCATGCTGTTCCTCGGCATCATGCTGCTGGCCGCGGTCCTGGTGAACAACGCGTTCCGGCGCCGTGCGGAAAGGGTACGCCGATGAGCCCGCTGCTCGAAGTCCGCGACATCGGGAAGACCTACGGCAGCGTGATCGCGCTGCGCGAAGTGTCCACTGTGGTCAACGCGGGCGAGGTCACCTGCGTGCTCGGCGACAACGGCGCCGGGAAGTCCACGCTGATCAAGATCCTGTCCGGCGTGCACCAGCACGACCGGGGCGAGTTCCTCGTGGAGGGCGAACCCGTGCGGTTCGCTTCGCCGCGCGAGGCGCTGGACCACGGCATCGCGACCGTGTACCAGGACCTCGCGGTGGTGCCGCTGATGAGCGTCTGGCGGAACTTCTTCCTCGGCTCGGAGCCGACGACCGGCTTCGGCCCGTTCCGGTTCCTGGACCGGAAGAAGGGCCGCGAGACGACGAAGAAGGCGTTGTCCGACATGGGCATCGACCTGCGAGACGTCGAGCAGCCGGTCGGGACGCTCTCGGGCGGCGAACGCCAGTGCGTGGCGATCGCGCGGGCGGTGTACTTCGGCGCGAAGGTGCTGATCCTCGACGAGCCGACCGCCGCGCTGGGCGTCAAGCAGGCCGGGGTGGTGCTGAAGTACGTCGCCCAGGCCCGTGACCGCGGGCTCGGCGTCGTGCTGATCACGCACAACCCGCACCACGCCTTCCCGGTGGCGGACCGGTTCCTGCTGCTCAAGCGCGGCGCTCCGCTCGGCGCGTACGAGAAGAAGGACATCGACATCAACGAGCTGACCCGGCAGATGGCGGGCGGTGCGGAACTGGAAGCCCTCGAACACGAACTGCGGCAGGTGGAGAAGGCGTGAGTCTCGAAGCGCTGACGATCGGCCGGGTGGGCGTCGACCTCTACCCGGAGCAGAGCGGCGTGCCGCTGGCCGGCGTCAGCACGTTCGCCAAGTCGCTCGGCGGCACCGCGACCAACGTCGCGGTCGCCGCCGCGCGGCTCGGCCGGCGCACGGCGGTGCTCACCAAGGTCGGGCCGGACGGCTTCGGCGACTACGTCCGGCAGGCGCTCGACGGTTTCGGCGTGTCCCCGGCGCACGTGGGCACCTCGCCGGACCTCCAGACGCCGGTGGTGTTCTGCGAGCTGAACCCGCCCGCGGACCCGCCGCTGCTGTTCTACCGCTCCCCCATCGCCCCCGACCTCACGCTGACCGACGCCGACGTGCCCTGGGACGTCGTCGAGTCGGTGCCGCTGCTGTGGGTCACCGGCACCGGCGTGTCCGCCGAACCCGCGCGCACGACCCAGCGGAAGATCCTCGAAGCACGCGGACGCCGTGAGCACACCGTGCTGGACCTCGACTACCGGCCGATGTTCTGGCCGTCGGCCGGGCAAGCGCGGGAAGAGATCGGCGGGCTGCTCGACCACGTCACCGTCGCGGTCGGCAACCGCGCCGAGGCCGAGGTCGCCGTCGGCACGGCGGACCCGGACGCCGCCGCGGACCGCCTGCTGGAGCGCGGCCTGCGGCTCGCCGTGATCAAGAAGGGCGCCGAGGGCGTCCTGGTGGCGACGCCGGACGGCCGGTCGACCGTGCCGCCGCGGCGCGTCGAGGTCGTGTGCGGCCTCGGCGCGGGTGACGGCTTCGGCGGCGCGCTGATCCACGGCCTGTTGTCCGGCTGGGACCCGGTGCGCCTCGCGGAGTACGCGAACGCCGCGGGCGCGCTCGTCGCGTCCCGGCTGGCCTGCGCCGACGCCATGCCGACCGCCGAGGAGATCGAGGAGCTGCTGTGATCCTCACCGACGAGCGCTGGCGCGAACTCCTCCACACCCGGGCGACGAACCCGGGCGCGGTCCGCCAGGCCTACGCGACCCGCAGACGCCGTTCGAAGCTGCTGTCCGACAACGGCACCCTGTTCCTCGTCGCGGCCGACCACCCGGCCCGCGGGGCACTGGGCGTCGGCGAGGACCCGCTCGCGATGGCCGACCGGCGGACCCTGCTGGACCGGCTGCTCGCCGCCCTCGCCAACCCGGCCGTCGACGGCATCCTCGGCACCCCCGACGTCGTCGAGGAGCTCCTCCTGCTCGGCGCGCTGCACGACAAGGTCGTGTTCGGTTCGATGAACCGCGGCGGCCTGGCCGGCGCGGACTGGGAGATCGACGACCGGTTCACCGGCTACGACGCCCGCACGCTCGTCGACTGCGGGCTCGACGGCGGCAAGATGCTGCTGCGGCTCGTCGACGCCGACCCCGGCACGATCCCGACGCTGCAAGCGTGCGCCGACGCCGTCACCGAGCTGGCGGCGTACGGGCTGATGGCGATGATCGAGCCGCTCCCCTACCGCCGGGACGACGGGAAACTGGTGCTGCAGAAGGATCCCGTGTCCCTGGCGCGGGCCGTCACGGTGGCCTCCGGCCTCGGTGCGACGTCCGCGCACACCTGGCTCAAGCTGCCCTCGACCGACTCCGCCGAGGTCCTCGGCGCGACGACGCTGCCGGTGGTCGTGCTCGGCGGGGTGCCCTCGGGCGACCCGGCCGCCGACCTGGCCTCGTGGGGCCGGACGCTGCGCCACGACGTCGTGCGCGGCCTGGTCGTCGGCCGCACCCTGCTCTACCCGCCCGACGGCGACGTCGGTGCGGCCGTGGAAGCCGCCGCGAAGGTACTGGAGGCCGCGAAGTGAGCAAGCTCCACCGTCCACTCGGGACGCTGTCCGACGACACCGACCCGGTCCGGCTCACCCCGGACAGCGCGGGCTGGACCTACACCGGGCTGCGGGTGCTGTCCCTGGCGCCCGGCGAGACCCGGATCCTGCACACCGGCGAGTTCGAGGCCTTCGTGCTGCCCCTGTCCGGTTCCGCGACGGTCCGCGTCGACGGGCAGGTCTTCGAGCTGCGCGGCCGGAAGTCGGTCTTCGCGCGCGTGACGGACTTCGCCTACGTGCCGCGTGACGCCGAAGTCGAGTTGTCGACAACGGACGGTCTGGAGGTCGCGCTCCCGATGGCGCGCTGCACCCGCCGCCTCGCCGCGAAGTACGGCCCGGCCGAGGACGTCCCGGTCGAGGTCCGCGGCGCCGGGCAGGCGACGCGGCAGGTGACCAACTTCGGGGTGCCCGGGGTCTGGGACCACGCCGACAAGCTCAACGCGTGCGAGCTGATCACCCCGGGCGGGAACTGGTCGTCGTACCCGCCGCACAAGCACGACGAGGCGACCGAGTGCGAGGTCGTCAACGAGGAGATCTACTACTTCCGGATCGCCGGCCGCGACGGCGTGACGCCGTCCCGTGAGGGCTTCGGCCTGCACCGCACGTACACCGCCGACGGCGACCTGGACGAAGACGTCGCCGTGCGCGACCACGACGTGTTCCTCATCCCGCGCGGCTACCACGGCCCGTGCGTGGCCGCGCCGGGTTACCCGATGTACTACCTGAACGTCCTGGCCGGGCCGGCCGAAGAGCGGTCCATGGCGTTCTGCGACGACCCCGCGCACAGCTGGGTCCGCGACACGTGGGCGTCGCAGGACCTCGACCCGCGGTGCCCCGTCACGAGTCACGAAGGGCGTGTTCAGTGAAGCTGACGACGGCTCAGGCGCTGGTCCGCTGGATCCTGGCGCAGCGCTCCGAAACCCTGGACGGGCGCGAAGTCCCGCTCTTCCCCGGCATCTTCGCGATCTTCGGGCACGGGAACGTCCTCGGCCTCGGGACGGCCCTGGAAGAACACCGCGACGAACTGCCCGTCTGGCGCGGGCACACCGAGCAGGGCATGGCGCTGGCCGCGGTCGGGCTGGCGAAGGCCACGCACCGGCGGCAGGTCGGCGTCGCGACGTCGTCGATCGGGCCGGGTGCGCTGAACATGGTCACCGCGGCCGGGGTCGCGCACGCGAACCGGCTGCCGGTGCTGCTGCTGCCGGGCGACACGTTCACCAGCCGCGCGCCGGACCCGGTGCTGCAGCAGATCGAGCCGTTCGGCGACGCGACCGCGACGGTGAACGACGCCTTCCGCGCGGTCTCGCGCTACTTCGACCGGATCACCCGGCCCGAGCAGCTGATCTCGACGTTGCCGCAGGTCGCGCGGGTGCTCACGGACCCGGCGGACAGCGGGCCGGTGGTGCTGGCGCTGCCGCAGGACGTCCAGGCGGAGACGTACGACTTCCCGGACGCGCTGTTCGCCCCGGTGACGCACCGGCCGCTGCGCCCGCGCCCGGACCGGCGTTCGGTCACCGAGGCGGCGGGTGTCCTGCGGGGCTCCCAGCGCCCGCTGCTGGTGCTCGGCGGCGGGGTCCGGTACTCGGGTGCCGCGCGCCGGGCCCTCGACTTCGCCGAGCGGCACGGGATCCCGATCGTGGAGACCACCGCGGGCCGCACGCTGGTGCCGCACGCGCACCCCCTGCACGCGGGGCCGCTGGGCGTCACGGGCTCGTCGTCGGCGAACGTCCTGGCGACCGAGGCGGACGTGGTCCTGGCCGTCGGCACGCGGCTGCAGGACTTCACGACGGCGTCGTGGACGGTGTTCTCCCCCGACGTCCGGCTGGTGTCGCTGAACGCGGCCCGCTTCGACGCCGTCAAGCACGGTGCCCTGTCCGTGACCGGGGACGCCTACGCGGGCCTGACGGACCTCGCCGCGCAGCTGGAGAGCTGGCGGGTGGACCCGGCGTGGACGTCACGGGCTTCGGCGGAACGCGCTTCCTGGGACGCGCACATCGATTCGTTGCGGTCGGCCGCGGCGGAAGTCCCGTCCTACGCGCAGGTCGTCGGGGTGGTGAACGACCTCTCGGCCGGCGGCGACTACGTCATGACGGCGTCCGGCGGGCTGCCGGGCGAGCTGATCGGCGGCTGGCGCGGGTCCGGTTCGGTGTCGATGGACGTCGAATACGGGTTCTCGTGCATGGGGTACGAGCTGTCCGGCGCGTGGGGCGCGGCGATCGCGTGGCCCGGCCTGGTGACGACGCTCCTGGGCGACGGCTCGTACCTGATGCTGAACTCGGAACTGTTCTCGGCGGCGTTCGCGGGGCACCCGTTCGTCGCGGTCGTGTGCGACAACGACGGCTACGCGGTGATCGCGCGGCTCCAGGAGGGGCAGGGCGGGAAGCCGTTCAACAACTTCTACGCCGACTGCACGACTTCGCACGCTTCCCCGCCGAGAGTGGACTTCGCGCGGCACGCGGAGTCGCTGGGGTGCCTGGTCTTCACGGCGTCCACAGTGGACTCGTTGCGGACGGCTTACGCGTCGGCCCGGGAGGCGTCGGTGGCCGAACGGCGGCCGGCGGTGGTCGTGGTGAAGACGCAGCCGTCGACGTGGACCGAAGCCGGAGCCTGGTGGGAGGTCGGCGTGCCCGAGCACCTCGCGGGCCGGGACGAGTACGAGCGGAGCAAGTCAGGACAGCTGCGCTACCTGGGTTCGTAGGCCGGCCCGGACCCGCGGCCGCAGGGTGAAGCCGCTCGGCTTGAGCGTGAGGGACTCCACGATCTTCAGCTCGTACGCCGGGTCCACGTCGAAGTCGTAGCGCTGCAGCACCACGCCCAGCGCCAAAACGGCCTCGTGCAAGGCGAACTGGCGGCCGATGCAGGCGCGCTCACCCGTGCCGAACGGCTTGTACGCCTGCGCCGGGCGCTTCTTCACCGCGGCCGGCTCGAAGCGGTCCGGGTCGAACGCCTCCGGGTCGTCACCCCAGGCCGCCGGGTCGCGGTGCACCAGCGGGAGCGGGACGATCACCCAGTCGCCCTTGCGCATCCGGTACTTCCCGCCGAGCACGACGTCTTCACGTGCTTCGCGGGAATAGCCGGGCGCCGTCGGCCAGAGGCGCATCGCCTCGTCCAGCACGCGGCGGACGTACCGCAGCTTCGCGACGTCGGCGAACCCCGGCTCGCGGTCACCCCACACCGCGTCGACCTCGGCGCGGGCCTTGGCCAGCAGTTCGGGGTGGCGGGTCAGGTAGTACAGCGCGAACGACAGCGCGCCGGACGTCGTTTCGTGGCCGGCGACGACGAACGTGATCGCCTGGTTGCGGATGTTCACCGGGTCGAGGCGCTCCCCCGTCACCGGGTGGCCTTCGGTGAGCATCAGGCCGAGCAGGTCGCGGCTCTCCTCGCCGCTGCCGCGGCGCCCGGCGATGACCTCGTCGACCAGGTCCGTCATCACCGCGATGTCGGCGCGGTTCTGCTCCGGCGTCCCGGCGATCGCGCGCCGGACGAAGGGCAGCTTGACGTTCTGCAGCTGCGCGTACCGCAGCGCGCGGATCATCGCCGTCACGAACGGGTGCCGTTCGGCGCGCTCGAACGAGCCGAACCGGTAGCCGAAGCCGGCGCGGCCGATGGTCTCCAGGGTCAGCCGGGTCATGTCGGCGGAGACGTCGACCGGGCCGCTCGCCGCGTCCCAGGCCGCCACGAGCTCGCGGGCGACGTCGAGCATGATCGGGTGGTAGCGGCGCATCGCCTCGGCGGAGAACGCCGGCTGCAGGATGTCGTGCGCCAGCCGCCAGTTCGGCTCGTGGGTGTGGGCGGTGAACAGGCCGTCGCCGCCGAGCGCGCGCAGGTTCTCCACGCCCATGCCGACGTGCTTGCCGAACTTCGCTTCGTCGTTCAGCTCGGTGACCAGGTCGACGCCGCCGACCAGGACGATCTCGAAGCCGAACACCTTGCGGGTGAAGATCGGCCCGAGCCGCTTGCCGATGCGCACGGTGTCCTGCAGCGGCGTGCGCGGGTTGGCCCCGATCAGGTCGCCGATCACCGGCAGGCGGCCCGGCCGGTGCGGAATCCCGCTGGTGTCCACGGCAGCTCCTTGTTGAACCCGGATCCAATAGGCTCACGATCCCCCGCTACTGAACCCGTGTCAAGTAAGCTCGGGGGCATGCGGACCAGGCTGAGCACGCAGGAGCGGCGGGAGCAGCTGCTGACCATCGGCGCCGGGCTGTTCGCGAAGCGGCCGTACGACGAGGTGTGGATCGAGGAGGTCGCGGAGATCGCGCAGGTCTCGCGCGGCCTGCTGTACCACTACTTCCCGACGAAGAAGGAGTTCTTCGCCGAGATCGTCCGCAGCCAGCGCGACCAGCTGCTGGAGATGAGCGAGCCCGACCCGGCGCTGCCCGTGGCGGAGCAGCTGCGGGCCGGGCTCGACGTGTACCTCGAGTTCGCGCGCACGCACCCCGACGGCTACCGCATCGTGCACCGCGCCGCCGCGGGCGCCGACCGCGAGGTCCTGCGGATCCGCGAGGCCGGGATGGCCGCGAACGCCGAGCGCATCCTGGCCGCGCTCGGCGCCCTGACCACCGTCACCGAGACGACACGGGTGGCCGTCCGCGGCTGGCTGGCGTTCGTCGCCACCGTCATCCTCGACTGGCTCGACCAGCCGAAGATCACCCAGGCCGAGCTGCGCGACCTCTGCGTCCGGACGCTGTTCGCGGCGGTGGACGTCACCCCGTGACGGCGGGCGACGCGGCGCCGCCGACCAGCTGCCGCGGCGCGCCGGAGCCGTCCGCCGGAACCGCCCAGACGGCGTTCTCCAGTCCGTAAAGGATGGTGTGGTCGTCCTGCCAGAGCGCCTGGTCGTCGACGCTGCGGGTTTCCGCCAGCTCGGTTTCCTGCCGGCTCGCGAGGTCGAGCACCGAGAGCCGCCAGACCCCTTCGCCGACCTTCTTCTTGAACGCCACCCGCTTGCCGTCCGGCGACAGCGACGGGCATTCGACGTTCTCCCGGAGCACCTTCCCGCGATAGCGCCCGTAGTCGGCTTCGACGAGGTAGGTCGTGCCCTTGCTGCCGAGCGTGGCGTAGAAGCGGTTGCCGTCGGGGGCGAACGTGATGCCCCAGTAGTTGACGTCGGCCGCGAAGTAGCGCTTGCCGTCGAGGAAGACGGGCAGCTCTTCGATCGTCTTGACGAGCCGTCCGGTGTCCACTTCGTACAGTCCGGCGCGGGTGGAGAACCCTGTCTGCGCATAGGAATCGCCGGTGACGAACAACGTCCAGTAGACGCGCTTGCCATCCGGCGAGACCCGGGCGCGGCTCGGGGTGCCGGGCAGGGTTTCGGTGTGGCGGACGCCGAGCCCGCCGTCGAGGACGAGGACGTCGGTGACCGCCGGGAGCGTGCCCGGCTTGACGGCCAGGCACACCGCCGTCTGCCGCGCCACCGCGAACCGGTCGCACTTCAGGCCGCTGAGCTGCGGTTTCGCACCCGTGCCGGCGAGCGGGACGGCGCCGACGCGGCCGGTGGCCGTGTCACGGTAGAACAGCTGCCCGGGTGCGAGGGGGAGCCGCGCGGCCGGGCCGGCCTCGGCGGTGTCGTGCCGCGAGCTGACCGTGTAGACGACGGCCGCGGCGATCAGGAGCACTGTGCCGGCGAGGGCGAGCACGATCTTCTTCACGGGCGCACCGGCTTCGCGATCGCGGCGGCGAGGGCGACCGCGGCCAGGCAGGCCGCGGCGACGAGCACCGCGGGCCGCAGGTCCCACAGCGTCCACGCCAGTCCGAAGAGGACGGAGGAGACCATCCGGGCGACGGCCTGCCCGGTCTGCACGACGGCCATCCCGGTGCCCCGGAGGTCACGCGGGATGAGCGGACCGGCGGCGGCCATCAGGACGCCGTCGGTGGCCGCGTAGAACACGCCGTGCAGGCCGAGCGCGACGATCCCCAGCCAGATCCCGGCCCGCGGGCCGCAGAGCAGCACCAGCGCCAGGCACAGCGCGGCGTGCCCGCCGAGGAAGACGGGCCAGCGCCCGGCCCGGTCGGCGAGCTTGCCGAGCGGCACGGCCAGCACCAGGTAGACGCCGGCGGTGCCGAGCGGCAGCAGCGGGAACCACGTCGCCGCGATCTCCCAGCGCCGCTGCAGGACGAGGTAGACGAACGAGTCGCCGACCGTGACCAGGCCCAGCAGCGCCGCCCACAGCGCGACGCGCCGGAAGTCCTGCTGCCGCAGCAGGCCGAGCGCGGCGCGCAGGGAGACGGCGGCGCGGTCGGCCGTGGCCGGCCGGTCGTGCACGAACAGGGCGAGCAGCAGCACCGCGATGGCGGCGATGCAGAAGCTGGTGACGAAGACGCTCGGGTAGCTGCCGAGGCTCAGCGCGAGCACGGCCATCGCCACCAGCGGGCCGAGGAACGCACCGACGGTGTCCATCGCCCGGTGCACCCCGAACGACCGGCCGAGCGTCGCCGGCTCGCTGCTCAGCGAGATCAGCGCGTCGCGGGGGCCGGTGCGCAGCCCCTTGCCGGTGCGGTCGGCGGCGAGGACGACGCCGATCGCCGCGACCGACGAGCCGGCCGCGACCAGCCCGAGCTTGCACACCGCGGACAAGCCGTACCCGAACCCGGCGACCGCCTTGAGCCGCCGCCACCGGTCGGCGAGGTGCCCGCCGAGCACCCGCACGACCGCGGTGGCGCCCGCGTAGAGCCCGTCGAGCAGCCCGAACTGCAGCGGGTTCAGCCCGAGGCCGAGCACCAGGTAGAGCGGGAGGACGGCGGTCACCATCTCCGAGGAGACATCGGTGACCAGGCTGACCATGCCGAGCGCCACCACGTTGGCGGACACCCGCTTCAGCGCGGGTTTCCGGTCGGTGCCGGCCGCCAGGTCCGAGGTCCGGCTCGCCGCGATGTACATGCGCGTCCCTCCTAGTGGCAGGTGTAGGTCGGGCTGCTGTCCAGGACCTTGCCGTCGACGCCGATGAGCTGCGACTGGAAGCTCGTGTCGGTCATGGACAGCTTGAGCACGCCGTAGGTCTTGAGCAGCTTCGCGGTCGTGGCGTGCGGCGAGCTCAGGTCGTAGAGGCTCGCCCCGCCGGAGCCGCCGACGATCTCGACCGGGCCGCCTCCGTCCGCCTTGCCGTCGGCGTTCTGCGGGACGAACCGCTCGTAGTCGTGGTCGTGGCCGTTGAGGACCAGGTCGACCTTGCTGGCCGCCATGAGGTTCCACAGCTCGATGCTGTCGGGGTTGTCGCCGTGGTCACCGGAGCTCCACCGCGGGTGGTGCCAGTAGGCGGCGACGCAGCCCTTCTTGTTGTTCGCGAGATCCTGCTTCAGCCACGCCATCTGCTCGTCCGGGCCGAACTCGTGGGTGGCGAAGTCGTTGGAGTCCAGGGCGATGAAGTGCCAGTTGCCCATTTCCCAGCTGTAGTACCGCTTGCCGTTCGGCTTCGCGATGGCGCCGAAGTAGTCGTCGTAGCCCTTGTACGGCGTGTCGTCGTAGGTCTCGTGGTTGCCGGGGATCGGGCGGGTCTTGCTCTTGAACTTGCCCCAGGTCTTGTCGTAGTAGGACTTGAAGTCCGACAGGTGCGCGTCGTCGTACTGGTTGTCCCCCATGGTGATCACGGCCGCGGGGTTCATGGTCTCGACGAGCTTCGCGGTCTTGACGTGGGCGCAGCTGGAACTGCTGGACGTGCAGCGTTCGGCGATGTCACCGGCGGCGGCGAGGGTGAACCCCGGGCTGCCGGCCGCGGTCTTCACCGTGACGGGCGTGCTCGCGGCCGAGACGTTGCCCGCGTTGTCGCGCGCGCGGACCGCGTAGGTGTAGCTGGTGTCCGGCGTCAGCCCGGTGTCGGTGTAGGACGTCGTCGCGCTGGTGGCGACGACGGTTCCGTTGCGCAGCACGTCGTACCCGGCGACGCCGACGTTGTCGGTGGCGGCGCTCCAGCTCAGCGGGACGCCGGTGGCGGTCGCGGTGCCGGCGGTGAGCCCGGCCGGGACGGTCGGGGCCTGCGTGTCGCCGGAGGAGTCGGTGCTGCCGAAGACCTGCATCTCCCAGAAGGAGTAGCCGTAGCCGGTGGCGCGAGTGAGGCCGACGAAGCGCACGAACCGGCCGTGGGCGGTGAGCCCGGTCAGGTCGTCGGTCTTGCCGTCGCCGTTGTCGACGGTGGCGGCGGTGGTGAACGTCGTGCCGTCGTCGGAGACCTCGATGCGGTACTTCTTGGCGTAGGCGGCTTCCCAGTTCAGCACCACGCGGTGGACGGCGGCGGACTGGCCGAGGTCGATCCGCAGCCACTGCGGGTCGGCTCCTTCGACGCTGGCCCAGCGGGTGGTGGTGCTGCCGTCGACGGCCTTGGTCCCGGCGTAGGACGAGCTTTCGACGGTCGAGGTGGCGACGGGTTTGCCCTGCGAGAGCAGCACATCGGCGGCCTGGGTGGTGGCGGCCGCGGCGATGGCGGAGGGCAGCAGGACCACGGCGGCGAGCACCGGGGCGAGTCGGGCGAGGGGTCGTAATCGGGTGGACGGCACGTCGCACTCCTTAAGGGCCTTGGCGGTGGCTTGACGGGGCTGCGGCGTCGGGTAAAACAGTTAAGAAAGTTTCCTAACTAAGCGGACTTTAACGGCGAGTAGCTTGGCCTGACAAGTTCTTGTCTTGTCCCGTTTCGCTGACCGGGATACTGCTTCGCGACGTGGGACGGCCACGAAAAAAGGTGCCGCTCCCCGGTTGCGGCCGGGGAACGGCACCTTTTCTTCGCGGGATCAGAGCGAGAGGACGTACAGGTCCCACTCGGTGTGCCCCTGGTCCCACCGGCAGTACGCGGCGAGGTCGGCCCCGCTGCGGATTTCGTCCGCGGCGCGCTCGCAGTCGGCCTGCCACTGGTAGCTGCGGATGTACTGCGGGTTCCCCGCGGAAGCGGTGCCCGCCGCGAGGCCGAGCAGTGAACCGGTGATTGCGGTGACGGCGCCCAGACGCCCCAGTGTCTTCTTCACCCGATGATCATTTCACGGCATCGGGGCGGTTCGGGGCGAAACGCCACAAATCGCCCGTAAGTGGGCGGTCAGGCCGTGGTCAGGAGCTTCCGGATCTCGCTCACCGCGGCCCGCCCCGCGCGGTTCGCCCCCACCGTGCTCGCCGACGGCCCGTACCCCACCAGGTGCAGCCGCGGCTCGAGCGCCACCCGCGTGCCGTCCACGCGGATGCCGCCGCCCGGCTCGCGGATGTGCAGCGGGGCGAGGTGGTCGACCGCCGCGCGGAAGCCGGTGGCCCACAGGATCACGTCGGCGTCGAAGCGCGTGCCGTCCGCCCACTCGACGCCCGAGGGCACGATCCGGGCGAACATCGGGCGGCGCTCCAGGATCCCGGCCGCCCGCGCGGCCCGCACCTCCGGCGTCACGGCCAGGTCGGTCACGCTCACGACGCTTTCCGGCGGCAGCCCGGCCCGCACGCGCTCGTCGACCTTCGCGACGGCGTTGCGTCCCCAGTTCTCGCTGAACGGCTCGTCCCGCCAGACCGGCGGGCGCCGCGTCACCCACGCCGTCGCGCGGGCGAGCGGGGCGAACTCCATCAGCAGCTGCACGGCCGACGCGCCGCCGCCGACGACGACCACCCGCTCGCCGCGGAAGTCCTCGGGCCCGGCGTAGTCCGCGGTGTGCACCTGGCGGCCGGCGAACGTCTCCTGGCCCGGGTAGTGCGGCCAGAACGGCCGGTCCCAGGTGCCGGTCGCGCTGATCACGGCCCGCGCCGCCCAGGACTCCGCCGGGCTCGAAACCACCAGCCGGTCGCCCGCCCGCGTCACCGACCGGACGTCGACCGGGCGCTGCACCGGGAGGTCGTACACGCTTTCGAAGCGCGCGAAGTACTCGGAAACGACTTCGGAGGCGGGGCGCGTCACGTCCGGGGAGCCGAAGGCCATGCCGGGCAGGTCGTGGATGCCGTGCACCTTGCCGAGCACCAGCGACGGCCACCGGTACTGCCACGCTCCCCCGGCGCGCTTCCCGTGGTCCAGCACGACGAAACCGGTCCGGTTGGCGAAGCCGGCGCGCCGCAGGTGGTACGCCGCGGACAGGCCCGCCTGGCCGGCCCCGATCACCACCACGTCCGTCTCGTGATCCGCGCCGCTCATACCGGGTTCAACGGCCTGCGCGAGCGGCTATTTCGCGCCGTTCGTCACACGGCGACGCGGTTGCGGCCGGCTTCCTTCGCCCGGTACAGCGCCGCGTCGGCGGCGCGGAGCACGTCGTCGAGCGCATGGCCGCTGCCGGGGTGGCACGCCACCCCGATCGACACCGACAGGCCGCTCACCCGGACCGTCCCGCCGCCGGTCGAGATGACCACGTTGAGCTCGCCCACCGCCACCCGCACGCGTTCGGCGATGGCGAGCACGTCGCCGTGGCCGATGCCCGGCAGCAGCACCACGAACTCCTCGCCGCCGAACCGGCCGACCGTGTCGCCCTGGCGCACCGAGCCCGAGATCGCCACCGCCACGGCCGCCAGCACGTCGTCGCCGGTGAGGTGGCCGTAGGTGTCGTTGATCTTCTTGAAGTGGTCGAGGTCGATCATCAGCACGGCGAAGCGGCTGCCGGTGCCCCGGCGCAGCGCGCGGGCGTGCTCCCGGACGGCGGAGTCGTGCCAGCCGGCGGTGTTGAGCAGCCCGGTCTTCTCGTCGGTGACGGCGGCGACCTGCAGCTGCTGCTTCAGCAGCAGGTACCGGTGCAGCAGCAGCAACGGCGCGACCACGAACACGACCAGCACGGGCTGCTCGACCAGCGCCAAGGCGGCCAGCCCGCCGAGGCAGAGGGTCGCCAGCTCGAAGGCGTTGTCCTCCCAGGTCCCGATGAGGTCGGCCGCCGAGCGCTGGCTCGTGTAGAGGTAGATGCCCGCCGCCACGAGCCCGATGTTCACCAGCTCGAACACCGCCGCGGCGAGGCACAGCGCGAACAACCCGCGCGGGGTCTGCAACGGCGTCCCGTGCAACCCCAGCACGGCGAGCACCGACGAAGCCGCGAAGCAGGAGAGCATCGCCCACGCGGTGCTCGCGACGAAGCGGTGCGCGGGCCGCGTCCGGACCTGGCGCCACACCCGGGCCCACAGGTGGGCGTAGAGCACGAGGGCGAGCAGCGCGACCCAGGCGGGCGGTAGCAGCACGACGCCGGCGAGGTACCAGACCGAGGTGACGTTGATGTGCGTCTGCCCGCTCATCCACCGCCGCAGCCGTTCGATGCGGCGCGACATTTCGGCCTGCGCCACCCCGAGCGCGACGAGCACCGCGAACCAGACCGGCCGCACCGGCTCCCCGAACCCGGTACCCAGCGCGACGGCGGTCGCGCCGACGGCGAGCAGCTCGCAGCCGAGGGCGTAGACGATCCACCGCGTTTTCGCCGCGGTCCACATCTCCCACCGCGCGGGCCACCCCGGCCAGTCGGAAAGCGCTTCCCGGCGCACGGCGGCCTGGGCTCTCAAGAGCCGAAGCCGCCGATGTGACGAACCGGCATCGTGACGTACCCCTTGCGCGAAGTTCGGCCGACCAGGTCGCCCAGCGTAGCCGTTCGAGCGAGCCACGTCGCCGGTCCGGCGGAATTGAACCGGGCGGCCGGCCGGAAGATCTGCGCAGGGTAGATCGCGACCCTTCGGTGCGCGCTTACTTGCACAGGGCGCGATGATCGCGACCGCGGCGACGCCGAGCGAAATCGCGCCGACGGTCTTGGCCGGGCCCGCGAGCACCGGCGAAGCGATGCGGCTCGCCGGGACCCGCCTACTTGCGCAGCGCGCGGATGATCGCGATCACGCCGGCCACCGCGGCGATGCCGAGCAGCACCGGCGCCAGCCGCTTCAAGACCGACTGCCCCGCGTAGTCGAGCAGGTCGATCGCTTCGGTCTCCGGGGCCGCCGGGACGCTGCGCAGTGGCGGGCGGTCCGGCTGCGGTGCCGAGGGCCGGGGTTCGGTGTTGATCTCCGCCGTCGTCGGCGCGGGCTTCACCGCGGGCTCGGGCGCCGGAGCGGCGGCCGGCGCGGCAGCCGGCTCCGGGGCGAGCTTCCCCGACAGGCACCCCGCGAACGTGTCCAGGATCTTGCCGCCCACCTCGCTGATCAGGCCCCGCCCGAACTGGGCCGGCTTGCCGGTGATCGCCAGGTCGGTCGCCACCGAACCGTGGGTGCCGCCGTCGCTCTCCGTCAACGTCAGGGTGACCGTCGCGGACGCCGTGCCGGCCCCCCGCGAGTCCTTGCCCGAGGCCTTGATCGTGACCTTGTGCGCGGTCTCGTCCTTCTCGAGGAACTCGCCCTTCCCCTTGTAGAGCAGCGAAATCGGCCCGAGCTTGACCTTCACCGTGCCGCTGAAGGCGTCGCCTTCGACCTTGGTCAGCGTGGCTCCCGGCATGCACGGGGCGACGCGCTCGGGGTCGACGACCGCCTGCCAGACCTCGCCGATCGGGGCCGGGACGGTGAATTCGTGGTCGAGCCGCACGGGCCGACCTCCTCTCTGCCAGACCTGGGGTGTCCGGTGCCCACCCTAGCCGCCGCCGGGGCCGCGGCCAGGGTGGACGACCGGAGTCCTCAGGCCCCGGCCGCCGCCGCGATGGCACGGCCCGTCAGCACCTTCGCCAGGTGGCGGCGGTATTCGACGTCGGCGTTGCCGTCGACCGGCGGATTCGTGCCCTCGGCCGCGTGCGACGCCGCCGCGCGGATCGAATCCGCCGCGGCCTGGACGCCGACCAGCGCCGCTTCGACGCCCGAAGCGCGCACCGGCGTGGAGCCCATGTTCGTCAGCGCGACCCTGGCCTCCTCGATGACGCCCGCCTCGGTGCGGACGGTGACCGCGACCGCGACCATCGACCACGCCTGGGCGACCCGGTTGAACTTCTCGTAGTGCGCCCGCCACCCGGTGTGCTTGGGCACACGGACCTCGACGAGCAGCTCGTCCGGAGCCAGCGCCGTGGTGAACAGGTCCTGGAAGAACTCCGCGGCCGGCACCGTCCGGCGCCCCGAGGGCCCGGCCACCACCAGCGACGCTTCCAGCGCGAGCACCGGCGCCAGCAGGTCGCCCGCCGGGTCGGCGTGGGCGATCGCGCCGCCGAGCGTGCCGCGGTGGCGGATCTGCGGGTCGGCGACCGTGTCGGTCGCCGCCTTGAGCAGCGCCGCGTGCTCGGCGACCAGCGGGTCGTGCTGGACGTCGTAGTGCGTCGTCATCGCGCCGATCACCAGCGCGTCGCCGTCCTCGCGCACGCCGCGCAGCTCCGGGACGCGCCCGAGGTCGATCAGCGTCGTCGGCGCGGCGAGCCGCATCCGCAACACCGGGAGCAGGCTCTGCCCGCCCGCCAGCACCTTGGCGTCCTCGCCCGCCGACGCCAGCGCCTGCACCGCTTCGTCCACTGTGGACGGGCGGGCGTACTCGAAGGGAGCCGGGATCACTGCGCACCTCCGGAGGCGTCGATCGAACCGAGTCCGCCACCGGCTTCGCCGCGGCCGGGGCCGCCCGCGTCGGTGGTGCCGTGCTGCATCGCGTGCCAGACCCGCATCGGCGTCAACGGCATCTCGATGTCGTTCACCCCGAAGTGGCGCACGGCGTCGATCACCGCGTTGACCACCGCCGGGGTCGAGGCGATGGTGCCCGCCTCGCCGACGCCCTTGGCACCCAGCGGGTTGGTCGTCGACGGCGTTTCCGTGCGGTCGGTGGTGAACGACGGCAGGTCGGCCGCCGAGGGCAGCAGGTAGTCGGCGAACGTGCCGGTGGTGAGCGTGCCGCTCTCGTCGTGCTCGGTGCCTTCGAACAGCGCCTGCGCGATGCCCTGTGCGAGCCCGCCGTGCACCTGGCCCTCGACGATCAGCGGGTTCACCGCGACGCCGACGTCGTCGACGCAGACGTAGGACCGCAGCTTGATCCGGCCCGTCTCGGTGTCCACCTCGGCCGCGCACAGGTGCGTGCCGTGCGGGTAGGAGAAGTTCTCCGGGTCGAACGTGGCGTCCGAGTCGAGCGACGGCTCGACCCCGTCGGGCAGGTTGTGCGCCGCGAACACCGCGAGCGCGATGTCGGCGATCCCGGTCGAGGTGTCGGTGCCCTTCACGGTGAACTTGCCGTTCGCGAACTCCAGGTCGTCCTCGGCGCATTCGAGCAGGTGCGCCGCGATCGGCTTGGCCTTCGCGACCACCTTCTCCGCCGCCTTGACGACGGCGATCCCGCCGACGACCAGCGAGCGCGACCCGTAGGTGTCCATGCCCTTGTGGGAGGACTGGGTGTCGCCGTGGATGATCTCGACGTCCTCGAACGCGACGCCGAGCTGGTCGGCGACGATCTGGCTCCACGCCGTTTCGTGGCCCTGGCCGTGCGCGGACGCGCCGGTGATGACCTCGACCTTGCCGGTGGGGAGCATCCGGATCGCCGCGTGTTCCCAGCCGCCGGCGCCGTAGTCGAGCGAGCCGAGCACCCGCGACGGCGCGAGCCCGCACATCTCGGTGAACGTCGAGATGCCGATGCCGAGCTGGACCTTGTCGCCGGACGCGCGGCGCTTCTCCTGCTCGGCGCGCAGGCCGTCGTAGTCGAAGAGCTGCTTGGCCTTCGCCGTCGCGGCTTCGTAGTTGCCCGAGTCGTAGGTCAGCCCGCACACCGTGGTGAACGGGAACTCCTCGTGCTTGATCCAGTTCTTCTCGCGCAGCTCCAGGGGGTCCACGCCGAGCTCGACGGCGAGCTCGTCCATGATCCGCTCGATCGCGAACGTCGCTTCCGGCCGGCCGGCACCTCGGTAGGCGTCGGTCAGCGTCGTCGTCGTGTACACGTTGGTGCACGCGAAGTGGTACGCCGGGAACTTGTAGATCGCGTTGAACATGAACGCGCCGAGGATCGGTACGCCGGTGCCGACCAGGCCGTTGTACGCGCCGAGGTTGGCGAGCAGCTCGACCTTGAGGCCGGTCACCTGTCCGTCCCGGGTGGCCGAGATGGTGATGTCCTGGATCTGGTCGCGGCCGTGGTGCGCGGCGAGCATCGTCTCCGAGCGCGTCTCGTTCCACTTGACCGGCTTGCCGAGCTTCTGCGCGACCAGCAGCGACATCATCTCTTCGGGCAGGACGCCGATCTTGCCGCCGAAGCCGCCGCCGACGTCCGGGGCGATCACGCGCAGCTTGTGCTCGGGGATGCCGAGCGTCAGCGCCGACATCACGCGCAGGATGTGCGGCACCTGGGTGGCCGACCACATGGTGAGCTGCGTGCCCGTCGGGTCGACGACGCAGGCGCGCGGCTCCATGAACGCCGGGACCAGGCGCTGCTGGCGGAAGCGGCGCTTGACGACGACCTCCGCCGAGCTGATGGCCTCTTCGACGTTGCCGCCGGTGCCGGCTTCGGCCGAGTCGAACTTCCAGACGGCGCTGGTGTTGCTGCCCTGGTCTTCGTGGACGAGCGGGGCGCCGTCGGCGATCGCGGCTTCCATGTCGAGGATGACCGGGAGCTCGTCGTACTCGACGTCGATCTCTTCGAGCGCGTCGTGCGCTTCGGCCGACGTCCGCGCGACGACGACCGCGACGCCCTCACCGGCGAAGTTGACCTGGTCGGCGGCGAGCACCGGGCGGCGCGGCGCCTTCATGTCCGGCGTGATCGGCCACGCGCAGGGCATGCCGATCGAGCTGTCCGGGTCGAGGTCCTTCGCGGTGAACACGGCGACCACCCCGGCGGCGCCCTTCGCCGCCGACGTGTCGATCGAGACGATCTTGGCGTGCGCGAACGGGCTGCGCAGGACCGCCATGTGCAGCATCCCGGGCAGCGCGAGGTTGTCGGTCCAGCGGGTGCGGCCGGTGATCAGCCGTTCGTCTTCCTTGCGGCGGCGGGACTTCCCGACCTCCGGTTCGATCGTGGCGGTCATCAGTCACCACCCACGCCGACGTGCTTGTTCTCGGAGATCCGTTCCGCTTCGGGGCCGGCGCCGGGGCTCATGTTCTGCGCGGCGTCGCGGACCGCCCGGACGATGTTCTGGTAGCCGGTGCAGCGGCAGAGGTTGCCTTCGAGTCCTTCCCGGACGGCCTGTTCGTCCGGATCCGGGTTGTCGGCCAGCAGGTCGATCGACTGCATGATCATCCCGGGCGTGCAGAACCCGCACTGCAGGGCGTGGTTGTCGTGGAAGGCTTTCTGCACCGGGTGCAGCTGCCCGTCCCGGGCGAGGCCTTCGATGGTGGTGACCTCGCAGCCGTCGGCCTGCACGGCCAGCACGGAGCAGGACTTCACGCTGTGGCCGTCCAGGTGGACGGTGCACGCGCCGCAGTTGCTGGTGTCGCAGCCGACGACGGTCCCGACCTTGCCGAGCTTTTCGCGCAGGTGGTGCACGAGCAGGGTGCGGGGCTCGACTTCGTCGGTGTACTTCGTCCCGTCGACGGTGACGGTGATGCGCATCAGGCCTCCAAAAGCCGGTTCGGGAACGGCCTGCCCGAGGTGATCGGGCTCACAGACTCCCGAGCGTGCTACGCGACCTTGGCGCGGACAAGCCCTGATGTCACACGTTCAACTACTTGTTCCGCAGATGCACGGGAATGCACTGCGCAACTCCGCACGTGCGGAAGTCCGGATGGGTGAACTTTTGTAAGCCACCCGGAGCAGTGCCGCCCGGGGGCTTTCATCAGCCGTGAATGCGTCCGGTCAGCTCGGCGAGCCGCTTGCCGCCGCCACCCCACCGAAGCGCGATGATCTCCGCGGCGATCGAGACGGCGGTTTCTTCCGGTGTCCGGGCACCGAGGTCGAGACCGATCGGCGAGGACAGCCTTTCCAGCTCCCCCTCGGTGATCCCGGCTTCGCGCAAGCGGGCGAACCGGTCGTCGTGGGTCTTGCGGGAGCCCATCGCGCCGACGTAGCCGACCTCCAGGCGCAGCGCGATCTCCAGCAGCGGCACGTCGAACTTCGGGTCGTGGGTCAGCACCGCGATCGCCGTGCGCTGGTCGATCCGCCCCGCGTCCGCCTCCGCCTTCAGGTAGCGGTGCGGCCAGTCGACGACGACCTCGTGCGCGTCCGGGAAGCGGCTGCTGGTGGCGAACACCGGCCGCGCGTCGCACACCGTGACCTGGTAGCCGAGGTAGCCGCCCATGCGGGCCATCGCTGCGGCGAAGTCGATCGCGCCGAAGACCAGCAGCCGGGGCGGCGGCTCGAACGAGTTGACGAACACCGCCATGCCCTCGCCGCGGCGCTGCCCGTCCGGGCCGTAGTGCAGGGTGCCGGTGCGGCCGCTGGCCAGCAGGCCGCGCGCGTCGTCGGCCACCGCGTCGTCCATCCGCGACGACCCGAGCGAGCCCGCGGTGCGGTCCGGCCAGACGATCATGTGCTCGCCGACCAGGCCCTCACGCTCGTGCTCGATCACCGTCACCACGGCGACGGGCTCGCCGCCGCGCACCGACGCGACGACGTCGCCGAGCTCCGGCATCGACGCGCGGTCGACGTGCTCGACGTAGATGTCGATGATCCCGCCGCAGGTCAGGCCCACCGCGAACGCGTCGTCGTCGGTGACGCCGTAGCGCTGCAGCACCGGCTTGCGCTCGGCGACGACCTCCTGCGCGAGCTCGTAGACCGCGCCTTCGACGCAGCCGCCGGACACGCTGCCGGCGACGGTGCCGTCGGGGGCGACGACCATCGCGGCGCCGGGCGCGCGCGGCGCCGACGAGAAGGTGGCGACCACGGTGCCGAGTCCGACGGTCTCGCCGTCGGTCCAGCGGCGGAACACGTCGTCCAGTACGTCACGCATCGGCAATCTCCCGGAGCAGTTGTTCCAAGGTGGCCAGGGTGTGCCCGGCCAGCAGCCGGTCGATGTGGGGCAGCGCCGCGACGATGCCCGACTGGACCGGAGCGTACCCCGCCCTTCCGGCGTGGGGATTCACCCAGAATACGGCGTGCGCGAGCCGGCGCAGGTGGGCGAGCTGCTCGCCGAGCAGGCCGGTGTCGCCGCGCTCCCAGCCGTCGGAGAACACCGTGACCACCGCGCGGCGGGCCACCCCGCGGCGGCCCCAGCGGTCGAGGAACGCCTGCAGCGTCTCGCCGAGCCGGGTGCCGCCGGCGAAATCGGGCACCGCGGAGCCGGCCGCGAGCATGGCGCGTTCCGGGTCCCGCTGGCGCAGCTGGCGCGACACCCGCGTGAGGCGCGTGCCGAGGGTGAAGACCTCGACCGCCTGGGGCGCGGACCGCGTCAGGACGTGGGCGAACCGCAGCAGCGCGTCGGCGTACGGGCTCATCGAACCGGAAACGTCGATGAGCAGCACCACCCGGCGCGGGCGCGTGCCGCGGCGGGCGTGCACGAGCTTGAGCGGCTCGCCACCGCTGGCGAGCATGGCGCGCAGCGTGCGCGACGGGTCGAGCCGGCCGCGCCGCGACGGCGTCCGCCGGGCGGCCGGCCGCTTCGGGGGCACCGGTTTGAGGGTGGCCAGCAGCTCACGCAGGTGTTCGCGTTCGGCCGTGGTCAGCGCGGCGAGGTCGCGGTGGCGCAGCACTTCCTGGGCGCTCGCGGCGACTTTCAGCTGGTCCTGGCCGTCGCCGCCCTCGGCGTCCCCGCCCTCGGCGTCGACGAGCGGCGCGATCCGGGCCTGCTTCGGCGCGGCGGTCTTCGTGCGCTGCGGAGTCGGCGTCTCGATGGAAAACCACTGGCTGAAGGCTTCTTCGTAACTCGGGAGGTCGTCGGGGCTCGAACACAGCGTCAGCCGCCCGGCCCAGTACAGCTGCGTGGGCTCGGCGACGTCGATCTCGGCGACGGCGGCCAGGTAGGCCTGCACGCGGTGGGCGTCGCAGGCCACCCCGGCTTCGCGCAGCGCGGCGGCGAACCCGGCGTACCCGGCGACGGGATCGGCGGCGGTGGTCATGCCCCCATTGTGCGCTCGTTCGGGGGTGCACTGCTGGTGTCCCGGCGAGGAGTCGAACCTCGGACCTCGGCGTTCGTAGCGCCGCGCTCTGTCCTGCTGAGCTACCGGGACGAGGCGGCCCGCGCACCCGCCCCTCCCCGGGTGGGCACGCGGACCGCGCTCTTCGCCGCGGCCGACCCGGTAGCGGCGGGTGGGCGCGAAGAGCTTTTCGGAAAGATTTCAGCGAACGGCGTGGGAGACCGTGGCGCGGCGGTTCCGTTGTCGGGTCACGATCTCCTCCTCTCGGTGGCGGTTCCGGCTGTGTGAGGAAAAGGATGCCGGAGTCGCGCGAGCCCGGCAACGCAATTAAAACGCCCGCCCGGTCCATTGTGGACCGGGCGGGCGTTTCGGGTTCGTGCGTCAGGAAACCTTCATGCCGGGCTGGATGTTCGCGCAGCCGCGCAGGCCGGCCGTCTTGTTCAGCTCCAGGATCGGCGGCAGCGTCTTCTGCGCGTACGCCTGGAGTTCGGCGAGCTTCGCCGGGTCGACCAGGTCGCGCCGGACGTGGTAGCTGACCCAGTTGCGCGAATCGACGGTCATGTTCCCGATCGGCTGGTTGACGAAGATCGTCACGTAGTCCTGCTCGAACCGCGGGTCCCGGTCGAACTGCAGCGTGGTGATCCACGAGCCGATGAACGTGATCAGCTCCGGCTTGGCCTTCGTGAAGACGTAGTCGCGCAGGCCCTGCATGTCGGCGCGGTGCAGGTAGTCGGCGATCGGCTTGTCGCCGAGGCCGGCCAGGTCGAGCACCCGGATGCGGCTGCCCAGCGACGTCCCGCCGAGGTCGATCAGCCCGACCTGCGCGGTGTCCGGCAGCTTCAGGATGTCCGCGAAGCCGTTGACGGCCTGCGCGTCGCGCTCGGCGACGATGCAGAACGCGGTCTTGACGTTGGCGCGGTAGGTCGTGCCCTGGGTGTAGAACCCGCTCACCGAGCTGACCGCGGCCACGACCAGCAGGCAGGCGAGCACGATCCGGCCGCGCAGCCGGGCCGCGGACAGGGCCTCGACGACCACGACCACGGCGCCGAACGCGCCGAGCGTCCAGACCGGGGTGGCGAAGCGCAGCTGCCCCATCCAGTCGTACTCGAGGACGATGTAGGCGACGACGGTCAGCCCGAAGGGCGCCAGCAGCGCGATCAGGCCGGTGCGCAGCTTCGACGGCCGGATCATCAGCATCACCAGGCACGCGACGGCGATCGCGACGACCAGCCAGCCGACGTAGGAGACGATCTCCCCGGGCCGCGCGAGGTCGTCGAGGTTCGGCGGCTCCTGCCCCTTCGCGACGGCGGTGTTGGGCACCAGCCGGCCGAACTCGAACCAGCGGAAGACGACGTAAGCGCCGTACGGTACGGCGAAGCCGGCGACGGACAGGACGACCGCGCGGACGCTGCGGCCGAGCAGCTCCCGCTTGAGGAACAGCAGGACGACGATCGGGTACGCACCGGCGTAGATGATGCCGTCGGGCCGGGTCAGCGCGGCGAGCACGGCGATCAGCCCGGTGCCGACGGCGACCTGCGTGCCGAGCAGCCGTCCGCCTTGGACCGCGCGCAGGATCACCACCGCGAGCGCGGCGACGGTCAGGGCGTAGAAGGAGTTCTCGAGCCCGGAGAAGCACCAGATCACGAACGACGGGATCGCGGCGAGCACGGCCCCGGTGAGGAAGGTGACCAGCGCCGGGCGGCGGGTGAGCGTCTTGGCGCCGAAGTAGAACAGGACGAGGACGCCCAGGCAGCACGCCAGCGCGAGCGCCTTCGGGAAGAGGATCTGGTCGTTGACCCCGAACAGCGTCCCGTGGTCGAACAGGCCGACGAGCTTCCCGAGCGCGAGCAGCACCATCCAGGTGGGGTTGGAGTACCCCTCGACCGGCGAGGCACCGGGCTGCAGGACGGGCCCGAAGCCGTCGGCGACGTTGCGCGAGTAGGCGAACGTGATGGCGGCGTCGTCGATCAGCCAGTGGCCGTAGAAGGACGCGTGCACGGCGATCAGCGCGGTGCCGCCGAGGATCGCGGCCACGGCGGCGAGCTTGCCCCGCCAGGTGCCGGTCCTCGCCCCGGCCGCCTCGGGCCGATCCGGCGCCGGCTCCGCGGCCGGTCTCGTCTCGGTCGTTTCCGCCACGCTCATCCGCAGGTTCTCCCCCGTCTCGGCCCTCGGGTCAGGCGAACAGGGCGTCGAGTTTCGCCCGTACCCGGTCGAGGTCTTCGCTGTACTTCAGGACGGCCCCGAGCGTCCGCGCCGCGGTGGCCGCGTCCAGCTCGTCGCGCTCAAGAGTCATCAGGGCTCTCGCCCAATCGAGTGACTCAGCTACTCCCGGTGGCTTCAGCAGGTCCATTTCACGGAGCCGATGCACCGCTTCAGCGATCTGCCGAGCTAAAACTTCACCTATTCGAGGGATTCTACGGCGCAGGATCATGACCTCCCGAACCAGGTCCGGGTGTTCCAGCCAGTGGTAGAGGCACCGCCGTTTGAGAGCGTCGTGCACCTCCCGCGTCCGGTTGGAGGTGAGCACGACGAGCGGCGGCTGCGCGGCTCGGACCTCCCCGTACTCGGGGATGGTGACGGCGTTCTCGTCGAGCAGCTGCAGGAGGAAGGCTTCGAACTCGTCATCGGCGCGGTCGATCTCGTCGACGAGCAGGACGCAGGGAGCTTTGAGGGCCTGCAGAAGGGGCCGGGCTAGGAGGAAGCGTTCGGTGTAGAGCGACCGTTCGGCGGCCTCGACATCGAGCGTGCCGGCGGCTTCGAGCGCCCGGAGGTGCAGGAGCTGGCGGGGGAAGTCCCACTCGTAGAGCGCCTGGGCGGCGTCGATGCCCTCGTGGCACTGGAGCCGCACGAGAGGACGCTCGAGCGCGGCGGCGAGGGCGAGGGCGAGCGAGGTCTTGCCGGTACCGGGTTCGCCTTCGCAGAAGAGCGGGCGCCCCATCTTGAGCGCGAGGAACCCGGCGGTGGCCAGCCCGTCATCGGCGAGGTAACCGGTCCCGTCGAGAGCAACGGCGAGTTCTTCGGGCGAGGCGAGCAAGTCGGTCACGCCCCGATCGTAGGCGGCGGGTGGGGAGGGTGCGGTGTGTGCGGAGCAGGAGGCCCGGACGGATGACCCACGGCCGCGTGCCCGCCGGAGCGCGCGGCGGGGCACGGCCGGGGTGCGGCCGTGTGCCCGGCGGGGTGCGGCGGGGCGCCTGCCGGACGCGGCCTGGTGCCCGGCGAGGCGCGGCCGGGTGCGCGGGCGCAACTGGCGTGCCGCGCTGCGGGGCGGCGGCTTGCTGGCCGCGGCATGCCAGGTGGCCGAGCGCAACTGGCGTGCCGCGCCACGACGCGCTGGCCAGGAGGCGGCGGGCCGGGGCGGCCGGGGACAGCTCGCATGCCGGGCGGCGACTTGCTGGTCGGCATGGCTGCAGAACCGGGGCAACCCGAGGCCGGCCTGCCGAGGCGGACGGCAGGCTGGCCCGCCTGCCGGAGGGCGGGCAGGCGGCTGCAGTGCCGGAGCGGCCGGCGGCCCGGCCCGAGGCGGCTCGCGTGGGCGGTGTCGACTCGCTGGGTGAGGCCGCGGGCCGGGACGGCGTGGGAGGGGCTGGGCGGGAAAGGGTAGCGGGGAGCAGCGCGGGCGGAGCGGCGAAGTGCCGGAAGCCGCTTGCGCTGGGGCGGGTGGTCAGCGGGGCGGCGGGTTCGGCAAGTCGGTGGGGCGGTCGACGTCGCGGCCGCTACCCAGGTCGGCGCACTCGATCAGTCTCAGGTCCTTGCGGGTCGCGAGCCAGTCTCGGGCGCCTCGGTCGCCTTGGGCGGTGGCTGCGATCTCCGGCCACCAGTCGCGGCCGAGGAGGACTGGGTGGCCGGGGACTCCGTTGTACGACGCGCGGGCCACTGCCTCCGGGGTTGCCTCCGCGGCGACCCGCGTGAGGATCTCGGGGCCTACCCACGGCAGGTCGACCAGGTGGACCAAGGCCGCCACCGGAGCGTCGGGGGTTTCCGCCAGTGCGGCCAAGCCTGCTCGGAGGGAGGCTCCCATGCCCGTCTGCCAGTCCTCCGCGAACACCGCCGACGATGGGTCGGGGAGGAGGGCGCGGACTTCGGCGGCAGCTGCGCCCACGACTACGCGGATCGGGGTGCAGCCTGCCGCCGTCAGGGTTTGGAGGGCTCGGCGGACCAGGGGTTCGCCGTTCAGCTCGACCAGGGCCTTCGGGCCGCCGAAACGGCGGCCGGCTCCTGCGGCCAGGAGGAGGCCGGCGACCCGGGTGGCAGGCAGTGGGGGGTCAGCCATGGGCTCGGCCCGGGGCTCCGATCGCCAGGTCCGCTTCGATCGCGCGGGCCGTCTCCAGGAGTGGGGGGACCAGGTTCTCGCGGACCGACTCCGCCGTCGTGCGGCTGGCGTGCGTGGACAGGTTGACCGCCGCCACCGTGCGGCCCTTGCGGTCGTGGATCGGGGCCGCCACCGAGCGGAGGCCTTCCTCCAGTTCCTGGTCGACCATCGCCCAGCCCTGGTCGGCCACCGCCGCCAGTTCCGCGCGCAGGGGGTCCGGGGCCGTCACCGTGTGGTCGGTGAGGCGGTCCAGGCTCGCCACCAGGAAGTACGCCTCCAGCTCCGCCTTGCTGAGGCCGGCCAGCAGGACGTGGCCCATCGAGGTCGCGTACGCCGGGAAGCGGGTGCCCACGTTGATGCTGACCGTCATGATCCGGGAGATCGCCACCCGCGCCACGTAGACGATGTCCGTTCCTTCGAGGACCGAGACCGAGCTCGACTCGTGGACCGTCGCGGACAGCTTCTCCAGGTGCGGCTGGGCCACCTCGGGCAACGTCATGCTCGACAAGTACGCGTAGCCCAGCTCCAGCACGCGCGCGGTCAGGGAGAAGTACTTGCCGTCGGTGCGGACGTAGCCGAGGTCGGTCAACGTCAGCAGGAACCGGCGGGCCGCCGCGCGGGTCAAGCCGGTCGCGCGGGCGACGTCGCTCAGGGTCAGCTCCGCCGCTCCCGCGTGGAAGGCCTTGATCACGGCCAGGCCGCGCTCCAGCGACTGCACGTGGTGGGCACCACGGTGCGCCGGCTCGCTGTCCAGCTCGACGTCGATCGGCCTCCCCGCGTCCATGACCGGCACCCTATCCGGCGTCGGCCGGCCGGGCGCTCGGCTCGCCGAGCTCGGCGAGGGTGCGCTGCGCGATGGCGAACGCCGCGTTCGCCGCCGGCGCGCCCGCGTAGACGGCCGTGTGCAGCAGGACCTCGCTGATCTCCGCCGCCGTCAGGCCGTTGCGGACCGCCGCGCGGACGTGCATCGCCAGCTCGTTGTGCGCCTGCAACGCCGTCAGCGCCGCCAGCGTCACGCAGCTGCGCGTCCGGCGGTCGAGGCCGTCGCGGGACCACACCGACCCCCACGCGCCCTCGGTGATGTAGTCCTGGAACGGGCGGCTGAAGTCCGTCGTGCCCGCGACGGCGCGGTCGACGTGCTCGTCCCCGAGCACCTCGCGCCGCACCTTCATGCCCTGTTCGTGCCGGTCGGTCACACTCGCTCCAAGTGGTCGAGGATCAGCCGGGTGAACTCCGCCGGCTGCTCGTAGCTGCCCAGGTGCGCCGCGTCCGCGACGACTTCCAGCCGCGCGCCCGGGATGCCCTCCGCGATCGGGCGCGAGTGCTCCTCCGGCGGGGTCGCGGGGTCGTCCGCGCCCGCGATCACCAGCGTCGGGGCGGTGATCTTCGGCAGCGCGTCGAGCTGGTCCATCCGCTCGATCACGCCACAGCACGCCGCGTACCCCTCGGCCGGGACCCCGGCGATCATCGACCGCAGGTAGGCGGCGCGGTCCGGGTGCCGCTCGGCGTAGCCCGGGGTGAGCCAGCGGGTGACGCCCGCCGCCGCGACCGCGGAAGTGCCCTCGGCGCGGACCTTGGCGGCCCGCTCCGCCCACATGCTCGGCGGGCCGAGCTTCGCGGACGTGCAGCACAGCACCAGGCTCGCCACCCGGTCCGGTGCGTGGGCGCCGAGCCACATGCCCGTCATCGCCCCGAGCGAAAGCCCCACCAGGTGGGCCCGCTCGACCTCGAGCTCGTCGAGCAGCGCGAGGACATCGGCGCCCAGGTCGTCCAGTTCGTACGGACCCGGTGGCACCGGCGAGGCGCCGTGACCGCGTGTGTCGTAGCGGACCACGCGGAAGCCGCGTTCGAGCAGCGGCACCACCTGGGGCTCCCACATCCGGAGGTCGCTGCCGAGCGACCCGCCGAACACCACCACCGGCCCGTCCTCCGGGCCTTCCACGACCCGGTGCACCCGCACGGAGCTCACGCCGCCTCCTCCTCCGTTCATACCGCGAAGAACACCGTCTCGCCGTCGCCCTGCAAGCGCACGTCGAAGCGGTAGCCGTCGTCGGTCTTCGCCGCGATGAGCGTGGCGCGCCGCTCCGCCGGGACGGTCGCCAGCACCGGGTCCGCGGAGTTGTCCTGGTCCTCGAAGTAGATCCGCGTGACGACCCGGTTGAGCAGGCCGCGCGCGAACACCGACACGTCGATGTGCGGCGCCTGCGTGGTGCCGCCTTCGCCGGGGACAACGCCGGGCAGCAGCGTGAGGATCTCGTACGTGCCGTCGACGTCCGTCGGGCAGCGGCCGAAGCCGCGGAACTCGCCGTTCGCCGCGCCGCGCGGGTCGTCCGGGTGGGCGAAGCCGCCGTCGGGGTCGGCCTGCCAGGTCTCGATCATCGCGTCCGGGACCGGGTCGCCGTTGCCGTCGCGGACCGTGCCGCGGATCCGGAACGCGCCGGGCGTGCCTTCGGGCACGACGTGCGGGCCGTCGGGCCAGGGCAGCCCGATCGACAGGTAGGGGCCGACCGTCTGCGAAGGGGTGGGGAGCAGCCTGGTCATTCGTCCTCGTCCTCTTCCTCTTCGAACACCGACGCGTCACGCCCGCGCAGCACGATGTCGAACTGGAACCCGAGCGCCCATTCGGACTGGGTGATCTCGTGGTCGTAGCGCGAGACCATCCGCTGCCGGGCCTTTTCGTCCGGGATCGAATTGAAGATCGGGTCCTGGGAGAACAGCGGGTCGTCCGGGAAGTACATCTGGGTGACCAGCCGCTGGGTGAACGCCGAGCCGAACACCGAGAAGTGGATGTGCGCGGGGCGCCAGGCGTTGTCGTGGTTCTTCCACGGGTAGGCGCCGGGCTTGATGGTGGTGAAGGTGTAGCGGCCGTCGCTGTCGGTCAGTGCGCGCCCGACGCCGTCGAAGTTCGGGTCGAGCGGCGACGGCCAGCGGTCGCCGGTGTGCCGGTAGCGGCCGCCGGCGTTCGCCTGCCAGATCTCGACGAGGGAGTCGCGCACCGGGCGGCCGTCGCCGTCGAGGAGCCGGCCGGTGACGATGATCCGCTGGCCCTGCGGCTCGCCCGCGTGCTGACGGGTGAGGTCGTTGTCGAGCTCGCCGAGCCGGCCGGGGCCGAGCAGCGGGCCGGTGACCTCGGTCAGCATCTGCGGGAGCAGCACCAGGTCCTGCTTGGGGTGCCGCAGGGCCGTGGAGCGGTAGCCGGTGGAGTCCAGCGGGGGGTGCGTGCCTTCGGGGTCCTGCCCGTAGCGCGGCAGCCTGAGTTCGGTCGGAGTGGCCACGTCTGTTCTCCTTTACCGGCCTTCGAGGACGACGGCCAGGCCCTGGCCGACGCCGATGCAGATGGCGGCCAGGCCCCAGCCCCCGCCGCGGCGGTGCAGGTCGTGGGCCAGGGTGCCGAGGATCCGGCCGCCCGACGCGCCGAGCGGGTGCCCGATGGCGATCGCGCCGCCGTGGGTGTTGACGATCTCCGGGTCGAGGTCCTTCCAGTCGCGCAGGCAGGCGAGCGACTGCGCGGCGAAGGCCTCGTTGAGCTCGACCGCGGCCAGGTCGTCCCAGCCGATGCCGGCGCGCTCGAGGGCGATCTCGGCCGCGCGCACCGGGCCGATGCCGAAGACGTCCGGGTCGACGCCGGCTGCGCCCCGGCCGGCGATGCGGGCGAGCGGAGCCCTGTTCAGCCGGCCGGCGGCGGCTTCGTCGCCGAGCAGGAGGGCCGAGGCGCCGTCGTTGAGCGGGGAGGCGTTGCCCGCCGTGACGGTGCCGTTTTCCTTGCGGAACACGGGCTTCAGCTTGGCGAGTTTCTCGGGGCTGGAGTCCGGGCGGATACCTTCGTCGCGGGCCAGGTCGACGCCCTCGATCGTGACGACGAGGTCGTCGTAGAAGCCTTCGTCCCAGGCCTTGGCGGCGTTGACGTGGCTGCGCGCGGCGAAGGCGTCCTGCTCGTCGCGGCCGATGCCGTAGCGCTCGGCGAGCTGTTCGGTGGACTCGCCGAGGGAGACCGTCCACTGCGACGGCATCGCCGGGTTGACCATCCGCCAGCCGAGCGCGGTGTTGTAGAGGGTCTGGTTGCCGGCGGGGAACGCCTTTTCGGGCTTCGGCATGACCAGCGGCGAGCGGGTCATCGACTCGACGCCGCCGGCGACGACGAGGGAGGCGTCGCCGACCTGGATCGCCCGGCTCGCCTGGATCGCCGCGTCGAGGCCGGAGCCGCAGAGGCGGTTGACGGTGCTGCCCGGGACGGTCGTCGGCCAGCCGGCCAGCAGCGCGGCCATGCGGGCGACGTTGCGGTTGTCCTCGCCCGCGCCGTTCGCGTCGCCGAGGGTGACTTCGTCCACTGTGGACGGATCGAGGCCGGCGCGGGCCTGGAGCGCTTTGAGGACCCCGGCGGCGAGGTCGTCCGGGCGGACGCCGGCCAGCGCCCCGCCGTAGCGGCCGAACGGGGTGCGGATCGCGTCGAGGATGTAGACGTCGGTCATGCGCTCGCCTTCTCCAGGTCTCGGAGCACCTTGAGCTCCTGCTCGGTCGGGGCGGGGGTGGCCTTCAGGTCCTCCGCGACCTTCAGTTTCCACCCCGTCGCCGCGATGGCCCGATCGAGCTCGACGCCGGGGTGGAGCTCGGTGAGGGTCAGTTCGGCGGTCTCGGGGTCGGGGCGCAGCAGGCCCAGGTCGGTGACCACCAGGGTCGGGCCCTGGCCGGGGAGGCCCAGGCGCTCACGGTCGCCCCTGCCCGTTCCGTGGCCGAACGAGGTGACGAAGTCGACCTTCTCCACGAACGCGCGCGGGTTCTGGCGCAGGACGATGAACACCTCGCCGCAGGAGGCCGCGATCTCCGGGGCGCCGCCCGCGCCCGGGAGGCGGACCTTCGGGTCGTGGTAGTCGGAGCCGATGACCGTGGTGTTGATGTTGCCGAACTTGTCGAGCTGGGCGGCGCCGAGGAAGCCGACGTCGATGCGGCCCGGCTGGAGCCAGTAGTTGAAGACCTCGGGGACGCTGACCACGGCGTCGGCGGTGTCGGCCAGCTCGCCGTCGCCGATCGAGAGGGGCAGGCGGGAGGGCTTCGCGCCGAGGCAGCCCGATTCGTAGATCAGGTTCAGATCGGGGGCGTGGGTGCGGCGGGCGAGGTTGGCCGCCTTGCTGGGGAGGCCGATGCCGACGAAGCAGGACTTGCCGCCGGCGAGGGCGCGGGCGGCCGCGACGCTCATCATCTCGTCCGCGGTGTAGTCGGTGCTCATGCTCGGACCTCCGCGGGGCGGGTTCGGGTGAGGGGTCGGGGTGCGCCGGCGGATGCGGTTGGGCGGGCCGGGTGGGTGCGGCCGGTGGGCCGGGATGCGGTGCCGGCGCGGGCCGGGCGGGTGCCGCCGGCGGGCCCGGATGAGGCGGCAGCGCGGACCGGGCGGGTGCGGCCGGTGAGCCGGGATGTGGTGCCGGCGCGGCCCGGGCGGGTGCCACCGACGAGCCCGGATGAGGCGGCAGCGCGGGCCTGGCGGGTGCCGCCGACGGACCGAGACGCGGTACCGGCGCGGGCCGGGCGGGTGCCACCGACGAGCCCGGATGAGGCGGCAGCGCGGGCCTGGCGGGTGCCGCCGACGGACCGAGACGCGGCGCCGGCGCGGGCCGGGCGGGCGCCGCCGACGGACCGAGACGCGGCGGCAGCGCGAGCCTGGCGGGTGCGGCCGGCGGGCCGGGATGCGGTGCCGGCGCGGGCCGGGCGGGTGCCACCGACGGGCCCGGATGCGGCGGCAGCGCGGGCCTGGCGGGTGCGATCGGCAGGCCGAGTTGCAGCGAAGCGGCCCGCGTCGGTCGGGCAGCCGAGACCGGCGGGGCGAGGCGGGCTCGAATGGGCGGGACGGGGGTGGCTCGGCGGCGGGGGAAGGGTGCGGGTCCGACTCATGCCGTCACCCCCGTCAGGTTGTTCAGCCACTTCGTGAACTCCTCGCGGTCGCGGCCCACCGCGTCCCATGCCTGGTACGCCGCGTTGTCGCGCTCGTAGTACCCCGCCGCGTACGACGGCTTCGCGCCGCCCGGGACCTCGGCCACCGCGGTGACCGCCCAAGACGGGAGGACTACCGCGCCCGGGCGGGGCTCCAGCTCGTCGACGATCTCCTCCACCGTCACGATCGAGCGCTTCGCCGCCAGGACCGCTTCCTTCTGGACGCCCGTGATGCCCCACATCTGGACGTTGCCCGCGCGGTCGGCGCGCTGGGCGTGGACGATCGTCACGTCCGGGTTCAGGGCCGGGACCGCGGTCAGCTGCTCGCCGGTGAAGGGGCACGTGATCGGCTTGATCGTGTCCGTCTGGGCCGGGAGGTCCGTACCCGTGTAGCCGCGCAGGACCGCGAACGGCAGACCTGATGCGCCGGCGACGTAGCGGTTCGCCATGCCCGCGTGGCTGTGCTCCTCGATCTCCAGCGGGACCGGCCAGTCGTGCTGGACGGCGTCGCGGAAGCGGTGCAGTGAGCCCACTCCCGGGTTGCCGCCCCACGAGAAGATCAGCTTGCGGGCGCAGCCCGCGCCGATCAGCTGGTCGTAGACGATGTCCGGGGTCATCCGCACCAGCGTGAGGTCACGCTTGCGCTGCCGGATGATCTCCTGCCCGGCCGCCACGGGGATGAGGTGCGTGAAGCCCTCGAGCGCGACGGTGTCCCCGTCGTGCACCAGCCGGGCCACGGCCTCCTCGAGCGACAGCAGCTCCGCCATCACGTGCTCCAAACTGTTCGCATCACGCACACTCGTTCTGCAACCGAACATAGCACGCCTCCCGGCCCCCGAACAGCCGTCTTCCACCCAATGGATGACGCACGTACAGCGAAAGCTCGGCCGATCCGGATCAGCCGGGAGCCGTGCGGAAGCTTGGTCGTGCCTACGCTCGGGAGCATGTCGCTCGTCGAACACGACCCCGCGCGCCGGCTCTGGCTGCTGCGCACCCCCGAGAGCTCGTACGCCTTCCGGCTCGACGCCGACGACCGGCCGCGGCACGTCCACTGGGGCCCGCCGCTGACGCCGGCCCAGGCCGCGCAGGTCGCCGCGCGCCGCAACCCCGCCGACAGCAGCTTCGACGAGCCGGGCGACGAGCGGCAGGAACTCCCGGCCGAGGGCGGCGCGTTCTTCGGCGTCGCGGCGCTGGCCGTGCGGTACGAGGACGGCACGTCGGCGCTCGAGTGGCGCTACGCCGGGCACACCAGCACCGAGGACTCCCTGGTCGTGCGGCTCGCCGACCGGCACTACCCCCTGGAGCTCTCGCTGCACTACCGCGTCCGCGGCGACGTCGTCGAACGCTGGACGTCGCTGCGCGCGGACGAGCCGGTTTCCCTGCTGCGCACCGATTCCGCGGCGTGGACGCTCCCCCGCCGCGACGGCGCCCGGCTGACCCGGACGTCGGGCGCGTGGAGCGCCGAGCACGGGGTGCTGCGCGAGCCGCTGCCGGTCGGCGAGACGACGTTGACCAGCCGCCGCGGCGTGTCGAGCCACCAGGTCGACCCGTGGGTGATGCTGGACGCGGGCGACGCCACCGAGACGGCGGGCGAGGTCTGGAGCACCGCGCTCGCCTGGAGCGGGAGCTGGCGGATCACCGTCGAGCGCACGCACACCGGGCGCGTGACGTGGACCGGCGGGTTCGGCCACGAGAACGTCGCCTGGCGGCTGCGGCCCGGCGAAACCTGGGAGACGCCGGTGTTCGCCGGGCTCTACGCGGCCGACGGCTTCGGCGGGACGAGCCGGCGCTGGCACGCCTACGTCCGCGAGTTCGTCCAGCCGCGCCCCGGGGAACTGCGGCCGATCGTCTACAACTCGTGGGAAGCGACCGGGTGGGACGTCGACGAGAAGACCGAAACCGAGCTGGCCGCGGCCGCCGCGAAGCTCGGCGCGGAACTGTTCGTGATGGACGACGGCTGGTTCGGCGCCCGCACCGGTGACGCCGCCGGGCTCGGCGACTGGACCGCGAACGCACAACGCTTCCCGGCCGGGCTCAAGCCCCTGGCCGACGCGGTCCACGCGCACGGGATGCGGTTCGGGCTGTGGGTCGAGCCGGAGATGGTCAACCCGGACAGCGACCTCTACCGCGCGCACCCGGACTGGGTGCTGCACATGGCGAACCGCGAACGCACTGCGCTCCGGAACCAGCTCGTGCTGAACTTCGCGCGCGCGGACGTCGCCGGGTGGGCGCACGAGTGGCTCGACCGGCTGGTCGGCGAGCACGGCATCGACTACCTCAAGTGGGACATGAACCGCGCTTTCACCGAAGCCGGCTGGCCGGGCGGGGAGGCCGGGCGCGTGTGGGTGGACCACGTCCGCGCGGTGCACGCCATCCTGGACCGGCTGCGCGCCGCGCACCCCGCGTTGCGGATCCAGGGCTGTGCGGGCGGCGGCGGGCGCACCGACCTGGGGATCCTCGCCCGGACCGACGAGATCTGGGCGTCCGACAACACCGACGCCGCCGACCGGATCACCATCCAGCACGGCTACGGGCAGCTCTACCCGGCGGGCACGATGTCGGCCTGGGTCACCGACAGCCCGAACCCCACCACCGGCCGCGAAGCGCCGTTGAGCTTCCGCTTCCACGTCGCCATGGCGGGCGTGCTCGGCCTCGGCGGCGACCTGCCTCGCTGGTCCGCCGCCGAACTGGCCGAAGCAGCGGAGCTTGTCGCGCTTTACAAGGAAATCCGGCCGGTCGTGCAGCACGGCGAGCTGTACCGGCTGGCGGACCCGGCGACCTCGGCGTTGACCGCGGTGCAGTACGTGCTCGGCGGCGAGGTGGTCGTCTTCTTCTGGCGACGGCCCGCGGAGTTCGCGCGGCCGTTCACGCCGCCGCGGCTCGCCGGGCTCGACCCGGCGGGACGCTACCGCGACTCCGGCGGCGTCGTGCACGACGGCGCGGTGCTGCTCAGCCACGGCCTCGACGTGGGCTTCCCCGGCAGCGGGTACGCGAGCGCGGTGGTGCGGCTGACCAGGGTCTGATTACCCACGTCGATCGGACTGGCCGGAGCGGGTGACGTCGATTGACTTTTCACCGGACGCGAGCTGAATGTGAAAGTCCTTCACCACGCTCGCCAACGGAGGCAGCATGCGCAAGCGCCTGTCCGCTCTGCTCGTCGTGCCCGCGCTCGCCATGCTCGCCTTCGCCGCTCCGGCGTCGGCGAGCACGAGCTACCACGAGTACGTCGCACTCGGTGACTCCTGGACCGCCGACGTCTTCGTCACCTTCCCGCCCACCACGCAGTACACGCCGCTCGACTGCGCGCAGTCCACTTCGGACTACCCGCACGAGCTGGCCGGCGCGCTCGGCGTCGAGACGTTCCGCGACGCGAGCTGCGGCGGTGCGACGACGACCGACTTCACGCAGCCGCAGAAGCTGCCGCTGGGCGGGACGAACCCGCCGCAGTTCGACCGGCTCACCCCGGCCACGGACCTGGTGACCGTCGGCATCGGCGGCAACGACATCGGGCTCGCGGCGGCCGTGACGAAGTGCCTCAACCTGCTCCCGGTCAGCACCTGCAAGGCGAAGTTCACCGCCGGCGGCGTCGACCAGCTGGAAAACGCCGTCACCGCGACGGAACCGAAGATCGCCGCGGCGCTGCGGGGCATCGAGGACCGGTCGCCGAACGCACGGATCCTGCTGGTGAACTACCTCGCCGGGCTGCCCGCGAGCGGCAAGGGGTGCTGGCCGGTGATCCCGGTCGCCGACGGCGACATCGCCTACCTGCAGGCGAAGTTCCTCCAGATGAACGCGATGCTCGCCCGGGTCGCCGCGGCCAACGACGTCGAGCTCGTCGACACCTACTCCCCCACGCTCGGCCACGACGCCTGCCAGGCGCCCACCGTGCGGTACGTCGAAGGCCTGATCCCGGTTTCGGTGAGCAACCCGCTGCTGCTCGCCTTCCCCTTCCACCCCAACGGCGCGGGCGCGGCGGCGCAGTCGGAGATCGTTCTCGGGGCCGTTCAGGGGGACTAGGCTGTCGGGGTGGCCAAGATCGCGGTGACCCGGTGGATTCCCGACGACGCGGTGAAGCTCCTCGCCGAAGCGGGCGAAGTGGTGGTCTCGCCCGCCGACCGCCCGCTCACGCCGGAAGAACTGCACGAGTTCGTGGCCGGCGCGGACGCCGTGGTCGGGATGCTGCACGACCGGCTCGACGGCGCGTTCGCCGACGCCGCCGGGCCGGGCCTGAAGGTGGTCGCGAACGTCGCGGTCGGCTACGACAACGTCGACGTCCCGGCGCTGGCCGAGCGCGGCGTGGTCGTGACGAACACGCCGGGCGTGCTCACCGACGCGACCGCCGACCTCGCCTTCGGCCTGCTGCTCGCCGTCACGCGGCGGCTCGGCGAAGGCGAACGGCTGCTGCGCTCGCGCACGCCGTGGTCGTTCCACCTCGGCTTCCTGCTCGGCTCGGGCCTGCAGGGCAAGACGCTCGGCATCGTCGGGTACGGCCAGATCGGGCGGGCGATGGCGAAGCGCGCCGAAGCGTTCGGTATGGAGATCGTCCATTCGGGACGGTCGGGACGCGGTTCCGTTTCCTTCGAAGAACTCCTGGCGCGCTCGGACGTCGTCTCGCTGCACTGCCCGCTGACGCCCGAGACGCGGCACCTCATCGACGCGGCCGCGTTGCGCGCCATGAAACCCGGCGCCTACCTGGTGAACACCACGCGCGGCCCGGTCGTCGACGAAGCCGCGCTGGCCGACGCGCTCGAAGCCGGGGAGATCGCCGGGGCCGCGCTGGACGTGTTCGAGAAGGAACCCGAGGTCGAACCGCGGCTGCTCGGCCGCGACGACGTCGTGGTGAGCCCGCACCTCGGGTCCGCGACGGTCGAAACCCGCACCGCGATGGCCGTGCTGGCCGCCCGCAACGTCGCGGCGGTGCTCGCCGGGCGGGACCCGCTGACGGAGGTGAAGCCGTGACCCGTGTCGTCGTCGCGCCCGACAAGTTCAAGGGCAGTCTCACCGCGGTCGAGGCCGCGGAGGCCATCGCACTGGGCGTCCGGGATGCCTTGCCGGACGCCGAAGTCGTCTCCTGCCCGGTCGCCGACGGCGGCGAAGGCACCCTCGACGTCCTCGAAGCGGCGGGCGCCCGGATCGTCCGGCTGTCCGTCCGCGGCCCGCTCGACGAGCACGTCAAGGCGCGGTACGCGGTGCTCGACGGCACCGCGTACGTCGAATCGGCGCGGGCGTGCGGGATCGAATTCGTCGACCCCACCCCGGAAACCGCGCTGGCCGCGCACACCTGGGGCGTCGGCGAACTGCTGATGGACGCGCTGATGCACGGCGCGAAGCGGCTCGTGCTGACGGTCGGCGGCACGGCGAGCACCGACGGCGGCGCCGGGATGCTGGGCGCGCTCGGCGCCGGTGTGCTGGACGCGTTCGGCTCGCCGGTCGGGCTGGGCGGCGCGACGCTGACGCGGGTCGCGTCCACCGAGCTGACGCCGGTGCGCGAACGCCTCGACGGTGTGCGCGTCGCGGTCGCGACCGACGTGACGAACCCGCTGCTGGGCCCGTCGGGGGCCGCCGCGGTGTTCGGGCCGCAGAAGGGCGCGCGGGAAGAAGAGGTGGCGCTCCTCGAAGAAGGACTCGGCCGGTGGGCGCACGCGCTGCAGGTGGGCGGGGCGCCCGACGTCTCACGCGTACCGGGCGCCGGTGCCGGTGGCGGGGTCGCGGCCGGCGCGATCGCCGGGCTGGGCGCGACCGTGGAATCGGGGTTCGACCTGATCGCCGGGCTGACCGGGGTCGACGCCGCCGTGCGGGGCGCGGACCTGGTGATCACCGGGGAAGGGTCGCTGGACGAGCAGAGCCTGAACGGCAAGGCGCCGGCCGGGATCGCTTCCCGGGCCAAGGGGATTCCGCTGCTGGTGCTCGCGGGGCGGATCCAGCTCGACGACGCCGGGCTCGCGCGGCTGGGCGTCGTCGGGAGCAGCGCGTTGATCGATCACGCGTCTTCTGTCGAGGAGGCGCAAGCGAACGCGCCGGAGCTGCTGCGGGCTTGCGCCGCGCGGCTGGTGCGGGAGTGGCGCTCCCGCGGGTGACGCAACCGGGCGAACGGACCTCTCGCGACGCTGCGAAAGGCCCGTCCGCCGCGGTCAGCTCGTGTGCTGGGGCAGTACCGCGAAAGCGACTCCGCCCGCTTCGTCCTCTTGGACGTCCAGCACCTTGTCGTCGAGCAGCGCCGCCGCCTGGGGTTCGAGGAACACCTTCGGGCCCTCGTCGACCCCGAGCACGCTGTCGCCCTCGGCGGGTTCCGGCGCCACCGACAGGGCCAGCTGGGCGCTTTCGCCGTCGGCGTTCTGGACTGCCAGGCGGAGCCCGGCGTCGCCCTCCCCCTGGCTGGTCAGCGCGGTGATCGCCTCGGCGGCGGCTTCGGTCACGGTCAGCATCTTCGGCCTTCCCTTCGTCGCGGTCCGATGCACTGGTGCCCCACGCTAGGGGCGCCCGAACGGACGCGCAGTCTGAGCGGATCAGCCCTGCCGGGCCGCGCGGATGGCGTCGGCGACCGAGCCGCCGGCGTAATCCGCCTGTTCGCCGGGATCCGGGTCCGCGTGCCGGTGCGGCACCTCGTCGTCCGGGGTCACCTGCTCGTAGTCCGGCGGGGCGTCCTCGATCGTCTCGTCGAGCTCCGCCGCCGGCGTCGCCGCGAGCGGGCGCTCCGGCACCGGCTCCGGTTCGGCGTCCGGCTCCTCTTCGGCCAGGCGCTGTTCGATCGGCTCGCCCTCCCGGATCTCGCTCGGCGTCGTGCCGAAGCGGTCCGCGGCGCTCCAGTGCTCCGGTGGCTCGACGCCCTCTTCGAGCGGATCCACGCGCAGCTCGTCCTCGTCCAGCGCTTCGCTGGGGCTCAAGCTGTCCGGTTCGACCGAGTCACGGTCACTCACCAGTCGTCTCCTCGCGCTCGGAACTCGTCATCCCCGGTGACCTACCCCGGACGTCGGGGGCCCGAAACCCCGGCGGTGTCACCGGGATCACATTTCTTCAACCGCTTTAACACATTCACAAGTTTGTGAACGCAGGGTAGGTTGGGATCATGGCCACCACCAGGTGCGCACCGGATCACCGGCTGCTCGCCACCGACCCGGACCGGCACCACGAGCTCGGCACGCACGCCGCGTGGTACATCGTCGCCGGCGTCGTGACGACCGGGGTCCAGGCGCTCCTCTTCCTCCTGCTGCGCGACGAGCTCGGCTCCCAGGTCGCGAACCTGGTGGCGATCGCGCTCACGACGGTCGGCAACACGGAGTTCCACCGCCGCGTCACCTTCGCCGGACGGCCCAGCAACGCCGGGAAGCGGCACTTGCAGGACTTCATCACGTTCGCCTTCTACGCCGGCTACGGCTCGGCGGTGCTCGCACTGCTCGACGCCCTCGTCGACCGGCCGACGTCGTGGGAGGAAACGGGCACGCTGCTGCTGGCCAGCTTCGTCGGTGGGTTCGTGCGGTTCGCGGTGCTGCGGTGGTGGGTGTTCGCACACCGGGCAGCGGCGCCGGCGCACAGCGCCTGACCCGATCCCACGGTCGCGGGCGAGGCACGTGGGTGCCCGCACACCGCTGCGCACAGCGCCTGACCCGACCCGGCGCCGGGCGATCCGGCCGCCGCGTGCGAGACGCACCACCCGGCGACCCCTGCGGCGATCCCAGGACCCCCACGTGGGTGCCCGCACACCGACCAGCCCCCGCCGCACTCAGCGGCTAGCGTCTGCAGGCGTGGCCTCGGACGACATCAAGCCCCACGCCGGAGGCGCTGAACCGGACTACCGGTTCACGCTGGCGAATGAACGCACCTTCCTCGCCTGGGTCCGCACCGCCCTCGGCTTGCTCGCCGGCGGCGTCGCCGTGCACCAGCTGGTGCCGTCGCCGGCCGCGGCCAGTGCCGTTCTCGCCGGGTTGTGCGTCGTGCTCGCCGCCGTTCTCGCCGCGACCGCGTACCCCCGGTGGCGGCGGGTGCAGGTTGCGATGCGTGCCGGAGAGCCACTGCCGCGGAGCCTGCTGATCCTCGTGCTGACCGGCGGTCTGCTGACCCTCATCGTCGCCGCCGCGGTGCTGCTGGTCGTCTCGTGACGCCGCGAATACCGCTGCTTCGCGATTATCGCCAGGTCAGAAATACCGTCATGCGCCCTCGGACCGGGTCGTGACCCCCACCCGCGGCGCCCAAGCCGAGCGCACCGGCCTCGCCTGGCGGCGCACCGCGCTGGCATCTGCCGCCTGCACGCTACTGCTCCTGCACGCCGCCGCCCAGCGCCATTGGGGTGTCGCCCTGGTGCCCGTACTGCTGTCCGCGGGGACGTCTGCCCTGCTAGCGGCCATCGGAACGCTGCGCGAACGGTCCTTGCGGGCACCCGAACCGGGGCCGGCGCACCCCGCACTACCCGCGATCGCGTCGCTCGCCGTGACCGCGACTGCCACTTCCGTGGCGTTCCTCCACTGACGGGTGAAGTCGGCACATCCTGAAACCGATTAATCGCAATGTGCGGGGTCTGGTCGCGGGAACATCACGGTCGATGCTGCGAACGGGGTATTGGTCGTTGAAATCTGGACTGACCGCCATCGAGGTGCTTACGATTACCCAGCGTCGCACGGATTGCCGATCAACCCGGGTCTCCCGGAGTATCTGCAACCGGAAAGTCACGGAGAGTGGAGCCCCCCGGCAGCGGCGGTCGAGGGTCGGCCGGGGAGACGACCATGACAGCACCGCCGCAGACCACCGCGGAACCCGCTTCCGCCGTTCGCGATTATCGCACTCCGGAGTCATTGCCCAGGCCCGGCGGGCGGCTCACCAAGGAGGATCTCGACCCCCTGGTGAAGGACGCGGGTGAGGGGAACCCCGCGGCGATCCACTCCCTGCTCCAGATGATCGAGCCGGTCGTGGTCCGCTACTGCCGCGCGCGGATGGGCGGGCGAGACCTCTCCTACCTCTCGGCCGACGACGTCGCCCAGGAGGTCTGCCTCGCGGTGTTGAAGGCCCTTCCCGATTATCAGGACCGGGGCGGGTCGTTCCTCTACCTCGTGCACGCGATCGCGGCCAACAAGGTCGCCGACGCCTACCGCGCCGTCGCCCGCGACCGCTCCGAGCCCGTCCCCGAACTCCCCGAGCGCCCGCTCCTCGCCGGCAACGAGCCGGAGACCCACGCCCTGCACCTCGACCTCGGCGCGCGCCTCGGCCGCCTCCTCGCCTCGCTCCCGCGGGTGCAGCAGGAGATCCTGACCCTGCGCATCGCCGTCGGCTTCTCCGCCCAGGAGACCGCCGAAGCCCTCGGCATCTCCCCCGGCAACGTCCGCGTCACGCAGCACCGGGCCCTGACCCGCTTGCGCGGCATGATCGGCGACGACGACTTCTGAGCTTCCCGAGCGGCGGGCGGGGAAACCTCTTTTACCCCCTGGAAGAGGTCTCCCCGCCCGCATCCACGTCGTAGACCGCCCGCGCGTTGTGCTCGAAGACGGCCAGCCGCTCCGCGTCCGACAGCCCGCCGGTGAGGGCGACGGCCGCGTCCACGACGAGCTCGTAGGACGCCGCCAGTTCGCAGACCGGCCAGTCCGAGCCGAACAGCAGCCGGGACGGGCCGAACACGTCCAGCACGTGGTCGACGTACCGGCGCAGGTGGCCGACCTCCCATCCGGTCCAGTCCGCCTCCGTGACCAGGCCCGAAAGCTTGCACACGACGTTCTCGTGCGCGGCCAGCGCGGCCACCCCGGACGCCCACGGCTCCCACTCCCCCGCCGCGATCGGTGGCTTGGCCGCGTGGTCCAGCACCAGCCGCAGCTCCGGCAGCCGTGCCGCCAGGGACGCGGCCGCGGGCAGCTGCCCGACGCGCACGAGCAGGTCGTAGGTCAGCCCCGCCGACGCCACCGCGCCCAGCCCGGCCAGCACCGGGGGCCGCAGCAGCCACTCGTCGTCCGGTTCGGTCTCCACCTGGTGCCGGATCCCGACGAGCGGCCCGGTCGACGCGGCCAGCCGGTCGGCGACGCCGGGGGCTTCGAGGTCCACCCAGCCGACCACGCCCGCGATCACCGGTTCGGCCTCGGCCGTCGCGAGGAACTCCTCGGTCTCTTCGGCCGAGGAGGTCGTCTGCACCAGGATCGTCGCGTGCACGCCGGCCGCCTTCGTCACCGCACGCAGGTCGTCGACCGTGTACGGACGGCGGATCGGGTCGAGGGCCGCGCCCGCCAGCCACGGGTATTCGCGCCGCGACGGGTCCCAGAGGTGGTGGTGCGCGTCGATCATGAGACTCCTTCGGCGATGACGACGTCGGCCCGCAGCAGGCCCGCGTCGACGAGTTCGGTCCACAGCCGAGGGGGCACGACCGCCCTGGCCCGCCGCGCGTTGACGCTGACCTGCGAAGGATCGTGCGCGCCGACGACGACCGACGCCACCGCGGGGTGCGCCATCGGCAGCGCCAGCGCCGCTTCCGGCAGCTCGACGCCGTGCCGCGCGCAGATCGCGGCGATCCGGCCGGCCCGCTCGACCAGCTCCGGCGGGGCGTCGGCGTAGTCGTAGACGCGGCCCGGCTCGGCCGTCGCCAGGATGCCGCCGTTGAACGCGCCGCCGGCGATCACCCGGACGCCGCGGTCGAGGCAGAGCGGCAGCAGCTCGTCGAGCGCCGGCTGGTCCAGCAACGTGTAGCGGCCGGCCACGAGCAGGACGTCGAGGTCGGTGCGGCGGACGAACTCGGTGAGCATCGGCGCCTGGTTCATCCCGGCGCCGAACCCGCCGATCACGCCCTGCTCCCGCAGCTCGCGCAACGCGGGGAAGGCGCCGCGCAGCGCTTCCTCGAAGTGGTCGTCGGGGTCGTGGACGTAGACGACGTCGACGCGGTCGAGCCCGAGCCTCACCAAACTGTCCTCGAAGGACCGCAGGACGCCGTCGCGGCTGAAGTCCCAGCGGCGCCGGTACGCGGCGGGGACGGCGAAGCCCTCGTCGTCCTGCCGCCCGGCGCCGTCCGGGTCCGGTTCGAGCACGCGCCCGACCTTCGTCGAGAGCACGAACTCGTCGCGGGGGTACGAACGCAGGGCCGCGCCGAGGCGGGTCTCCGAGAGGCCGAGGCCGTAGTGCGGCGCGGTGTCGAAGTACCGGATGCCCTCGTCCCACGCGCGGTGCACGGTCGCGGCCGCCGTCTCGTCGGTGATCGCGTGGTAGAGGTTGCCCAGCTGCGCGCAGCCGAGGCCCAGCGGGGAGAGGGGGAGTTCCAACGCCGTCACTCCTTCACCGGCAGTTCCCAGACCAGCCCGATGCCGGTGTCGTCGCCGGAGTAGTCGTCTTCGACGGCCAGCAGCTCGGCCATCCTCGCCTGCCACGGGACGTTGGCGGGGTGGTCCCGCAACGCCGCGCGCATCGCCGCGTAGTCGTCCACTTCGACGACGTGGAAGAGGTCTAGACCGTTACGCCAGATCCGCCAGGTGCGGACGCCGGCTTCGCGCAACGCCGTGTCCAGCCCGGGCGGGATGACGGCGTGGACGGACTCGTACTCGGCTTCCTTGCCCGGCTTCAGGCGGGTATGGAGCGCCACTCTTTGCGGTGCGGGCTGGTGGGTCATCGCCACTCCTTCGCCGGAACATGGCACGCTGGGGAGGAACACCGAAACATCCGAGGTCTGGTGCAGGGAGGACGGACGCGATGCCCGTCACCGATGTCGCGATCGACAAGATCAAGGACATGATCATCTCCGGCGAGCTGGCGCCGGGCGACCGGCTGCCCAAGGAGGCCGAGCTGGCCCAGCGGCTCGGGCTCTCGCGCAGCTCCCTGCGGGAGGCCGTCAAGGCGTTGTGCCTGATCAGGGTGCTCGACGTCCGCCAGGGCGACGGCACGTACGTCACCAGCCTCGAGCCGAACCTGCTGCTCGACGCGATGACGTTCGTCGTCGACTTCCACCGCGACGACACCGTGCTCGACTTCCTCGCCGTGCGGCGGATCCTCGAGCCCGCCGCGACCGCGCTGGCCGCGCTGCACATGAGCGACGACGACATCACCGAGCTGGGCCAGCTGCTCGGGGAGCTCGAGGACTCGCCGACGGTCGAGGCGCTGGTCGCCAACGACCTGCAGTTCCACCGCAAGATCGCCGACGGCTCCGGCAACCCGGTGCTGTGCTCGCTGCTCGACAGCCTCTCCGGGCCGACCGCGCGCGCCCGCATCTGGCGCGGCCTCACCCAGGAGGGCGCGGTCGCGAAGACGCGGGAGCAGCACTCGGCGATCTACGAGGCCATCGCGGCGCGCGAGCCGGAACTGGCGCGCTCGTGGGCGACCGTGCACGTCGCGGGCGTGGAGCAGTGGCTGCGCAACGCCCTGGGCACCGCGGACGACCCGACCACGCCGGACCTCACCGCCGAAGCCTCCTGACACGCACACACTCACCTCCTGCCCCTTCCGGTTCGTCGGATGATCACCGGGCCGGGTCAGGTCTGGGGCTTTCCCCCGGCGTACCGGGCGATGATCAGCGCCACCAGGATGATCGCGCCGTAGATCGCGCCCTGCCACTCCGCGCGGACGTGCGCGTAGTTCAGGAGGCTCGACACCGACGACAGCAGCAGGACGCCGGTCAGCGCGCCGACGAGCGTGCCCTTGCCGCCGTCGAGGGAGACGCCGCCGATCACCGCCGCCGCGAACACCTGCAGGATCAGCCCGGAGCCCTGGTTCGCGCCCAGCGCGCCGACGTAACCGGTGTACGCGAGCCCGCCGATCGCCGCGAGGACGCCGGCGACGACGAACACCGCCCACGCGATCCGGTCGACGCGGACACCGGCCGCCCGCGCGGCTTCGCGGTTGCCGCCGATCGCGTACAGCGCGCGGCCGACGCGGTGGTAGCGCAGCACCCAGCCGGCGACCGCGAACAGCGCCGCCGCCAGCCAGACCGACATCGGCAGGCCGGCGAACGTCGTCGTGGCGAGGTTCGTGAACGAGTCCGGCAGGTTGAACAGCGTCTTGCCCTGCGTCGACCCGACCTGCACGCCGCGCAGCACGGTGAGCATCGCCAGGGTGACGATGAAGGCGTTCAGCTTCAGCTTCACGATCAGGAAGCCGTTGACGAACCCGACCAGCGCCCCGCACAGCGGGATGATCAGGAGGCCGATCGCGGCGGGCAGCTCGACACCGAAGCCGGCCGACGCCGCCGGGATCACGACCATCGCGCCCAGCGCGGGCGCCAGGCCCATCGTGGATTCCAGCGACAGGTCGAACTTCCCGGTGATCAGCACCAGCGATTCGCCCAGCACGACCAGCGACAGCGCCGCCGACGCGGTCAGGATGCTGACGATGTTGCTCCAGCCGACGAAGGTGTCGTCGACCAGGCCGCCGATCACGAACACGACGATCAGCGCGGGCAGCAGGGCCAGTTCACGCAGCCAGCCGGCCTTCCGGCGCCGGGGTGGCGCGGGCAGCTCCGTCTGCGGGGAGGTCATCACGTCGGTCACGAAAGCTCGACTCCTTCGATGTCGGCCACGAGGTCGCCGTCGGACCACCCGGCCTGGTGCTCGGCGACCACGGACCCGGCGCGCAGCACCAGGACCCGGTCGCTCAGGCGCAGGTCGTCGAGCTCGTCGCTGACGATCAGCACCGCCTTGCCCTCGGCGCGCACCCGGTCGACGACCGCGAGCAGCGCCTCCTTCGACTTCACGTCCACCCCGGCGGTCGGGTTGATCAGCACGACCACGCGCGGGTCGCTCAGCAACGCCCGCGCCAGGACGATCTTCTGCTGGTTGCCGCCGGAAAGGTCGGACACCGGCTGCTCGGCGCTCGCGGCCACGATGTCGTAGTCCTTCAGCGCCTGCGACGCCTTCGCGAACCTCGTGCCCGGCGAAGCGATCCCGCCGCGGCCCAGTTTGTCCAAAATGGACAGCGTGGCGTTGTCGGCGATCGAGTGCTCCAGCACCAGGCCTTCGTGGTGCCGGTCGCGCGGGACGCAGCCGATGCCCGCCCGCAGCGCCGCCGGGATGTCGCCCGGCCGCAACGGCTCGCCGTCGACGCGGACCGTGCCCGCGGACGGCGTCCGCAGGCCGTAGACCGTCTCGGCGACCTGGTGCTTCCCGCTGGCGTTGCTGCCCGCGAACCCGACCACCTCGCCGCGGTGCAGCCGGAAGGAGACGTCGGAGAAGCCGTCGCCGGACAGGCCGTCGACCGCGAGGATCTCCGGGGCGTCCGGTTCGAGGGACTCCCGCGTCGCGGCGTCGCGCACCGACAGGCCGCCGGGTTCGCCGGTCATCGCGTCGACCAGCTGCGCCTTGCCGACCTCGGCGACCGGCGCGGTCAGCACGTGCTTCGCGTCGCGCAGCACCGTGACGGCCTGGCAGACCTCGTACACCTCGTGCAGGTGGTGCGAGATGAACAGGAACGTCACCCCGCCCGCCTGCATCTGGCGCATCCGGTCGAAGAGCCGCTCGATGGCCTGGCTGTCCAGCTGCGCGGTCGGTTCGTCGAGGACGATGAACCGGGCGCCGTAGGACAGCGCGCGGGCGATCTCGACGAACTGCCGGTCCTCGACCGACAGCTCGCCGGCCGGGGTGTCGACGTCGACGTGCACGTCCCACGAGTCGAGCAGCTCGCGGGCCTGGCGCCGCAACGACTTCCAGCCGATCGCGAACCCGCCGCTCGCCTGCCGGTTGAGGAACAGGTTCTCGGCGACGGTGAGCTGCGGGACGACCATCGCGTGCTGGTACACGCAGGCGACGCGCGCCTTCCAGTCGTCCTGCCTGGTCAGCGCGGGGGCCGGCTCGCCGCCGAACTCGACGTGCCCGGTGTCCGTGGCGGACAGGCCGGTGAGGATGGAGACGAGCGTCGACTTGCCGGCCCCGTTGCGCCCGACGAGCGCGTGGGACTCGCCGGGGTGCACGGTGAGGCTGACGTCGTGGAGCGCCACGGTGGGGCCGTAGCGCTTCCCGACTCCGACCGCGCTGACCACCGGGACGGCGGATTCGCCGGCGGGCAGCGCGGTCACAGGTTGTTCCCCCACAGGGCCTTGTCGTCCACGTTGTCCTTGGTGATGACGGGCGCGGGCAGCTGGTCCTCGAGGATGCCGGGGCTGATCTCGACGATGGTGCTGTCGTGGTCGGTCGGGCCCGGCTTGAACGTCTCGCCCGCCATGGCCTTCTTCAGCCAGTACAGGCCGTACTTCGCGTAGGCGTCGGCCGGCTGGGACACGGTGGCGTCGAGCTCGCCGGCGCGGATCGCGGCCAGCTCCTGGGGGATGCCGTCGTTGGACACGAGCACGATGTGCTTCGGGTCCCCGACCGGGAAGAACAGGTTCTTGCGCTTGAGCGCCTGCTCGGTCGGGGCGAGGTAGACGCCGCCGGCCTGCATGTAGACGGCCTTGATGTCCGGGTTCGCGGTCAGCATGCTGTCCAGCCCGGAGGACGCCTTGTCGGCCTTCCACTCGGCCGGGATCTCCAGCACCTGGACGCCCGGGTACTTCGACTTCATGCAGTCGCGGAAGGCTTCCGAGCGGTCGCGGCCGTTGACCGAGGCGAGGTCGCCCATGATCTGCACGACCTTGCCGGACTTGACCTTCGCGCCGATCGCGTCGCACGCCTTGGTGCCGTAGGCCTTGTTGTCGGCGCGCACGACCATGGCGACCTTGCCGCTCTCGGGGGCGACGTCGACCGCGACGACCGGCACGCCCTTGTTCTCGGCCTGCTTGAGCCCGGCGACGATGGCCGCCGAGTCCAGCGGCGTCACGACCAGGCCTTTGACGCCCTGGTTGAGGAACGTGCCGATGTCGGTGATCAGCTTCGCCGGGTCGCTGTCCGCGTTGACGGCCGGGAGCACGTCGACGCCCTCCGACTTGGCCATCTGCGGCACGTAGTTGTTGTAGGCCTGCCAGAACGGCGAGGTCAGCAGCGGCAGGGTCGCGCCGACCTTGCCGCCGGAGCCGCCACCCGCCGCGGGCGCCGACGCGTTGTCCTTGGTGGACCCGCAGGCGGCCAGTACCAGGCCGCAGACGGCGGCCGTGGCGGCCACCGTGATCACCCTATTGCGCACCGCATCCTCCTTGATGACAGCGAAAGTCCTATTGGGGTTGCACGGGGCCGCGCGGGCGCAGGCCGTACATGCCACCGTCGACCGCGAGCGCGGTGCCGGTGGTCGAAGCGGAAAGCGGACTGGCGAGGTAGACGACGGCGTTCGCGACCTCTTCGGCGGTGACCAGCCGGCCCATCGGCTGGCGCGCCGCGAGGGCCGCGCGTTCGGCCGCCGGGTCGTCGGCGGCGTCGAGCAGGCGGCCCACCCACGGGGTGTCCGCCGTGCCCGGGCACACGCAGTTGACGCGGATCCGGTCCGGCAGGTGGTCGGTCGCCATCGCCAGGGTCAGCGAGAGCACCGCGCCCTTGCTGGCCGAATACAGCGCGCGGTTGGGCAGGCCGGCCCAGGCCGCGATGGAGCAGGTGTTCACGATCGCCGCGGACGGCGAGTTCTTCAGGTGCGGCAGCGCGGCCCGGGCGAGCCGGACCATGCCGACGACGTTGACGTCGAACACGCGGTGCCACTCGTCGTCGTCGTTGGCCGAGACGTCGCCCTGCGCGCCGATGCCCGCGTTGTTGACCAGGATGTCGAGGCGCCCGAAGCGTTCCACGACGGCGTCGATCGCCGAGCGGACTTCGTCATCGGAGGAGACGTCGCAGCGGATGCCGTCCTCGCCGGGCTTCAGGTCGAGGGCCGCCACCCGCGCGCCGCGTGCGGCCAGCGAGGTCGCGACGGCCTTGCCGATGCCCGAGGCGCCCCCGGTGACGGCGGCCACCAGGCCCTCGAATTCACTCACTTGCGGTCTCCGTCCACTCGGGACCGTCCGGGAAGCGGAACCGGCGCAGCGTGGCGTCGTGCATGCGCGCGGAGAACCCGGGTGCGGTCGGGGCGAGGTACCGGCCGCGCTCGACGACGGCCGGGTCGGTGAAGTGCTCGTGCAGGTGGTCGACCCACTCGATCGAGCGGTCCGCGTCGGTGCCCGACACCGCCACGAAGTCGAACATCGACAGGTGCCGGACGAGCTCGCAGAGCCCCACGCCGCCGGCGTGCGGGCACACCGGGACGCCGAACTTGGCGGCCAGCAGCAGGATCGCGAGGTTCTCGTTGAAGCCGCCGACGCGGGCGGCGTCCAGCTGCAGCACCGAGATCGCGTTCGCCTGCAGCAGCTGCTTGAAGACCACGCGGTTCTGGACGTGCTCGCCGGTGGCGATCTTGATGGGCGCGAGCGCCTTCGCGATCGCCGCGTGGCCGAGGACGTCGTCGGGCGAGGTCGGCTCCTCGATCCAGTACGGGTCGTACGGCGCGAGTTCGGTCATCCAGTCGACCGCGGCCCGGACGTCCCAGCGCTGGTTGGCGTCGACGGCGATCCGGATGCCGTCGCCGACGGTCTCGCGGGCCAGTTTCATCCGGCGGACGTCGTCCTCGAGGTTGCCGCCGACCTTGAGCTTGATCATCCCGAAGCCGTCCGCGACGGCCTGTTCGGCGAGCCGCACGAGCTTCGCGTCGGCGTACCCGAGCCAGCCCGGGGACGTGCTGTAGGCGCGGTAGCCGTGCTCTTCCAGCTGCTTGGCCCGCTCGGCCCGGCCGGGTTCGGCCCGGCGCAGGATGTCGAGGGCTTCGGCTTCGGTGAGCGCGTCGGACAGGTACCGGAAGTCCACCAGGGAGACGAGCTCCTCGGGCGTCATGCGCGCCGCGAACTGCCAGACCGGCAGGCCGGCGCGCCGCGCGGCGAGGTCCCAGGCGGCGTTGACGACCGCCCCGACGGCCATGTGCGCGACGCCCTTTTCCGGGCCCAGCCAGCGGAACTGCGAGTCACCGACGAGCGTGCGGGACAGGTCGCCGAGCGCGGCCGCGTCCTCCGGGACGTCCCGGCCGACGACGTGCGGGGCGAGCGCCCGGATGGCGGCGGCCTGGACGTCGTTGCCGCGGCCGATGGTGAACGCGAGGCCGTAGCCGTCCGGTCCGCCGTCGGTGTGCAGCACGACGTAGGCGGCGGAGTAGTCCGGGTCGGGATTCATCGCGTCCGAGCCGTCGAGCTCCCGCGAGGTCGGGAACCGGACGTCGAGGACCTCCATGCCGATGATCTTCGCCATGGTCAGGCCTGCCTCGCGGTCTGGCGCTGCCGGCCGAGCCCGTCGATCTCCAGCTCGATCACGTCGCCGTCACGCAGGTACGGCTTCGGGTCGGGCTGGCCGAGGGCGACGCCTTCGGGGGTGCCGGTGTTGATCAGGTCGCCGGGGCGCAGCACCATCACCTGGCTCAGGTGGTGGACGATCTCGGCGACGCCGAAGATCATGTCCTTGGTCGAGGAGTCCTGCTTCTTCTCGCCGTTGATCCACAGCCGCAGGCCGAGGTCCTGCGGGTCCGGCACCTCGCTCGCCGGGACCAGCGCCGGGCCGAGCGGGTTGAAGTTCTCGCACGACTTGCCCTTGTCCCACTGGGCGGTGCGGAACTGCAGCTCGCGCTCGGAGACGTCGTTCGAGACGACGTAGCCGGCGACGTGCTCCAGAGCTTCGTCCACGCTGTCGAGGTAGCGGGCGGTCTTGCCGATGACGACGCCGAGCTCGACCTCCCAGTCGGTGCTGACCGACCCGCGCGGGATGAGGACGTCGTCGGACGGGCCGACCACGACGTCCGGCGCCTTCATGAAGACGACGGGCTCGGTGGGCGGCGTCGCGCCGGTCTCCTCGGCGTGGCGGCGGTAGTTCATGCCGATGCAGACGACCTTGCCGGGCTGCGCGATCGGCGAACCCACGCGCAGGCCGTCGACGTCCGCCTCCGGCAGTTCCCCGGCGGCGAGCGCGGCGGCGGTGCGCGCGATCCCGTCCGCGGCGAGGAAGCCGCCGTCGACGTCGGCGGTCAGCCCGCCCAGTTCGTAGGTGGTGCCGTCATCGGCCCGCACGAACGGACGCTCACTTCCCGGCTCTCCGAGGCGCACTAGCTGCACGGATATTCCCTTCACCCACACCGACCAGACATCCGATGTATATCGCAGTCGCGGGCCTCGATCCAGAGCCAGCGGCGAATCGGCCGGAAATTGGTCGGATCAGTATCGGTTCACGCTCATTTGAGCACGGGGTGTCACCGATCACAGCCGGAATAGCACCGGCGCCGGCGTCGCTGGTCGGAAGCAGGACCGGGAGGAGGCCGATGACCACCACGGCGGAACGTACCGCGACCCGCGGGCGCGCGCAGCTGAAGTTCGTCCTCATCCTGGGTGGTCTCTCGGCGTTCGGGCCGCTGTCGATCGACATGTACCTGCCCGCCCTCCCCCGGATGGCCGAGGACCTGCGCGCGGCGGACAGCACGGTCCAGCTGACGCTGAGCGCGTTCATCGTGGGGCTGGCGCTGGGCCAGCTGGTGCTCGGCCCGCTGTCGGACGCGCTGGGCCGCCGCCGCCCGCTGCTGGCGGGGCTGGTGCTGTACATCGTGGGCTCGGTGCTGTGCGCGGTGAGCCCGGACGCGTGGCTGCTGGTCGGCGCGCGGTTCGTCCAGTCGCTGGGCGCGGCCGCGGGCATCGTGATCGCGCGCGCCACGGTCCGCGACCTCTACTCCGGCACCGCGATGACGAAGTTCTTCTCCACGCTGATGCTGGTCAGCGGCCTGGCCCCGATCCTGGCCCCGCTGCTCGGCGGCCAGCTGCTGAACTGGACGTCGTGGCGCGGGGTGTTCGTCGTGCTGACGGTGTTCGGCGCCCTGCTGCTGGCCGTGGTGGTGTTCTTCCTGCCGGAGCCGTCCGCCGTACGCTCCCCGGCTCGGCTGGGCCAGGTGATGCGGACCTACGGGCGGCTGGCGGCGGACCGGTCGTTCGCGGGGTACGCGCTGGCGTCGGGACTGCTGTTCGCGTCGATGTTCGCCTACATCTCGGGGTCTTCGTTCGCGCTGCAGGGCGTGTACGGGCTGAGTCCGCAGGCGTACAGCGTGGTGTTCGGCGTCAACGGCGTCGGGATCGTGCTGGCGGGCCAGCTCAACGGACGGCTCGTGGGGCGCGTGCGCGAACGGGCGCTGTTGCTGTCCGGGCTGCTTCTGGGTGTCGTGGGCGGGGCTTTCGTGCTGGCGTCGGCGCTGCTGCGGGCGCCGCTGGCGTTCCTGCTGGTGTCGCTGTTCCTGCTGGTGTCGAGCATCGGCCTGGTGATGCCGAACGCGAGTTCGCTGGCGCTGGCTTCCCACGCGCGCTCGGCGGGGTCGGCGTCGGCGTTGCTGGGGGTGCTGCAGTTCGTGGTGGGCGCGGCGGCGACGCCGCTGGTCGGCCTCGGCGGGCCGGGGACGGCGGTGCCGATGGCCGCGACGATGGCGGGGTTCGCGGTGCTGGCTTTGGTGGCGTTCTCGGTTTTGACGCGGGAAAGTCAGCCCGTCGGCTTGGTCGCGTAGCCGGGGAAGCCGCACCAGTCCTTGCGGTTGAACGCTTCCGGGTGGTCGAGGATCTCGCGGACCCGGCGAGCCCAGGTCTCCAGCCAGGCATTCCCCGACCGTGCGGCGACCTCGGCCGTCTCGCGGAACTGCTCCTTCGACTGCTCGTGGCCGACCACGCAGTAGAGGCTGCCGAGCAGCGTTTCACGGGCCGGGCACGCGGGATCCCCGGCGAGCTCGAGCAGGAGGGGCAGGTTCCCGGGCTCGGCGAGCAGGATGTCCCAGTCCTGCATCGGTTCGTCTTCGCCGCTGTACGCCCAGGCGCGGATTTCCGCGTCGGTCGGGTGGAAGCTGTCCTCGAAGTCTGATTCCTTCACGCGGCGATACTCGCACGAAGATCAGGTCAGCGAGGCCAGATCCGCCGTCTTGAGCTGCTCCGCCGTCACCTTCGCGCGGCCGTCGACCAACGCTCCCAGTGCGTCGCCGTCGTCCCACATGTTCACGTTCATCGCCGCCGCCACTTCGCCGTCGCGGAGCCAGAACGCCGTGAACTCGCGGGCTGCCAGGTCGCCGCGCACCACCAGTTCGTCCGCCGCCGGGTCCGCCAGCCCCCGGTACTCGCACCCCAGGTCGTACTGGTCGGTGAAGAAGTACGGCGAGGCCAGGAAGGGCTCGTTCTCCCCCAGCAGGTTCTGTGCCACGTGCGTGCCCTGGTCCTTCGCGTTCGCCCAGTGCTCCACGCGGATGCGGCGGCCGTAGCGGGGGTGGAAGTGGGCCGCGATGTCGCCCACCGCGTACACGTCCGGGGCCGCCGTGCGCAGGCCCGCGTCGACGCAGACGCCGCCGTCGTCGGACAGTTCCAAGCCGGCCGCGTGGGCCAGCTCCACCCGCGGGGCCGCGCCGACCGCGATCAGGACCACGTCCGCCGCCAGTTCTTCGCCGCCCGCCAAGCGGACGCCGCGGACGCCGTCCGGGCCGCCCGTGATCTCCGCGACCTGCTCGCCCAGGCGGTAGTTCACGCCGTTCGCGACGTGGAGGTCGCGGAACACGCCGCCGATCGTCTCGCCGACGACGTTCGCCAGCGGCACCGGGACCGGGTCCACGACCGTCACGTCCGCGTTGTGCGTGCGGGCCGCCGCCGCGGCCTCCGAGCCGATCCAGCCGGCGCCGACGATCACCACCCGCTCCGCCGCCGCGAACGCCGAGCGCAGCTTCAACGCGTCGTCCAGGGTGCGCAGCGTGTAGAGCCCGGGCAGGTCGCCGCCCGGGACCGGGAGCGACCGCGGCCGGGAGCCGGTGGCCAGGACCAGGCGGTCGTAGCGGTGCTCGCCGCCCGCGTCGTCGAGGACCAGGCGGGCGCCCAGCTCGACGCGCGTCGCCGTGACACCGGGGCTGAAGCGGACGTCCTTTTCCGCGTAGTACTTCTCTTCGTGCACCCAGTCGGGCTCGTCGGTGTTGCCGAGCAGGACACCCTTCGACAGCGGCGGCAGCTCGTACGGGCGGTGCGGATCCGAGCCCATCAACAGGACTTCGCCGGTGTAGCCGCGCTCTCGCAACGCGGCCGCGGCGGACGCCCCGCCCAGTCCCGCTCCGACGACGACGATCTTCCGCGGCTCCGACATCAGCGACCTCCCACGACGACGAGACGGTGCGGACGGTACTCCGGAACCGGCCGCGCCACGACCGGGGGATACGCCGGAAATCCGCGAAGCGCAAGGCAAAACCCGCGAGTAGGCAGATCGGGTGAACCGGCGTCATGGCGCTGTCACGGCCCCCTCCCACCCTCGCACGAAGCACGATCGACGAAGAATCGGAGGGCGGCGACCATGAGTCGGGGCGAGTGGTCGATCGGCTGCCGGGATCTGGCCGGCAGGCGCAGGGACGTGACGGTGTTCGTCAGCAACGACAAGGTGGTGCTGGTCGCGCCACCCGGTGAAGCGGCGGTGCTCGGGCCGCTCGACGTCGGACGGCTGCGGGCCGCCTTGCGTGACGCTGTCGTCGCGACGGCGGAAGAGACGGCCCAAACCTGACAACTACCGTTCCTACTTCTCAGTAGGTTAGAGTCGGCCCCGACGGAAGGGACCGGCCATGACGACCTACTTCGTGACGGGTGCGACGGGTTTCATCGGAAAACGCCTGGTCGCGCGGCTGCTCCGGCGGCCGGAGACGTCCGCGGTGTACGCGCTGGTCCGCGAGACCTCCCGCGAGCGCCTGGCCGCGCTGAGCCGGGACTGGGCGGGGGCGGACAAGCTGCGGCCCGTGGTCGGCGACCTCGGCGAACCGCGGCTCGGCGTCGACCCCGCCGAGTGCGGGCACCTCGACCACGTCGTCCACCTGGGCGCGGTCTACGACCTCACCGCCGGCGAAGAGGCCAACCGGCGCGCCAACGTCGAGGGCACCCGGCACCTGCTCGCCTTCGCCGCCGCGGCCGGCGCCGGGCTGGTGCACCACGTGTCGTCGATCGCCGTCGCGGGCGATCACGCCGGGCGGTTCACCGAGGCCGACTTCGACCTCGGCCAGCGCTTCGGCTCGCCGTACCACGCGACGAAGTTCCAGGCCGAGAAGCTCGTCCGCGAGCAGGCGCTGCCGTTCCGCGTCTACCGGCCGTCCGCGGTCGTCGGCGATTCGCGCACCGGCGAGATGGACAAGGTCGACGGCCCCTACTTCTTCCTCCCCGCGATCTCGCGGCTGGCGGCCCTACCGAAGCGCCTCCCCCTGGCCGCGCCCGGCCTCGGCGCGACGAACCTGGTGCCGGTCGACTACGTCGTCGACGCGATGGAGTTCCTGATGCACCGGGACGCGCCGCCGGGGTCGACCTACCACCTCGCCGCCGCGCGGCCGCAGTCGCTCAACTCCGTCTACAACGCCTTCGCGCGCGCCGCCGGCGGGCCGGTCGTCCGGGCCGCGCTGCCCGCCCGGGCCTCGGGCGTGGTCCGGCGCGCGGGCGGGCGGGTCGCGAAGGCGGCCGCGGCCGGGATCGACCGCCTGCCCGGCGGCCGGGCCACGCGGGCCGCCGTCCTCGAAGAGCTGGGCGTCCCGCTCGAAGTGCTGCCGCACCTGAGCATGCCGGTCGAGTTCGACACCGCGCGCACCACGACGGCGTTGTTCGGCAGCGGCGTCGAACTGCCGGAGCTGCGGGACTACGCGGCGCCGCTGTACCGGTACTGGCAGGCCCACCTCGACCCCGACCGCGCCCGCCGCACCCACGGCCTCGCCGGGCGGACGGTGCTGATCACCGGCGCGTCGTCCGGGATCGGCCGGGCGTCGGCGCTGGCCGTGGCCCGCAAGGGCGCGAAGGTGATCCTCGTGGCCCGGCGCGCGTCGGAACTCGAAGAGGTGCGGGAGGAAATCCTCGCCGCGGGCGGCACCGCGGCCGCGTACCCCTGCGACCTCACCGACGGCGACGCGGTCGACGCGCTCGTCAAGGACGTGCTCGGCGAGCACGGCGCGGTGGACGTGCTGGTGAACAACGCGGGCCGGTCGATCCGGCGCTCGGTCGCGCTGTCCACCGAACGGTTCCACGACTTCGAGCGCACGATGGCGATCAACTACTTCGGCCCGGTGCGGCTGATCCTCGGGTTCCTGCCGTCGATGACCGAACGCCGGTTCGGCCACGTCGTCAACGTGACGACCCAGGGCCTGCAGACCGACACCCCGCGCTTCTCCGCTTACCTGGCTTCGAAGGCGGCGCTGGAGGAGTTCGGGCTGGCGGCCGGGCGCGAGACGCTCTCGGACGGCGTCACGTTCACGTCGGTGCGGATGCCGCTGGTCCGGACCCCGATGATCGCGCCGACCGGCTACCGCGGCCTCCCGTCGAGCAGCCCGGAACGCGCGGCGGCCCTGGTGGTGAAGGCGTGCGAGGACCGGCCGGAGGTGCTGAGCCTGCCCGAAGGCCGCGCGGCCGAACTGGCGACGCTCGTGGCGCCGCGGCTCTCCCGCTTCGCCGCGCACCTGGCGTACTCGGCCGTGCGGGAGTCGGCGCCGGAGGCCCGCGACCTGCCCCGCCGGCCCGCGCCGGCGTCGGTCGCGGCGGCGGTCACCCGCTCGATCTGGCGCCGTCGTGCTTGATCCCCGCGTATTCCGCCGAAACCCTGGCACGGCGGCAACGGTACTTCTACCCTCGCGCGAGTCCCGTACAACGGTACGGGCGTGAACTGGGGAGTTCGAAATGCCGAGTAGCACCACTGGGGAACGCGCCGACAAGACGGCCGAGATCGGCACCGCCCGGCCCGCCTTCGGGTGACGGCAGGTGGGTGGTGGCCCACCGGGGTCGCCACCCACCGCCCGCCGATGGTCCGGCGCACGGCCATCGCACCCCGGACCGCCCCGGCCAGTACCATCGCTTTCCGGGTGTGATCGGGAGCGGAAGGCGGGCGCGGCGTGGACGTGGCGAGTCCTGCGCACGCCGCCGCGGAACCCGCGCCCTCGAAGGCTTCCCGGCCGCTGCTGCGCTGGGGGATCCACGCCGGCTGGGTCGTGCTGCTCGCGCTGGCCACCGAACTGCGCGTCGGGCGCTTCGGGTTCCACCCCTCCGACCAGGGGTTCATCCTCGCGCAGGCGTGGCGCGTGCTGCACGGCGAAGTCCCGCACGCCGACATCATCTCCGCGCGCCCGCTCGGCTCGGCCGTGCTGCACGTCGTCGACTTCGCCCTCCCGATGCCGCTGTTCTTCGGGTCGAGCTTCCTGTCCATGATCGAGATCGTCGTGGCGACGATCGCCTTCGCCGCGCTCGTCACCCGGCGCCGGGTGCTGGACTGGGGCCCGGGCATGACGGCGATGGTCGCGGCCGCGTCGCTGATCAACCTCAACGCCTTCCCGCTGATGGCCTGGCACACCGTCGACGGCATCGCGCTCACCGCGTGCGGCGCGTGGGCGCTGGACACCGGGCTGCGCACCGGCCGCGCGCTCGCCCGCCGCGGCGGGCTCGTGCTGCTCGGCTGCGCGGTGTTCGTCAAGCAGAGCTTCGCGCTGGCCGCCGTGATCGGCGTGCTGTGGCTGCTGCTGCACCCGGCCACCCGGACCGGGGCGCGGCGCGTGGTGCGGGTGCTGCTCGACCTGCTCGCGCTCGGCGCGCCCGGGCTGGCGTACGTCGCCTGGGTCGCCATCGGCGGCGGGTTCGCCGAGATGGTCGAGCAGCTCACCGGCGGCGTGCCCGCGTACGGCGAACGGCTGCTCGGGCTGTGGCTGGCCGACCCCGAGGCGCTGACCCGCGCACCGGTGCGCGAACTCGGGTTCTTCGCCGCGATCGCCGTGGTGCTGCTGGCCGTCCGGCTGCCCGGCGACCGGCTCGGCGCGGCCGGGCGGGCCGCGTCCTGGGTGCTGGTGCTCGCCGGGGCGGCCGCGGTGGTCTGGACCGTCGTCGACGGCCGGTTCACCGGCTCCTCGCGCTGGGCCGACGTCCTGTGGTGGATCGTCGCGGTCAGCGTGCCGGTGAACGCGGCCGTGGCGCGGAGGGTGCCGTGGGCCGGGCTGCTCGTGCTCGCCACCGGGTTCATGACCAGCCTGTCGTGGGGCAACGACACCCCGACGCTGCTCACCGGCACCCTCGCGCTGACGGCGTTGCTGCTGCTGAGCCACGTCGTCCCGCCCCGGCCGCGGCTGGCGCGCCGCTGGGTCACCGCGACGGCCGGGCTGACCGCGGTCGCGGTGTGCGGCTGGGTCGTCGTCGCGCGCCACGACCAGGCCGCCTACCTCGACCTCGGGCACGACCGGCTGACCGCGGACCTCGGCGACGTCAGCCCGGCGATGTCGGGCATCCGCACGAACCCCTCGACCTACGCCTACGTCCGGCAGATCCGCGACTGCCTCGACCGCTTCCCGGCCCCGCGCACGGCGGTCCTGCCGGACAACGCGTTCGCCTACCCCGCCTTCCGCCTGAACAACCCGTTCCCGCTGGAATGGCCGCTGCCCCTGGAAATCGTCGGCGACGCGCCCGAGCGGATGCTCGCGAAGAGCGACGAGCTCAACCGTGAAGGCGGGTACCTGGTGCTGTTCCAGACGGTGCCGAGCCGCCTGCTGGCCACCGGCGGCCCGGTCCCGGCGTCGGTCCCGGCCGACACGCCGGTGTTCACCTACCTCGGCCTGGAGACGGCGATCCAGGCCCGCCTCACCGGCCGCCCGGTGACCTGCGGCAGTTTCGTGGGCAAGTACGCGCCCTGAGCGGCGGGGCGCACCACCATCGCCCGCTCGTACTCCGCGAAGGCGGTTTCGACAGCACCGGGGTGCGCGGCGGAGTTCGGCACCGGCGTGGCCGGGCGCTCAATCCGCCGGCAGGTCGTCCGGGCTCCCGCCCGCCAGCCCGGCCGGATTCGCTGAGCGCGCCCGCCGAACCGGACGCTTTCGGCGACCACCTCGGCACTGCGCACCGCCATCGCCCGCTCGTACTCCGCGAAACACCGGGGGTGCGCGGCCGAGTTCGGCACCGGGGTGGCCGGGCGCTCAATCCGCCAGCAGGTCGTCCGGGCTCCCGCCCGCCAGCCCGGCCAAGACGTCCAGCGCCGCACTCAAGATCTCCACCGGCGGCGCCGACACCGCGACCCGCACGGCGTTCGGCGCGTGCCCCGGCAGCACGGCGAACGCCGCCGCCGGGGAGAGCGCTATCCCGTGCCGGGCCGCGGCGGCCACGAACGTGTCCGCTCGCCAGTGGTCCGGCAGCTCCCACCAGCGGTGGTACGAAGCCGCGTCGCCGCGCAGGTCCGGGAGCTTCTCCCGGACCAGCAAGGCCCGCGCGGCGGCGTCGCGGCGTTTGGCGGCCTCGACTTCGGCGAGCGTGCCCGTCACGATCCACTGCGTCGCCGCTTCGACGGCGAAGCGCGACGCCGCCCAGCCACCCGAGCGCACCGACGACGCCAGCCGGGCGGCCCACCGCGGCGGCGGCACCAGGAAGCCCGCGGTCAGGCCGGGCGCGACGCGTTTGGACAGGCTGTCCACGAAGACGGTCCGCTCCGGCGCGTACGCGGCGAACGGCCGGACGTCGTCGCGCAGGAACGTGTAGATGCCGTCCTCGATCACCGGCAGGTCGAGCCGCTCGACGACTTCGGCCAGCTCCTCCCGCCGTCGCGCGGGCATCGTCGTGCCGAGCGGGTTGTGCAGCGTCGGCTGGACGTACAGGGCGCGCACCGGCTCCGCCGCGGCGAGGGCCGCCGGCACGAGGCCGTCCTCGTCGGTCTCGATCGGCACGAGCTCGATCCCGAGCCGCGCCGCCAGCGCCTTGACCACCGGGTACGTCAGCGACTCCACCGCGAGCCGCTCCCCCACCGGGACGAACGCGGCGATCGCCGCCGCGATGGCCTGCCTGCCGTTGCCGGTGAACAGGATCGTCGCGGGGTCCGGGCGCCACTCGCCGCGGGTGAGCAGCGCGGCCGCCGCCGTCCGGGCCGCCGGTGTCCCCGCGGCGCCGATCGGGTGCAGGGCCGCGGTGAGGACGTCCGGGCGCAGCAACGGTTCCAGTGCCTTCGCCAGCAGCGCCGACTGGTCGGGCAGGACGGCGAAGTTGAGTTCGAGGTCGACGCGGGCGTCGCCGGGCTCGGCGAGCGCGGGCTCGGGCGGCGGCTTCGCGGCCCGGACGAACGTGCCGCGGCCGACTTCGCCGACGGCCAGGCCGCGCCGGACGAGCTCGCCGTAGACGCGGGCGGCGGTGGAGTTCGCGATGCCGTGCTGCCGCGCGAACCGGCGCTGCGGCGGGAGCCGGTCGCCGGGGCGCAGCCGGCCGGCTTCGATGTCGGCCGCGAGGGTGTCCGCGACGACGCGGTAGTCGTCCATGTCCACCTTTCCCGCTTCCGGTCGCTCCTGAGCATGATCCCAGCCCGCTAGATTGGCCGTGGAGGTGCCATGACCGACAAGACCTGGGCCGAAGTCGACGACTACCTCACCGAAGCGCTGCTCGCCCCCGATCCGGTGCTCGACGACGCACTCGCCGACTCGGCCGCCGCCGGGTTGCCGTCCATCGCCGTCGCGCCCAACCAGGGCAAGCTGCTGAACCTGCTGGCCCGCCTGTCCGGCGCGCGGGCGATCCTCGAGATCGGCACGCTCGGCGGGTACAGCACGATCTGGCTGGCCCGCGCGCTCCCGGCCGGCGGCAAGCTGGTGACCTGCGAATACGAACCGAAACACGCGGAAGTCGCGAAGGCGAACCTGGCGCGGGCGGGCTTCGGCGAGGACGTCGCCGAGATCCGGGTCGGCGCCGCGCTGGACACGCTGCCCACGCTCACCGGGCCGTTCGACTTCGTGTTCATCGACGCCGACAAGGCCAACCTGGCGAACTACGTGCGGGCCGCGCTGGAGCTGTCCCGGCCGGGCACCACGATCGTCGTCGACAACGTCGTGCGCCAGGGCCGGGTCGCCGACGCGGGCAGCGACGACCCGAACGTCCGCGGCGCGCGGGAGATGTTCGACGTGCTCGCCGCCGAGCCGCGGCTGGACGCGACCGCCGTCCAGACCGTCGGCACCAAGGGGCACGACGGGTTCGTGCTGGGCATCGTCCGGTAACCGCTTTCCGAAGGCTCAGCGCGGTGGCCGGGCCACCGGTGACGGCGGCGGCACCACCTGGTGCGCCGCCGTCATGAAGCCGCGCCAGACGTCGGCCGGGACGACGTCTCCGGTCAGCTTCGCGCCGTGGGCGTCCTTGAGCCGCCGGTCGTCGTCGGAGCCGATCCAGACCGCGGTCGCGAGCTGCCCGGTGTAGCCGACGGCCCAGGCGTCCTGGTTGTCCGGGCTGTTCCCGTGCTCGGCCTCGCCGGTGCGCAGCACGGTGCCGCCGTCGTCGGTCAGGGTGCTGGTGACGTCACGGGCGACGCGGTGACTGGCGTCGTCGTCGCCGAACGCCGGGCTCGCGGTGTCCGGGGCCTCCCACACCACCGCACCGCTCTCGTCGCGCACCTTCGCGACCAGGTGCGGGGTCGCGCGCCGGCCGTCGGCGGCGAAGGTCGCGTAGGCGCCGGCCAGGTCGAGCGGCCGCACCGGGTACCGGCCGACCGCGATGCCCGGCCCGATGAGAAAGCCGTCCTTCTCGCGCATGGTCGGGACGCCGTCGACGGTCTCCGGGATGCCGGCCCGGCGCGCGGTCTCGCTCAGCGCGTCCGGGCCGAGCTGCTTGGCCAGCGCGACGAAGGGGCCGTCGGCGTGCTTCTCCATGGCCGTGCGCGGGGTGCACTTCGGGCCGCAGACGTCCGGGTACTGGAAGTTCTCGCCGAGGAACTCGAGCTTCGACGGCGACGGGATCGGCTGGTCCGCGCCGTAGCCGTGGCGCAGCAACGCGGCGAGCGTGAAGGGGTAGAACGCCGAACCCGGCGCGTGCGAGGTGCCCGCGTAGTCGCGCACGCCCTGGTCTCCGCCGTTATAGGTGCGGACGGCCCCGGTCCGCGGGTCGACCGCGACGACGGCGCCGCGGAACTCCTTCGGTTCGTTCTTCAGCCGCTCCCGCAACGCTTTCCCGGCGGCGTCCTGCATCCCGCGGTCCAGCGTCGTCTCGACCGTCATGTTCCCCTGCTGGAGCCGGCCGAGCGGGAAGCCTGCCCGGTCGAGCTCGGCGAGCACCTGCTGCTTGACGTGGAATTCGTCGTAGGTCACGCGGCCCGCCCGCGTTTCCGAGGGCGGCTGGATCTCGGGACCGGGGTACGTCATCGCCTCGCCGCTCTTGACGTACCCGCGGCCGCGGAGCTTGTCGCGCACGTACTCCCAGCGCCGCCCGGCGTGCGCGTCGCCGGACGCGGCCGGGTCGTGCACCGACGGCGACTGGATCATCCCGGCGAGGAAAGCCGCTTCGCTCCAGGTGATCGAGTCGTCGAGCTTCTTGCCGAAGTAGGCGTTCATCGCCGCCGCGGGCCCGAACGTGCCGCGGCCGAAGGAGATGATGTTGACGTAGCTCTCGAAGATCTGTTCCTTGCTCTGCTCCTGCGTGATCTTCGTGGCCAGGACGAGCTCGGCGAACTTGCGGCCGATCGTGGCGTCGTCGTCGCCGGTGGACTTCTTGATGTACTGCTGGGTGATCCCGGACCCGCCGCCGACGCCGGTGAGGAACGCGCGGCCGATGCCGGTCGGGTCGAACCCCTGGTTGTCCCAGAAGGTCGGGTCCTCGGTGGCGATGATGGCGTCCCGCAGCTTCGCCGGCACCTGCGCGTAGGGCACGAACATCCGGTCGCCGTCGGCCGGGATCACCTTCAGCAGCTCGGAACCGTCGGAGTACTGCAGCACGACGGTCTTGTCGAGCCCGGCCAGCACCTCCTGCGGGCTGCGGACGTCGAGCACGAGGTAGGCGACCCAGAACGCGATCAGCGGGACGCCGGCCAGCACGCCGAACGTCCAGTACGCGGTCCGCCGGATGCGCCGCCACCGCCGCCGTCGCGGGGTTTTGACGGCGGGTTCCTCGGTCGGCTCCTCGTTCGGCAAGGTCACGAACGGATGACGGCCGGACGGGTGAAAAGGTTCTGTGGAGAACTACCGCGGGTTGTTCGAATCCTGTCAAGACACGCCGTTAGCCGCCGCCGGCCCGCCTCCGGGGAGCCGCCGAGCGCGGTGGCGTCGAGCGCATGTGGTCCCGGACCGGGGCCAGCAGGCCGGCGAGGGTTTCGACGTCGGCGCGGGAGAGCGGCTCGAAGAGCAGGCCGCTGACCACCTCGATGTGCCCGGGCAGCACCTGCGCGAGCCGCTCGCGCCCGGCGTCGGTGATGGTGACCGTGGTGCTCCGCTCGTCGTCCGGCGACGGCGACCGCACCACCAGGCCGGCCTTCTCGAGCAGGCCCGCCTGGTAGGTCAGGCCGCTGCGGCTGTAGACGACGCCGTCGGCCAGGTCGGTCATGCGGTGGCTGCCCGTCGGCGAGTCCCCGAGCCGGGCCAGCAGCTGGAACTGCACGTAGCTGAGCTCGCCGGCCTCGCGCAGCTGCTGCTCGACCGCGTGCCGCAGCAGGCTGGTCACCTCGACGAGGTCGAAGTAGGCGCCGAGCTGCACGGGGTCGAGCGACGGTTGCGGCATGCCCGGAGTCTACTGCTTCGAATTCGAAGGAGTCCGGTGGTGCAGACTGGCGCCATGTCGCTGTCCGAGCTGGGCGCCGCGGTCCGCCGGCTGCGCGAGCGGGCCGAGCCGCCCGCCGGGCCGCGGACCGGGCGGCGGGTCCGCGGGCTCCGCCGGGAAGAGCTCGCCGAGCTGGCCGGGGTGTCCGCGGACTACGTGCGCCGGCTGGAGCAGGGCCGCCGCCACCCGTCGGCCGGCGTGGTGACCGCGATCGCCCGCGCGCTGCGGATCAGCCGGGCGGACTACGAGCGGCTGTGCGCGCTCGCCGGGTACGCGGCCACCGACGGGCAGGTGCCGCGCGAGGCCGGGTCGGCGGCGATCCGGCTGCTGGAGCGGTTCGGCGGCACCCCGGCGTTCCTGACCGACCGGGCGTGGAACGTCGTCGCCGTCAACGGTGCGTGGCTGGCGCTCGGCGGCGGGGCGGCGACCGGGAGCGGCCGGGACTGGAACGTCGCGTGGCGCACGTTCCGCGACGCGCGCGGGGAGATCTCCCGGACCGACGAGCACCAGGCCGGGTTCCGCGCCGCGCTCGCCGCCCGGCTCCGCGACACGCACCTGCGGTACCCCGCCGACGAAGGACTCGCCGGCCTCGTCGACGAGCTGCGGAGCACCAGCCGGGCGTTCGACGCGTTGTGGCGCGCCCCGGAAACGGTGTCGGCGTACGAGAACCGCGCGGTGTTCCGCACGCCGGACGGCGAGGACGTCGCGCTCGACGGCAGCCTGCTCGACGTGCCAGGGGACGACCTGATGGCGGTGATCCTCACCGCGGCGCCGTCCTCGCCCGACGCGGTCCGCCTCGCCGAGGTCGTCCGCGCCGCCCGCGGGCCGGCCGTGCTCAGGGTGGGCCAAGCCGGCCCAGGCTGAGCCCGGCCGCGACCACGATCCTGAGCCGTGTGGATCAAGGGTGACCGGCAACACTTGCTTTGAATTCGAAGCAGTTGTAGCGTGGTCCGCAGTTGCTTCGAATTCGAAGCACATGGCTCTCACCGAAAGCGAGAACTCCGATGAAGGCAGTGCGTTTCCACGACTACGGCGGCCCGGAAGTCCTGCGCTACGAGGACGTGGACCTGCCGGTGCCGGGCGCGGGGCAGGTCCGGCTCCGGGTCGCCGCGACGTCGTTCAACTCCGTCGACGGCAACATCCGCGGCGGCTTCATGCGCGGCCCCATCCCCGTCGAGCTGCCCCACACCCCGGGCATCGACGTCGCCGGCACGGTCGACGCGCTCGGTGACGGCGTCGACGGCCTGGCGGCCGGCGACCGGGTCGTCGGCTTCCTGCCGATGGACGGCGCCGGCGCGGCCGCGGAGTACGTCGTCGCACCGGCCGAGGCCCTGACGGCGGCGCCCCGGGACGTGCCGCTGGCCGACGCGGCCGCGTTGCCGCTGGTCGGCCTGACCGCGCGGCAGGCGCTCTTCGACCACGGCGGGCTGCGCTCGGGGCAGCGCGTGCTGATCAACGGCGCCGGCGGCGCGGTCGGCGGCTACGCCGTGCAGCTGGCCAAGGGGGCCGGCGCCCACGTCATCGCGACGGCGAGCCCGCGCAGCACCGACGCGGTCAAGGCCGCCGGCGCCGACGAAGTCGTCGAGCACACCACGACACCGGTGACCGCGGCGGTGACCGAGCCGGTCGACCTGGTGCTCAACCTCGCCCCGGTCGACCCGGCGGAGCTGGCCGCGCTGGTCACCCTGATCCGGCCGGGCGGCGCGCTGGTGAACACGACGGTGTGGATGCCGGCGCCGTCCGACGAGGAACGCGGCGTGCGCGGCATCGACCTGTTCGTCCGCAGCGACGCCGATCAGCTGGCGAAGCTGGTGACCCTGGTCGACCAGGGCGAGCTGCGCGTCGACGTGGCCGGGCGGGTGCCGCTGGCCGAGCTGCCGGCGTTGCACGAACGGGCGGCCGAGGGCGCGGTGCACGGCAAGGTCGTCGTCGTCCCGGCTTGAGCGTCAGGAGAGCCGACGACCCGCGCGGGCGCCGACCGAACTGCCCGCCTCACACGCCCGCACCCGCCGCGGGGCGCGGTGTACGGCAAGGTCATCTTCCCCACCTGAGCGCTACCCGGGCCGACGACCCCGCACCCGCGCCGCCGAGGGCGCGGTGCACGGCACAGTGGTCGTCGTCCCGGCCTGAGCGCTACCCGAGCCAACGACCCGCGCACCCGCGCCGCCGAGTCGACGTGCACGGCAAGGTCGTCCTCGTCCCGGCCTGAGCGCTACCCGAGCTGACAATGGCCCGAGCGTCAGGAGAGGAAGGCGCGGAGGAGGGACGCCGTGCCTTCGATGTGCTCCGCCATCGCCTGGCGGGCGGCGGGGGCGTCGCCGGCGAGGATCGCGTCGACGATGGCCTCGTGCTGGGCGTTCGAGTGCTCGAGGTTGGGCGGCAGCAAGGGGATCCGGTCGAGCAGCTGGTTGACGCGGGTGCGGGCGTCGGCCATCGCCGTGGTCAGGGAGCCGGATGCGGTGACCTCGGCGATCGCCAGGTGCAGGCGGGAATCCTTGCGCCGGTAGTCCTCGAGGTCCGCGCCCGCGGCCTCGGCGAGCGTGCCGGTGAGGTGCTGCCGGTCGGCGGGGCTCAGCGACCGCGCCGCGGCCATCTCGGCGGCGCCGGTTTCGAGGACGTACCGGAGGCTCAGCGCGTCCTCCAGCCCGACCGCGTCGACCTTGCCGCTGGGTGACTTCTCGGAAGGTGCCGGGAGGCTCTCGTTCACGAACGTGCCGCCGTACCGACCTCGGCGTGACTCCACGTAACCGGCGTCGGAGAGCGCCCGGATGGCTTCCCGCAACGTCACGCGGCTGACCCCGAGCCGCTCGGCGAGCTCCCGTTCCGACGGCAGCCGCTCCCCCGCGCCGACCACGCCGAGCCGGATGGCCTGCAGCAGCCGCTCGACCGTCTCCTCGAAGGCGTTGCCCGTGCGAACCGGCCGGAACAGCGCTTCACCGGCATTCGCCACCGACGTCGACTTCATCCCGCGAGTCTAGGCGCCGCACGCCGGCCGCGGTCACCCTGCGTTCCCGCGCCGGTGTTCGCCGGGCGGAAAACCGGTGGATCCGGACGGCCACGGTGAGCGACGATGGGGCGACCGACACCGAACATCGACGCAGGGGGCGATCCGGTGCACTTCCTGATGGCGGAGGACTTGGTCCACGAACGGGAGAACGAGTTGCGCCACGGCGTGCGCAACCGCCCACCCGGCCGTGCGACGCCGAGACGCCGCACGGGCACGAAAAAACAGCAGTTCGGCTGGACCCTGGTCGAAGTCGGCCTGCGGCTGGCGGTCGAGCCGGAAGACGAGCCGCGCTGACCCGAAACGGCACTTTCCCTACGAAAGTGCGGTGCCACCCAGGTCCGCACTTTCCCTATGAAAGTGCGGCTTCGGGTCAGCACTCGATGACGTTCACCGCCAGGCCGCCGCGGGCGGTTTCCTTGTACTTGACGCTCATGTCCGCGCCCGTCTCGCGCATCGTCTTGATCGCCTTGTCCAGCGTGACCACGTGGCTGCCGTCGCCGCGCATCGCCATGCGGGCCGCGTGGATCGCCTTCGACGCGCCCACCGCGTTGCGCTCGATGCACGGGATCTGGACCAGGCCGCCGACCGGATCGCAAGTGAGCCCGAGGTGGTGCTCCACGCCGATCTCCGCCGCGTTCTCCACCTGGGCCGGTGAGCCGCCGAGGACCTCCGTCAGGCCCGCCGCCGCCATCGCCGACGCCGAGCCGACTTCGCCCTGGCAGCCGACTTCGGCGCCCGAGATCGAGCCGGTCTGCTTGAGGATCGAGCCGATCGCGCCCGCCGTGAGCATGAACTTGACGATGCCGTCGTCGGTCGAGTGGCGGATGAAGCGCTGGTAGTAGTGCAGCACCGCCGGGATGATCCCCGCCGCGCCGTTGGTCGGGGCCGTCACCACGCGGCCGCCCGCGGCGTTCTCCTCGTTGACCGCCAAGGCGTACAGGCTCACCCAGTCCATCGCGTACAGCGGGTCGTCCAGGCCGTCCTCGGCCAGCAGCTTCTCGTGCAACGCCTTCGCGCGCCGCGGCACCTTCAGGCCGCCCGGGAGCACGCCTTCGTGGGTGCAGCCGTTGCGGACGCACTCGGCCATGACGGCCCAGATGTCCAGCAGCCCGTCGCGCACCTCTTCGCGCGACCGCCAGGCCAGCTCGTTCGCCAGCATGACCTCGCTGATCGGCAGCCCGGTTTCCGCGCAGTGCCCGAGCAGGTCCGCGCCCGTGCGGAACGGGTACGGCACCGGCGTCGAGTCCTCGACGAACACCGCGTCCGTCTCGTAGGACTCGTCGCGCACGAACCCGCCGCCGACCGAGTAGTACGTCCGTTCGCGCAGCAGCTCACCCGCGGCGTCGAACGCGCGGAAGACCATGCCGTTCGGGTGCGCGGGCAACGACTTGCGGCGGTGCATGGTGAGGTCGTTGTCCTCGTCGAACGCGATCTCGTGCGTGCCGCCGACTTTCAGCCGCCCGGACTCGCGGATCTCCGCGATCTTGCCCGGCACGGTGTCGGTGTCGATCTCTTCGGGACGCTCACCGGAAAGCCCGAGCAGGACGGCTTTGTCGCTGCCGTGGCCGAAGCCGGTCGCGCCGAGCGAGCCGAACAGCTCGGCCTGCACCCGGGAAGTCCGCGCGAGGTCGTCGCCGAGTCCGTCCACAAAGGTCAGTGCCGCCCGCATCGGCCCGACGGTGTGGGAGCTCGACGGGCCGATGCCGATGGAAAACAGGTCGAAGACGCTGATCGCCATTGATCCGCCCCTTCCTATCGCGCCAGCAGAGAGCTGGCTTCTTGCGCGGCCGGGCCCTGGTCGGCGAGGTGCTGCAGGTTCGACGGCAGCTCCTCCCCACGGTAACCCTTGGTCTGCGCGTAGAGCCGTCCTGCGCGGTAGGACGAGCGCACCAGCGGCCCCGCCATCACGCCCGCGAAGCCCATCGCCTCGGCAGCCTTCGAGTGCTCGACGAACTCCTCCGGCTTGACCCAGCGGTCCACCGGGTGGTGCCGCGGCGAAGGACGCAGGTACTGCGTGATCGTCAGGATCTCGCACCCCGCGTCGACCAGGTCCTGCATCGCCGGAGCCACCTCGTCGGGCGTCTCGCCCATGCCCAGGATCAGGTTCGACTTCGTCACCAAACCCGCCTCACGCGCCTTCGTGATGACTTCCAGGGACCGCGTGTAGCGGAAGCCCGGACGGATCCGCTTGAAGATCCGCGGAACCGTCTCCACGTTGTGCGCCAGCACCTCAGGCCGCGACCCGAACACCTCAGCCAGCTGCGCCGGATCCGCGTTGAAGTCCGGGATCAACAGCTCGACACCCGTACCCGGATTCAAGTCGTGGATCTGCCGGACCGTCTCCGCGTACAGCCACGCACCACCATCAGGAAGGTCATCACGGGCGACACCGGTGACCGTCGAATACCGCAAACCCATCGCCTGCACCGACTCCGCGACCTTCCGCGGCTCAGTCCGGTCCAACGCAGCGGGCTTACCCGTGTCGATCTGACAGAAGTCACACCGCCGGGTGCACTGGTCCCCACCGATCAGGAACGTGGCCTCCCGGTCTTCCCAGCAC
>NZ_JBEZDL010000035.1:0-84456 GCF_040648295.1 Amycolatopsis sp. NPDC049159
GTTCAGGCGGGTTCCAACCCGCCTGAACACTCACGACCTGGGGGTGTCACTGCTTGCGGGCGACTCCGCCCAGGGTCAGGAAGTTCAGCTCGCTGAGCGGGTGCAGGCGCGGGCCGTCGGGCCACCATTCGTGCAGGTAGACCAGCCCCGGGCGAAGCAGTTCGGTGCCGTCGAAGAACGCCGTGATCTGCTCCCGCGTGCGGTACACGCTGCCCAGCCCGGTGCCCTGGAAGCTCGTCTCCAGCAGCCGCGCGAGTTCCTGCCGCGGCGAGTCCTCTTCCGGGTCGAAGTGGTGCGTGAGCAGCAGGTACGACCCCGGCGCCAGCGCCTTCACGTACTCCGCGACGATCTTCTTCGCGCGTTCGTAGTCGTCGATGTGGTGGATGATCGACGTCAGCATCAGCGCCACCGGCCGGGAGAAGTCGAGGTACTCCTTGACGACGTCGTCGGCGAGGGTGTCGGCCGGGCGGGTCAGGTCGGCGCCCGTCACGTGGGTCAGGTAGTTCTCCTCGAGCAGCGCCCGCCCGTGCACCTGCACCACCGGGTCGTTGTCGACGTACACCACCTGCGCGTCCGGGTTGTACCGCTGCGCCACCTGGTGGGTGTTTTCCGCGGTCGGCATGCCGGAACCCAGGTCGAGGAACTGGTCGATGCCGCGCTTTCCGGCCAGGAACCGCACCGCGCGCACCAGCCAGTCGCGGTGTTCCTTCGCCATCGTGCGGGCGCCGGGCGCGATCGCCAGCAGGCGCCGCATCGCTTCGCGGTCGACCTCGTAGTGGTCGTGGCCGCCGAGCAGCGCGTCGGACAACCGGGCCAGGCTCGCCTTGCTGAAATCGAGCGCGGCGGCGCCGCCCCCGGTTCCGGACCGCAGGTCGCCAGGCGTCATCGGCTGATCTCCCACTCTGCACCGCGGTGGACGGCGCCCCTGCCCGGGCTTCGCTCACCGTGTCCGGCAACGGACAGTGCTCAGCCTACGACATGCCGTTCACAGTGTGAACCAGGGCGAAGGGCCTTACCTGCCAGGGACTATGACCCCCAACGCAGTTCGCGCCAGGAGATTCCGCCGTCCGTGGTGCGGTACACGGCCGAACCGCCCGCGGCATCCGGCTGACCGTCCACGACGACTCCCGTGCCGCGGCCGGGGAAGTCGAGATCGGCCAGCCCGAGGCCGCGTTCGGACAACGCCGTCGTCGTCCAGGTGCGGCCGCCGTCGGCCGTGCGGTGCAGGAACCCGACGCCACCGCCCACCGCCGCGACCGTCGCGGTGGCCGGCGAAGCGGCGGCGAACCCCTGCGTGATCCCGGTGTACGGCGCCTCGTCGCTCCCGCTGAACGCCCCGCCGAGCTGCGGGGCGTGCCGCAGCCGCCGCTCGGTCGAGCCGGGCTGCGGCGACCCGGGACTGCTGCTGCACAGCGCCACGACCTGCCGGTCCCGGACCCCGGCGAGCGAAGCGACCGACCCCGCGGGGCAGGGCGGCTCGGCCCGGGTGAAGCGGACGCCGTCGCGCGAGGTCCAGTACTCCTCCGTGCCGTAGTCCGCGCCGAGCGCGACCTGGAGCCCACCGCCGGCGGAGAGGTCGCCGTAAGTCAGCGCGCCGGTGGCCGCGAACCCGGGCACTCCGGCCAGCACCGGCGAGCCGGCGACGGCGGAGTACAGCCGCGTCGAGCCGCGGCCCTCGCCGTAGGCCGTGAGCACGGCGAACACCCGCCCGCCGGTTTCGGTGATCTTCGAGAGGTAGTACGGCTCGCGCGCGCCGATGAGGCCGACCGGGTGCCAGGTCGCGCCGCCGTCCCGGGTGGTGCGGACGTGGACGCCGTCGCTGACGTACGCGACGCGGGCGGAGACGAACGTGAGCGCGACGTGGTTGTGGTTGTCCGGCAACGGCATCGCCGGCGCACCCAGCCGCCGCCAGTGCGTGCCGCCGTCGGTCGTGCCCACCAGCGCCGGGCACCAGCTCTTCGCGCACGGCGAATACCCGAGGACGTACCCGGTGTCCGGGCCGGTCCAGCTCGTCGACGCGGGCCGGAACCCCGCCGGTACCGCGGTTTCCGCCGACGCGGGGAGGACGGGAAGTGCCAGGAGAGCGAGGACGGACGCCAGCAGCGCCGGGATTCTCATGATCACGTGGACGTCCCGCACGGGGCCGGGTTGCCCGCCCCGCCCGGGATTCCCACGCGCGGCTCAGCGCGCGGCGGCCGGGAGATCAGGTCAGGTTTTCGGCGATCGACGCCACCCACCGCAGCAGGTCGGCGCCCGCGGCGAGGTCACCGAGCACGATGATCTTCATCGTGGCGCGGCCTTCGTCGTGGATGGTCTCCACGCGCAGGGGCCGCTCACCGCCGTCCCGCGGGCCGTTGACCGAGGCCACGACCATGGTCGAGAGCCGGTCCGCGCCGGCCCGGTCGATGCCGCCCAGCTCGACGACGCCCGACAGCTCGGCCGTCCGCGCCGCCCCGGCCCGCTCGGCGACCGGCAGCCCGGTGAACGCCTCGAGGTCGTCGGCGGCGATCCGGTACTGCTTGCCGATCCGGACCGCCTTCAGCCGCCCGTCCCGCACGTAGTTCCGCACCGTCCGGACGTGCAGGCCGAGCTTCGCGGCGACCTGCTCGACGGAGAAGACGTCCTGCGCCATGACCCTCCTTGAGTCCCCTAAACAACCCTAACATGACGCATTTTTCGGAAGTTTGAGGAACGTGCGGTTTACCCGTCCGGGTGACGGGTATTCCCCCGGCGCTACCGTACGCCCAGATACGTCCACATCGGACAGTCGAAAGGACGGCGACGATGCCGTATCCCCCGCCCCAGGAGCCGTACGAACCGCGCTACGAACCGGCCACGACGGAAGAAGTCGTCGAGCGGACCCATCCGCGGATCCGGGTCGTCCGCACGGTCAACGCCCTGATCCACCTCGTGTGCGCGGTGTTCGCGCTGGTCCTGGCCGTGCACATCGTGCTGGTGCTGGGCGAGGCCAACTCGGCGAACGGCTTCGCGCACCTGATCAGCGAGTGGTCGGCCGGCGTCTCGCTGGGCCTGCGCAACCTGTTCACGCCGGATTCGGAGAAGCTGGCGACGTTCCTCAACGACGGTCTCGCGGCGGTGATCTGGCTGGTCATCGGGGCGATCCTGACCGACGTCATCACGCGCATCGGCGCGCCGGGGCCGCGCCGGGTCTGGTACCGGCGCAGCTACCGCTGACCCGGACGTGAAGAAGGCCTCCCCGGCTCGACCGGGGAGGCCTTCTTCACGTCCGTCGTCAGCCCTGCGGCTGTTCGGCCACCGGTTGCGCCGGCTCCGGCTCGCTGACCGGCCGGGCCGGGTCGGCGGGGTCGGCGCCGCGGGGTACCGGAACGCCCACGGGGGCGATCGCGTCGAAGTGCTCGCGGCACCAGCGGCCGTAGCGCCTTGCCTGCACCGTCATCGCGTCCACCTCCTCTCGCCGGGCGATCCTCGTCACACCCTCAGCGTCCTCCGCCAGGGCACCGAATGCCAACAAATTTAAGCGGGACTTAACACGCGCGTCCGGGTGAACGTCTACAAAGGACTCAGCCCGCGAACGAGCGCACGACCTCGCGGCAGAACGCCGGCAGGTCGTCCGGGTTCCGGCTGGACACCAGGCCGTTGTCGACCACCACTTCTTCGTCGACGACGGTGGCGCCGGCGTTACGCAGGTCGGTGCGAATACTCGGGTACGACGTCAGCCGGCGCCCTCGTACGACATCCGCTTCGACGAGCGTCCACGGACCGTGGCAGATCACCCCGACCGGCTTGCCGGCCCGGACGAAATCGCCGGCGAAGCGGACCGCGTCCGGGTCGATGCGGAGGTTGTCCGGGTTCATCGTGCCGCCGGGCAGCAACAGCGCGTCGAAATCGTCGACGCGGACGTCGGCGACCTTCCGGTCGACGGGGAAGCGGTCGCCCTTGTCGATGTCGCCGTTCATCGCCTGGATCTCGCCGGTGTCGAGGGACACCAGCTCGACCGTCGCACCCTCGTCGAGGACGGCCTGGCGCGGCTTTTCGAGTTCGACCTGCTCGACGCCGTCCGCCGCCAGGATCGCGACGCGGCGTCCGTTCAGTGCGTTCGCCATGAGACTCCTGTCATCGGGATCGATGCACGGGGAATTACCCCCTCCGCGTGCGGCCAAACCCGGTCCACAAAGGACTGTGACAGCCGGGGCTCCGCCCCGGGCCGGGGGCTCCGCCACCCGGAACCCCCAACGCAGAGGAGCTCATTCGGGGCACTCGATGGCCAGCACGGCGATGTCGTCGTGGGCCGAGCTGCCGAGCCAGTCCCGGACGGCCTGCCGCAGCCGCCGCACGACCTCGCGGGCCGGCTCCCCCGCCGCGGCCGTGAGCACCGCGCGCAGCCGGTCGTCGCCGAAGAGCTCCGTGGGGTCGTGGCGGTTGCGGGCCTCGGTGATGCCGTCGGTGTAGAGCAGGCACATCTCGCCGCGCTCCAGCCGCACGCCCGCCTCGGCGAACCGGGCCTGCGGCGAGATGCCGACCAGCGTGCCGGGGACGGTGACCTCCTCGACCACGCCCGAGCGGCGGATGATCAGCGGCGCCGGGTGCCCGCCGGAGGCCAGCGTCAGCTCGACGCCGCCGTCCGCCGGGCGCGCGGTGCCGAGCACGAGGGTGGCGAAGCGGCTGCTGCCGCCGGCGATGAGCAGCTCGTTGAGCAGCCGCAGCAGCGTGCGGCCGTCGCGTTCGACCATGGCCAGCGCGGTCAGCGCGTGCCGGACCCGGCCGGTCAGCGCCGCGGCCTCCGGGCCCTTGCCGCAGACGTCGCCGAGCACCAGGAACGCGCTGCCGTCGTCGTGCGGGAGGACGTCGTAGAAGTCGCCGCCGACCGCGAGCACCCCGCCCGCCGGCTCGTACCAGGTCTCGAACCGGGTGCCCTCGAGCTCCGGCGGGTCGATCGGGCGCAGCGTCGTCTCCAGGCCGCGGGTGGCCTCTTCCTGGCGGGCGTAGCGCTGGGCGTTGGCCAGCGCCGTCCCGGCCGCCTTGGCGAACTCGACCACCGCGCGGGTCTGGTCGGTGCCGAACTCGGGGTCGGCGCGCCGGCCCAGCAGCAGGGCACCGGTGACGCCGGCGCCCGCGCTCGGCCCGAGCGAGACGACCGAGACGTCGGCGTGGCCGGCGAACCGGTCGGCGACGACCGACGGGAGCGTCGCCACCTCCGGCGCGGGCACGGGCGCGAGCTGGGGACGGCCGAGGGCGCCGAAGGTGGCCGCCAGCACCGGCGCGACCTGGGCGGGGACCCGCCGGATCCGGCCGTGGCCCTGCGCGGCCGGGCCCTCACAGCTCCACCACTCCCACCGGCCGCGAGTGGTCGGGAGCAGTACGAAGACGGTTTCGGCCAGCGCGGACGCGGCCAGCTCGGCGATCACCCGCGCGGTGCCGTGGCGCCCGCGCGCCCCGGCCAGCCGGGGCCCGGCCTCGGCCAGGAAGTCGCCGACGTGCCGCTGCGGGACGTCCTCCGCCTGAACGGTCCAGGCGTGCCAGCCGCCCGGGAGGGCTCTGATGCGCGCCGGACGCCGGTGGCCGGCCACCTCTACGTGGCCCGAGGTCTCGGCGATCGGGTGCAGCCGCGGCTCGGCGCCGCCGGTCAGCGTGCGTGCCGCCGGGTTCGCCCAGCGCAGCTCCCCGTCGGCGTCCTGGACGAACACCGCGTCGCGCACGTCTTCGAGGACGGCCCGCCCGAAGGCGTCGAAGCCCGGCGGCCCGTCCTCACCGGCGATCGACGGCAGGGCCGCCGACGCCGGGGCCGGACGTGACACCATGCACGGACCTCCTGCCTCCGGACTGCTGTCGCACGGCTACCGCGTGGTGGGCGGACTGGCTCGAAGTGTAGGGCGAATCATGGCACGCTGGGTCGACGACCATGGCTGGCGCATGCGTGGTGGAGAGGGTCGGCACACATGACAACGGAATCCCAGAGCGAAGCGGCCGCGCTGGAACGGCTGCTCGTGGCGGTCCGGGATCTCGGGGACGGCAACTTCCGGCGGCGGCTCGTGCCGCACGGCGACGGCATCTCGGCGCAGCTCGCGGTGGCGTTCAACGACATCGCCGAGCGCAACCAGCGGCTGGTCAGCGAACTGCTGCGGGTGCGGACGGCGGTCGGCCAGGAAGGCAGGCTGCTCGAACGGCTGGAGGGCCAGGTCGGCCCCGGCGGCTGGAACACCGCCGTCGAAGCCGTCAACGGCCTGGTCGAGGACCTCACGCGGCCGGCGATCGAGCTGGAGCGCGTGCTCGGCGGCGTCGCGGACGGCGACCTGTCCCAGCCGATGACCCTCACGCTGGACGGCCGGCCGCTGCAGGGCGCATACGCGACCCTCGCCAAGACCGTCAACGGCCTCATCGCGCAGCTGTCGCGCTTCGCCGTCGAAGTGACGAGGCTCTCCCGCGAAATCGCGGGTGAGGGACGTCTCGGTGGCCAGGCGGTCGTCCCGGGCGTGTCCGGCACCTGGCGCGACCTGACCGACTCGGTCAACTTCATGGCCGACAACCTCACCGAGCAGGTCCGCAACATCGCGCAGGTCACCACCGCCGTCGCGCGCGGCGACCTGACCCAGAAGATCAACGTCGACGCCCGCGGCGAGATCCTCGAGCTCAAGAACACCATCAACACCATGGTCGACCAGCTCTCGTCGTTCGCCGACGAGGTCACCCGCGTCTCCCGCGAGGTCGGCTCGGACGGCAAGCTCGGCGGCCAGGCCCAGGTCGCGGGCGTCGCCGGGACGTGGCGCGACCTCACCGACTCGGTCAACCAGATGGCCGACAACCTGACCGACCAGGTCCGCGGGATCTCGCAGGTGGCGACCGCGGTGGCCAACGGCGACCTGACGAAGAAGATCGACGTCGACGCCCGCGGCGAGATCCTGCAGCTGAAGAACACGCTGAACACGATGGTCGACCAGCTTTCGGCGTTCGCCGGCGAAGTCACCCGTGTCGCGCGCGAGGTGGGCTCCGAGGGCAAGCTGGGCGGCCAGGCGGAGGTGGCGGGCGCGGCCGGGACGTGGCGCAGCCTCACCGACTCGGTCAACGGCATGGCCGACAACCTGACCGACCAGGTCCGCAACATCTCGCACGTGACCACGGCCGTGGCGCGGGGCGACCTGACGCAGAAGATCACCGTCGACGCCCGAGGCGAGATCCTCGAGCTCAAGACGACCATGAACACGATGGTCGACCAGCTCTCCGCCTTCGCCGACGAGGTCACCCGCGTCGCGCGCGAAGTGGGTACCGAGGGCCAGCTGGGCGGGCAGGCGCAGGTCCCGGGGGTCGCCGGCACCTGGCGCGACCTGACCGGGTCGGTGAACTTCATGGCGAACAACCTGACCACCCAGGTGCGCAACATCGCCCAGGTCGCGACCGCCGTCGCGCGGGGCGACCTGACGCAGAAGATCGCGGTCGACGCCCGGGGCGAGATCCTCGAACTCAAGACCACGCTCAACACGATGGTCGACCAGCTCTCCGCCTTCGCCGACGAGGTCACCCGCGTCGCCCGCGAAGTCGGCACCGAGGGCAAGCTCGGCGGCCAGGCCACCGTGCCCGGGGTCGCGGGCACCTGGAAGGACCTCACCGACAACGTCAACTTCATGGCGAACAACCTGACCGACCAGGTCCGGAACATCGCCACGGTGACGTCGGCGGTCGCGAAGGGCGACCTGACGCAGAAGATCACCGTCGACGCGCGCGGCGAGATCCTCGAACTCAAGACCACGCTCAACACCATGGTCGACCAGCTCTCCGCCTTCGCCGACGAAGTCACCCGCGTCGCCCGCGAAGTCGGCACCGAAGGCATCCTCGGCGGCCAGGCCACCGTCCGCGGCGTCGCCGGGACGTGGAAGGACCTGACCGACAACGTCAACGTCATGGCCACCAACCTGACCGACCAGGTGCGCAGCATCGCCACGGTCGCGACCGGCGTGGCCAACGGCGACCTGTCGAAGAAGATCTCGATCGTCGCCCAGGGCGAGGTCGCGGCGCTGGCCGAGACGCTGAACGGCATGGTCGAGACGCTGCGCGCGTTCGCCGACGAGGTCACCCGCGTCTCGCGCGAGGTCGGCACCGAAGGCATCCTCGGCGGTCAGGCGCGGGTCCCCGGCGTGGCCGGGACCTGGAAGGACCTGACCGAGAACGTCAACTTCATGGCGCACAACCTGACCAGCCAGGTGCGCAACATCTCGCAGGTGACCACCGCGGTCGCGAAGGGCGACCTGACGAAGAAGATCGACGTCGACGCCCGCGGCGAGATCCTCGAGCTCAAGACCACGATGAACACGATGGTCGACCAGCTCTCGGCGTTCGCCTCCGAGGTCACGCGCGTGGCGCGCGAGGTCGGCACCGAGGGCAAGCTCGGCGGCCAGGCCGAGGTCGGCGGCGTGTCGGGCACCTGGCAGCGGCTCACCGAGAGCGTGAACCAGCTGGCCGGGAACCTGACCACGCAGGTCCGCGCGATCGCGCAGGTGGCGACCGCGGTGACGGCGGGCGACCTGACCCGGCACATCACGGTCGACGCGTCCGGCGAGGTCGCGGACCTCAAGGACAACATCAACCAGATGATCGCGAACCTCAAGGAGACGACGAGGACCAACCGCGAGCAGGACTGGCTGAAGACGAACCTCGCGCAGCTGTCGGGGCGGATGCAGGGCCACCGCGACCTGGCTTCGGTCGCCGCGCTGATCCTGTCCGAGCTGGCCCCGCTGGTCCGCGCCCAGCAGGGCGCGTTCTTCCTGGCCCGCGACGACGACCGCGACGGCACGGTGCTGGAGTGCATCGCGGCCTACGGGCTCGCGCAGTCCCGCGCCGGCCTGCGCTTCGGGATCGGCGAGTCGCTGATCGGCCAGGCCGCGGTCGACCAGCGCACCATCCTGGTCCACAACGCACCGCCGGAGTACGCGCTGATCTCGTCCGGCCTCGGCTCGGCCGCGCCGGTGAACCTGATCGTGCTGCCGGTGCTGTTCCAGGGCGAGGTGCTCGGCGTGCTGGAGCTGGCCTCGGTCAACGAGTTCAGCACGGTCCACCAGGACCTGCTGGAGCAGCTGCGGCACACCATCGGCGTCAACGTGAACACGATCCTGTCGAACTCGCGCACGGAAGCGCTGCTGACCGAGTCGCAGCGGCTGGCGCAGGAGCTGCGGGCGCGGTCGGAGCAGCTGCAGGCCCAGCAGGGCGAGCTGCGGCGGTCCAACACGGAGCTGGCCGAGAAGGCCGCGCTGCTGGCCCAGCAGAACCGCGACATCGAGGTCAAGAACAGCGAGATCGAGCAGGCACGCCAGGAGCTGGAGGAGCGCGCCGGGCAGCTGACGGTGGCGTCGCAGTACAAGACCGAGTTCATGGCGAACATGTCGCACGAGCTGCGGACGCCGCTGAACAGCGCGTTGATCCTGGCGAAGCTGCTCTCGGAGAACCCGGAAGGGAACCTGACGGAGAAGCAGATCCAGTTCGCGAAGACGATCTACGCGGCCGGGTCCGACCTGCAGCAGCTGATCAACGACATCCTCGACCTGGCCAAGGTCGAAGCGGGCCGGCTGGACATGCAGATGTCCGACATCACGCTGCCGGAGCTGGTGGACTACGTCGAGTCCCTGTGCCGGCCGCTGACCGCGGACAAGGGCCTGGAGTTCGCCGTCCACATCGACCCGCCGGTGCCGGGCAGCGTCCACACCGACGAGCACCGCCTCCAGCAGATCCTCCGCAACCTGCTCTCGAACGCGGCGAAGTTCACCGACGAGGGCGGCGTCCGCCTGCACATCCGCGCGGCCGACCCGGCGGAGGTCGAGCAGGAGGCGCTGCGCAACGCGCCGGGCATCATCGCGTTCGCGGTCGAGGACACCGGGATAGGGATCCCGGAGGAGAAGCTGGCGGTCATCTTCGAGGCGTTCCGCCAGGCGGACGGCACGACGAGCCGCAAGTACGGCGGCACGGGCCTGGGCCTGAACATCAGCCAGCAGCTGACCGAGCTCCTGGGCGGCGAGCTGCGCGTGGTGAGCGAACCGGGCGTCGGCTCGACGTTCACCCTCTACCTCCCGGTGGCGGCGGCCAACCTGGTCGACCCGGCGGTCACGGCCCTGTCCTCCCCCCGCCTCCCCCCGGTCCCGAGCACGGTCCTGGTCGCGGCCCCCGACGTCACGCCCAAGCGCTTCCACGGCGAGAAGGTCCTGATCGTCGACGACGACCTGCGCAACGTGTTCGCACTGGCCGCGGTCCTGGAACAGGCCGGCCTGGAGGTCATCTACGCGGAGACGGGCGTGGACGGCATCCGGGCCCTGGAGCGCAACGAGGACACGGCCCTGGTCCTGATGGACGTGATGATGCCGGAGCTCGACGGCAACGCGACGATCGCGGCGATCCGAGCGGAAGCGGCCAACGCCGACCTCCCGGTGATCGCCGTGACGGCCAAGGCCACCGCGGAGGACCGGGCCAGGACGCTGGCCAGCGGAGCGGACGACTACATCACGAAGCCGGTGGACACCGACAAGCTGCTGGACGTGATCGCGGCATCCCTGGAGGCCGACGCCGCTTCAGCCCGCGACGCCGCCTCCTACGAGAGTGGAGCGGGTGACGGGAATCGAACCCGCGTAGCTAGTTTGGAAGACTAGGGCTCTACCATTGAGCTACACCCGCGTGCCCCCGAGGTACCCGGGTGCGAGGCCAGCTTAGCGTGACGCGCTAGGCTGACCGCACACCCCCCTGGGGGTGTGCCGGGATGTGGCGCAGCTTGGTAGCGCATTCGCTTTGGGAGCGAAGGGTCGCAGGTTCAAATCCTGTCATCCCGACCGGATTCCGTGGGTGGGGTGTGTCCGCGGAGCGCGCGGACTTCCCCCGGAATCCGGGTGTTGCCCGGGGGCCGAGCCCCCGGACCCCCACGGTGCCTTCGGTTCCCGTTGGCAGGTGTGCCCCGGCTTGGCCGGGCCTGGGGTGGGTGGGAACTCCCCGGTGGGGGTGTGTCGCCGTCGCGCCGCAGCCGTACGTCAGCGGGCTGTGGCTCCGCTGATCCTCTCCAGCCACTCCGCCGCCACCGCCGCCAGGGCTTCCGGTTGGTCCTCCGGGGTGTGGTGCCCTGCCTTCTCCGGGCGGTGCACCACCTCCAGCGACGCGAAGTTCGCGGAAAACCACTCGACCATCGACGGCGTCAGCATCGTGCCGAAGCCCGGCTCGAACGTCACCAGCAACTTGGGCAGGGCGGACGACGAAAGCCAGCGGTCGAACGCCTCGATCCGCGACACCACCGACGCCGGCTCGCCGCCCAGCGGCATCGACCGGGTCCACTGCAGCACCGGGCGAAGGTCCTGGGACGCGTACTCCGGGGGCAGGAAGCCGCCGATCATCGACTCGCCCACCCCCGGCGTCTTGAGAGCGCGGAACACCTCGGCCCCCGCGGGCGGGAACTCCGCCCACGACATCGGCTTCAGCACCGCTTCCGTGAACGCCAGCGCCCGGACCCGCGAAGGGTGGCGGGACGCCCAGTCCGCCGCCAGCGCGCCACCCCAGTCGTGGCCGATCAGGACCACGTCGTCCAGCGCCAGGGCGTCGAACCAGTCGTCGAGGTGGCGCGCGTGGTCGTCGAACGTGTACTCGATGTCCGGCCTCGGTGAGTCACCCATCCCGATCAGGTCCGGCGCCAGGCGACGGCCCGGCAAGGACGGCATCACGGTGCGCCACAAGCGGGACGACGTCGGGTTGCCGTGCAGGAACACCAGCGGCGCTCCGCTGCCTTGCTCCTGATAGGCCAGTGTCGTCACTTGAACGCTCCCGCGAAACGCGCGGCCCACGCCGCGAACGGACGCGGCGGGCGGCCCAGGATCCGTTCCACGTCCGGGCTCACCCGCTGCTCCGACGGCGCCGGTGCGCCCAGGATGTCCAGTGTGGACTCCGCCACCTCCGCCGGCATGAAGTTCAGCATCGCGGCGAGTGCCTCGGCGCGCGTCTGCGGGACGAACCGCACCGGCTCCCCGACCGCCTCGCCGATGGCCGCCGCCTGCTCGCGCGGGGACACCGGAGCCGGGCCGGTCAGGACGTACGTCTTTCCCGCGTGCGATGGGGAAACCAGCGCCGCCGCCGCGACCGCCGCGATGTCCTCCGGGTCGATCACCGGCAGGGCGACGTCGCCGAACGGTGCCGCGATCGCACGTGAAGTGCGCACGCTTTCCGCCCACTGGAACGCGTTCGACGCGAACCCGGCCGGACGCAGGATCGTCCACTCCGGACTCGACGCCCGTACGGCGTCTTCGAACACCGCCGGGTGCCGTCCGGTTCCGACGCCCTGCGACGAAAGCAGCACCACGCGGGCGGACCCGGTCCGGGCCAGCACCGGCTCCAGCGAACCCTGGAACCCCGGCGGCACCATCAGGAACACCGCCGACGCGTCCTCGAATTCCGGTGGCGAAGCCAGATCTCCCTGCCGGACAACCACTCCCGGTGGCGCGTCGGCGATCCGGCGGGACACCGCCGTCACTTCTTCTCCGGCCTCCGCCAGCTGGCGCACCAGCGGGGCTCCGACATTTCCCGTTGCTCCCATAACCACGATCATGGGAACGACGCTACATTCGCCGGTATAGTAGGTACCTAGAGGAAAGTAATGGCTGGAGGCCCGAAAAGTGACCAGGACCACACCCGAGCTGGCCTGCCCGATCGCGCCGGTCGTGGACATCGTGTTCAGCCGGTGGACCACGCCGATCCTGTGGGCCCTCAACGAATCCGGCCGGCAGCGGTTCGTCGAACTCGAGCGCCGGATCGCCACCATCACGCCGAAGGTGCTCACCCAGCGGCTGCGACAGCTGGAGCGCGACGGTCTCGTCGTGCGCACCTACCACGCCGAAGTCCCGCCACGGGTGGAGTACGAGATCAGCGAGCTGGGCCGCAGCCTGGGCCCGCTGTTCGCCAGCCTCGCCGAGTGGTCACCCCACCTCGACGAGGTCGAGCAGGCCCGGGCGGCTTACGACTCCCGCAGCTCGGCCAAGTAGGCCTCGGCCGCGGCGACGTCGGCGGCCGAGGCCCTCGCCCGCTCGCGTTCGAGGGCGGCCGAAAGGATCTTCACGGCTTGGGCGACGTCGCCGCGGGAGTCGCCCTGGACGACGGCGTTCTCCAGCGCCCGGCCGAGCTTCGTGGTCGCGAGCGACGCCTGCTCGCGCGAGACGATCCGGATCCAGTTGCCGCCGGGGTCGACCACGCTGAAGCCGGTCAGGCCCCCCATGTTCTTGCGCACGCGCGGCCGCGTCATCCGCGGAATCCCCTTGACCAGCAGTTTCCCGTGCATCGCGCGCATCCCGGCGGCGAACGCGTCGAACAACGCGCCGAGGTCGGGGACCTGCACCAGGCAGGTGCCGTAGGACTGCTCCGGATCGAAGCCCGGCATCCCGAAGAAGTGCAGGTGCAGGTCCTCGCGCCGCAGCGCGACGTACGGGTTCGGGCGGAGCTGCCGGTACGTCCGCTCGAACCCCAGCATCGCGTAGAACTCCGCGATCTCGTCGACGTCCCCGCACGGCAGCAGGGGCGTCGTCACCTCACCGGCCATTGATCTCGTACCCCATACGAAAAGGCTACTGCGAAATGTCCAGATAATCCAGGTTCGCCGGGCCGTCTGCGGTGGTTGCGGTGAGCCGTACGGTGTGCGCGCCCGCCGTGAGAGTCACCGGACGGGCGACCGTGCTCCACGTCGTCCAGGCGCCGGTCGGCGAGAACGGGACGCCGGTGGCCACCACCGCGCCGTCCACCGCGATGTCGACCGGGCGCGCCGTCGTCGTGCCGTTCGCGTAGCCGACCGCGAGCGTCGACGCCGGTCCGCTCACCTGCCACTCGACGTAGCTGCCCACCGCGTTGGCGCCGTTCGCGAAGCCCGTTCCCGAGAAGCCCGCGTGGTTCGCGTCCACCGTGCCGCCGGCCGAAAGGGTCGCGGATTCGGCTTCATAACGGGAACTCCGGGACGACACGCGGTACAGCACCGTCGCGTGCGAGGGCACCGACGCGCTGATCGTGCCCGTGGTGGTCCGGACCGCCTTGCTCCACAGGTCTTTCAGCGTGTACGAAGACACGCCGCCGATGCCGGTCGCGGACGCGGTCGTGCCGATCGTCGCCGTCGCCGCCGTCTCGTTGGACAGCGCCACCGCCCGATCGCCGTTGGCGAGCACCTTGCTGTAGACGACGAGCCCGCCGTTCGCACTCAGCACGGTCGCCTGCTTGCCCAGCGGATCCTGGTCGAGCGCGATCACGTCGGTGTTCTCCAGGATCGCGAAACTGTCGGCCGACGCCTTCCGCAGGTCGCTGCCGATGAGCAGCGGCGCCGCCATCATCGCCCACAGGCTGAAGTGCGTGCGGTACTCGGCCGCGGTCATGCCGCCGTTGCCGACCTCCAGCATGTCGGGGTCGTTCCAGTGCCCGGGGCCGGCGTACTGCGCGAGCCCGCGGTTGGTCTGCGCCTTGCCGATCATGCTCGACCACTTGTCGGAGATGTCGCCGGTGGTGCGCCACAGGTTCCCGACCGGCGCCGCCCACGTCCACGGCTTGTTCTGACCCCACTCGCAGATCGAATAGGCGATCGCGCGCCCGGACTTCGCGAGCGCGTCCCGCATCGCCTTGTACCGCTGCTGCGCGTCGGCACCCTGGTTGTTGCAGTTGTCGTACTTCAGGTAGTCGACGCCCCAGGAGGCGAAGAGGTTCGCGTCCTGCTGCTCGTGACCCAGCGCGCCGGGGAAGCCGGCGGTGTTGCACGTCTTCGTCCCGGCGCTGGTGTAGATGCCGAACTTCAGGCCCTTGCCGTGCACGTAGTCGGCGAGTGCCTTGATGCCGTGGGGAAAGCGCGCGGGGTCGGGGACGAGGTCACCCGCCGGGTTCCGCGACGGCAGCGCCCAGCAGTCGTCGATGTTGACGTAGGTGTAGCCGGCGTCCTTGAGACCCTTGCTGACGAAGATGTCGGCGATGCCCTTGATCATCGCCTCGCCGAACTCGGGGCGGCACTGCGTCGAGTTCCAGTTGTTGAACCCCATCGGCGGTGTCCGCAGCAGCCCGTTTTCGAGCGCCGACGCCGGGGGTGAACCCAGGACGAAACCGCTTGCCGCGATCGCCAGCGCGGCGGCCGCGCTCGCGGTGCGCCGAAGTGAGGACATGCGTGCTCCCGGAGGTGAGTAGGGCGACCTCCGGCTAGTTAAGGATCCTTCCAATCGACTCGTCAAGTCGTGGCGCATGAAACATCAGATATGACACTCCATTTTCCCGGTCACCGGCACGACGCGGGCAGCTCCTCCACCAGCCAGGCGTGCAACTGCCGGGCCGCGTCGGCGACGTCCTCCCCCGTCTTCAGCGTCAGCGTCGGCACCCGCGGCTCGGCGACCGCCGCGTCGAACAGCCGCAGGTAGGCGCCGACGGTCGTGAGCTCGGCGTCCGTGACGGTCGCCGGCAGCTCGTCGAACTCGACCTCCGCCGGGTCGGCGAGCACGACGCCGGTCGCGCCGGCCGCGTCCGCCACCGCGGCGGCGAGCAGCGCGCCCGATCCGGACCCGAGCACGACGAACGGCTCGCCGGCCGCCTGCTCGCGGATCGCCTCGGCCGCCGTCGCGACCAGGGCGCCCAGGTCGGCCGGTGCGGGGGTCTCGCCGTCGAACCCGGGCGCGGGCAGCAGCCACGCCTCGCGGACGCCGTCGAACCGCGTGGTGACCTCTTCGCACCAGCTCGTCGAGCCGGTGAGCGTGCCGACCGCGAACAGCAGCGGCCGGGACGCGCCCGTCGTCACGCGCCGGAGCCGCGGGGTCCACGGTGCCGCCGGCAGGAACTGCGAGGCCGTGGCGAGGAACGTCCGGAACTCCGCGGTGCGGCCGGTTTCCCGGGCCGTCCGGAGCAGGGTGCCCAGTGAGCCACCGGCGTCCGACGTGGTCAGGGCGACGTTGGCCAGCAGGTGGTCGGTCAGCTCGGCGACGGTCGGGTAGTCCCAGACGAGCGCGGCGGGCAGTTCGAGCCCGGTCGCCGCGCTGATCCGGTTGCGCAGCTCGACGACGCCGAGCGAGGTGAACCCCAGCTCGGCGAACGCGGATTCCGGCTCGACGGCGTCGACGGACGGGTGCCCGAGCGTCGCCGCAACCTCCGCCCGGACCCAGTCGAGCAGCCACCCGGGCCGGTCGGCGGCCGGGAGGTCCGCCAGGCGCCCGGTGATCGGCTCGATCTCCGGCGCGTCGCCCGCGTCGGGTGCCATCGTTCCCGGCACCGCTGTCCCCGATGCCGCTGTCTCCGGCAGCACCATGTCGAGCCAGTACCGGCTGCGCTGGAACGCATAGGTGGGCAGGTCGACCCGGGCGGCACCGGCGAAGAACGGCGCCCAGCCGACCTCCGCACCGTGGACGTGAGCAGTGCTCAACGCTGTGAGCAGTGCTCTCTCCTCGTCCCGGTCACGCCGCAACACCGGGATCGCGACGCAGCCCCCGCCGAGCGTTTCCCTGGTCATCGTGCTGAGTACGCCGTCGGGACCCAGCTCCAGGAACGTCGTCACGCCTTCGGTTTCGAGGGTGCGGACGGCGTCGGCGAAGCGGACTGCCTCACGTACATGACGGACCCAGTAGTCGGCGGTGAACGGCTCGGCGAGAGCACCGCTCACATTCGAGATCACCGGTATTGCCGCCGGGTGGTAGGTGAGCGTCTCGGCGACCGCGCGGAACTCGTCCAGCATGGGGTCCATCAGCGGCGAGTGGAACGCGTGACTCACCGTCAGGCGCTTGGTCTTGGGGAACTGCGCGGCGATCGCGAGGACCGCGGCTTCGTCGCCGGAGATGACCACCGACTCGGGGCCGTTCACCGCAGCGATGGACACGCCTTCGGTCAAGACGATCTCGGACTCGGGGGCCGCGATGGAGACCATGGCGCCGCCGGTGGGCAGGGCCTGCATCAGGGAGGCGCGGGCCGTGACCAGGCGGCAGGCGTCTTCGAGGGACAGGACCCCGGCCACGTGGGCAGCCGAAATCTCGCCGATCGAGTGGCCGGCCACGAAGTCCGGGCGGATGCCGAAGGACTCGGCCAACCGGAACAGCGCCACCTCGATCGCGAACAGGGCGGGCTGCGTGAACTCCGTGCGGTTGAGCAACTCGGCGTCGTCGAAGGCTTCGCGCACGTCAGGAAGGTGCGCGAGGACGGCATCGAAAGCTTCGGCGTAAGCGGGGAAGCGGGCGTAGAGACCGCCGCCCATGCCGACTCGCTGGGCGCCTTGGCCGGTGAACAGCGCGGCCAGGCGGCCAGGGCGTTCGCGGCCGGTGACGACGTTCGGGGCCGATCGGCCGTCCGCCAGTGCGGCCAGCCCGGCCGAAAGCTCTTCACGACTGGTGCCGTGAACCACTGCCCGGTGCGCGAACCGGCTCCGCGAGGAAACCAGGGACAACCCGACATCGGCCGGGTGCCCGGCGACGTCCAGCAGCTGAGCGGCCTGCGCCCGCAGCGCGGCTTCGCTCCGCCCGGACAACACCCACGGCAGCAACCCGGTCTCGCCGCGTTCGGGAACGGCCGGCGGCGAAGCAGGAGCCTGCTCGAGGATCGCGTGCGCGTTGGTCCCGCTGACGCCGAACGAGGACACCCCGGCCCGCCGCGGCCGATCGGACATCCACTCGCGGGCTTCGGTCAGCAGCTCCACCGCGCCCGACGTCCAGTCCACATGGGACGACGGCGTGTCCACGTGCAGCGTCGGCGGGAGGACACCGTGACGCATCGCCATGATCATCTTGATGACCCCGCCGACGCCGGCCGCCGCCTGGGTGTGGCCGATGTTGGACTTCAGGGAGCCCAGCCACAACGGCGTCGAACGGTCCTGGCCGTAGGTCGCCAGGATCGCCTGCGCCTCGATCGGGTCGCCGAGGGTCGTGCCGGTGCCGTGCCCTTCCACGACGTCCACTTCGGACGGTCGCAGTCCGGCTCCGGCCAGTGCGGCGCGGATGACCCGCTGCTGCGACGGGCCGTTCGGGGCGGTCAGGCCGTTCGACGCGCCGTCGGAGTTCACCGCCGTGCCGCGGACCACCGCGAGCACCGGGTGACCGTTGCGCCGGGCGTCGGACAGCCGTTCCACGGCGAGGATTCCGGCACCTTCACCCCAGCCGGTGCCGTCGGCGGCGTCGGCGAAGGACTTGCACCGGCCGTCCGCGGCGAGGCCGCGCTGGCGGCTGAAGTCGATGAACACCCCCGGCGTCGAAAGCACCGTGACGCCGCCGGCCAGCGCGAGGTCGCACTCCCCCTGGCGCAGCGACTGGCACGCCAGGTGCAACGCCACCAGCGACGACGAGCAGGCGGTGTCCACGGTGAGCGCCGGGCCTTCCAGTCCGAGCGCGTAGGCGATGCGCCCGGACACCACGCTCGCCGAGCTGCCGGTGCCGAGGAAGCCGTCGACGCCCTCGGGAACGGCGAGCGGGCGGGACGCGTAATCGGAGTACATCACGCCGGTGAACACGCCGGTCCGGCTGCCGCGCAACGTTTCCGGGTCGATCCCCGCGCGTTCGAGCGCCTCCCACGACGTCTCCAGCAGGAGCCGCTGCTGCGGGTCCATGGCCAGCGCCTCGCGCGGCGAGATGCCGAAGAAGCCCGCGTCGAAGTCGGCGGCGTCGTAGAGGAAAGCGCCTTCCTTGGCGTAGCTGGTGCCGGGGTGGTCGGGATCCGGGTCGTAGAGCGCGTCGAGGTCCCAGCCGCGGTCGTCCGGCAGGCCGGCGACGGCGTCGCGGCCCGCGGCGACCAGGTCCCACAGGTCTTCGGGACCGCGGACGCCGCCCGGGTAGCGGCAGCCGATGCCGACGACGACGATCGGGTCGCCGTCCACCCGGCGCTCCCGCACCACGACCTGCGCCGTCTCCCCGGACACCCGCTCGACGACGTATTTGGTGAGCGCCTGCGGGTTCGGGTGGTCGAAGACGAGCGTGGCCGGCAGCCGCAGGCCGGTTTCGGCGGCGAGCCGGTTGCGCAGTTCCAGCGCGGTCAGCGAGTCGAACCCGAGTTCCTTGAACGCCCGCGCGGGCTCGACGGCGGCCGCCGAGGCGTAGCCGAGCACGCCCGCGACCAGGCCGCGGACGAGTTCGAGGACCTGGCGGGTCCGGTCGTCGGCGCCGAGCCCGGCGAGCCGGTCGGCGAACGACGACTTCGCGACCGCCGCCGCGGCTTGACGGCGCAAGGGCGGCAACAGGCCGTGGAGCAGCGCAGGCGTCACCGGCTGGCGGCGCAAAGCGGCGAGTTCCAGCCGGACCGGCGCGAGCACGGCCCGGTCCGCGGCGACCGCCCGGTCGAACAGCGCCAGCCCGAAAGCGCTGTCCAGCGGGGTCATGCCCGCGCCCGCCATGCGCTGCAGGTCGCCCTCGGCGAGGTGCCCGGTCATCGAACTGGCCTCGGCCCACAGGCCCCAAGCCAGTGCGACCGCGGGCAGGCCGTGGGCGCGGCGGTGCTGCGCGAGCGCGTCGAGGTAGGCGTTCGCGGCCGCGTAGTTGGCCTGCCCCGCGCCGCCCATGGTGGCGGCGAAGGAGGAGAACAAGACGAAGGCGGACAGCCCCGAAGTGAGTTCGTGGAGGTTGAGGGCCGCGTCGGCCTTGGGCCGCAGGACCGCATCCAGGCGTTCCGGCGTAAGGGATTCGACGACGCCGTCGTCGAGGACGCCGGCCGCGTGCACAACCGCCGAAACACGGTGCTCGCCGAGGACCGCCGCCAGCTGCGCGCGATCGGCGACGTCGCAGGCGATCGCGGTCGCGGTGGCCCCGAGTCCGGCCAGCTCGGCGACGAGTTCCGGGAGGGAACCGCGGCGGGACAGCAGAAGCAGCTCCCGGACGCCGTGCTCGGTGACGAGGTGCCGGGCGACCAAGCCGCCGAGCAGACCGGACGCGCCGGTGATCAGCACCGCGTCGTCGCCCCACGCGGGCGTGGTGTCCGAAGTGGACGCCCGGGCCAGCCGCGGGACGTGCCACTTCCCCGCGCGCAAGGCGAGCTGGGGTTCCCCGACGGGCAGTTCCGCCGGGATCTCGCCGGCGTCGAGCAGCACGAACCGGCCGGGGTTCTCGGCCTGGGCCGAGCGCACCAGGCCGGTGACGGCCGCGGCGGCGAGGTTCGGCACGTCTTCGCCGTCGACCGAGACCGCGCCCGAGGTCGCGATGACCAGCAGTTCTTCGGATGCGAGGGATTCCTGGAGCCGCGCGAGGACCGCCGTGGTCGTCTTCCGCACCGAGCCGTCCGGGACGCGGAACACGGTGAACTCGCTGGTCAGCTCGGTGACCGGCAGCTCAGGCCAGGTGACTTCGAAGAGCGCGTCGCGGGTGGGCTCCGCCTTGGCGGGTGTGCGCAGGGTCAGCGACCGGACCGTCCCGACCGGGGCGCCGGTTTCGTCGGCCAGCTCCAGCGCGACGGCGTCGCCGGACCCCGGCGTCAACGTCACGCGCAGGACCGTCGCGCCGGACGCGGCCAGCGAGACGCCGCTCCAGGCGAACGGCAGCTTCGGCCCGTCCCCCGTCGCGGACAACGCGCCGAAGCCGGCGGCGTGCAGGGCGGCGTCGAGCAGCGCCGGGTGCAGGCCGAACCGGGCCGCCTCGGCGCGCAGGGCCTCGGGCAGCTCGACCTCGGCGAAGACTTCGCTCCCCCGCGTCCACACGGCACGCAGGCCGCGGAACGCCGGGCCGTAGTCGACGCCGGTCGCCGCCATGGCCGGGTAGAAGCCCGCCACCTCGGCGCGCTCGGCCCCCGCCGGCGGCCACTCCGAAGCGGAGCTTTCACGGGAAAGTGGCGCTTCGGTGAGGAGGCCGGTGGCGTGGCGGGTCCACGGCGTGAACTCGTCCGGGCGGGAGAAGATCGCGAGTTCGCCGTCGTCCCGCACCGAAACCTGGAGGTGCACCCCGCCCCGGGCGGGCAGCACCAAGGGGGTTTCGAGGGTGAGTTCGTCCAGCGTGCGGCGGCCGACCTGGTCGCCGGCGCGGATCGCGAGTTCGACGAACGCCGTGCCCGGCAACAGGACTTCGCCGCCGACGCGGTGGTCGGCCAGCCAGGGCAGGCTGTGCAGCGAAAGCTTGCCGGTGAGCACCGCGCCGCCCGAGTCCGCGAGCCCGACGACGGCGCCGAGCAGCGGGTGCTCCGCCGCGGTCAGCCCGAGGCCGCCCGCGTCGCCGACCGCGACCAGCCGCGGCCAGTACCGTTCGTGCTGGAACGCGTACGTGGGCAGTTCGGTGCGCACGGCGCCGGGGAAGGCGTCTTCCCAGCGGACGTCGACGCCGTGCACCCAGGCTTCGGCCAGCGACGTGTGGAACCGGGCGAGCCCGCCTTCCCCGCGACGCAGGGTGCCGAGGGCGCCGTCGCCGATCGCCATGGTCAGCACGGGGTGCGGCGAAGCCTCGACGAAGGTCCGGAATCCCTGGCCCGTCAACGCGGTCACGGCGGTGTCGAGCCGGACCGGACGGCGGAGGTTGGTGTACCAGTATTCGGCGTCCAGTTCGGTGCCGTCGAGCCAGTCGCCGGTGACCGTCGAGAAGAAGCCGGTCGTGGCCCGCACCGGCCGGACCGGGGCCAAGACCTCGAGGAGGCGCTCACGGATCCGTTCCACCTGCGGCGAATGCGAGGCGTAGTCCACCGGGATCCGCTTCGCGCGGACGTCGTCGGCGGCGCAGGTGGCCATCAGTTCGTCGAGCGCGGCCGGCTCCCCGGAGACGACGACCGCGGCGGGCCCGTTGATCGCGGCGACCGACAGCCGCTCGCCCCACGGCGCGATCCGGGCCGTCACCGCGTCGGCGGATCCGGCGACCGAGACCATGCCGCCCCGCCCGGCCAGCTCCAGGATCGCCTGGCTGCGCAACGCGACCACGCGAGCACCGTCCTCGAGGGACAAGGCGCCCGACACGACCGCGGCCGCGATCTCGCCCTGCGAGTGCCCGACGACCGCGGCCGGCTCGACACCGTGGGAACGCCAGAGTTCCGCCAGCGAAACCATCACGGCGAACAGCGCGGGCTGCACGACGTCGACCCGCTCCAGCATCGCGGAGTCACGGATGGCGCCGGTCAGCGACCAGTCCACAAAGGACGACAGCGCCGTCGCGCACTCGGCCATCCGGGCGGCGAACACCGGCGACCCGGCCAGGAGCTCCACGGCCATCCCGGCCCACTGGGAACCCTGGCCGGGGAACACCATCGCGACCTTGCCCGCGGCGGCCGTCCCCTTGACGACGGCCGGAGCGGGAAGATCTTCGGCCAGCGCGGCGAGTCCTTCGGCCAGGCCGTCCCGGTCACCGACGACCACCGCGCGGTGGTCGAACGCGGACCGCGTCGTCGCCAGCGAGAGCCCGATGTCGCCGACCGGCCCGTCGACGCCGGCGAGCGCGGCGGCCTGGGCGCGCAGCGCCTCGGCCGACCGGGCCGAGAGCACCCAGGGCACGACTCGCCCGGGCTCGTCGGCCCCGGCGGCCGGACGGTCCTCGTCCGGCGCTTCCTCCAAGATCGTGTGCACGTTGGTGCCGCTCATGCCGAACGCCGACACCGCGGCCCGGCGCGGCCGGTCCGACGGCCACTCACGGCGTTCGGTGAGCACCTCCACCGCACCGGCCGACCAGTCCACCCGGGACGACAGCTCGTCGACGTGCAGGGTCCGCGGGAGAACGCCGTGGCGCAGGGCCATGACCATCTTGATGACCCCGGCGACCCCGGCGGCGGCCTGCGTGTGGCCGATGTTGGACTTCACCGAACCCAGCCACAGCGGCGCTTCCCGGTCCTTACCGTAGGTCGCGAGCAGCGCCTGGGCCTCGATCGGGTCGCCCAACGTCGTGCCGGTGCCGTGCGCCTCGACCGCGTCGACGTCCGAAGTGGACAACCCGGCGTCGGCCAGCGCGGCCCGGATGACCCGCTGCTGCGACGGGCCGTTCGGCGCGGTCAGGCCGTTCGACGCGCCGTCGGAGTTCACCGCCGAACCCCGGACGATCGCCAGCACCGGGTGGCCGTGCCGGCGCGCGTCGGAAAGCCGTTCCACCACGACCATGCCGCTACCCTCGCCCCACGAGGTGCCGTCGGCGGCTTCGGCGAACGCCTTGCACCGGCCGTCGGCGGCCAGGCCGCGCAGCCGGCTGAACGCGATGAACGAACCCGGCGTCGGCAGCACGGTCACGCCACCGGCGAGCGCGAGGTCGCACTCCCCCTGCCGCAGCGCCTGCACCGCCAAGTGCAGTGCGACCAGCGACGACGAGCACGCCGTATCGACGGTCAGCGTCGGTCCCTCCAGCCCGAACGCGTACGCGACGCGTCCGGAAAGGACACTCGCCGCGTTGCTCGTGGCGAGGTGCCCTTCGAGGGCCTCGGCGGCGCTGAGCATGAGGGTGCCGTAGTCCTGGCCGTTGGAGCCGACGAAGACACCCGTCCGGCTGCCCTTCAAGGACGGCGGCCGGATCCCCGCGTGTTCGAAGGCCTCCCACGACGTTTCCAGCAGGAGCCGCTGCTGCGGGTCCATGGCCAGCGCCTCACGTGGCGAGATGCCGAAGAAGCCCGCGTCGAAGTCCGCGACGCCGTCGAGGAAACCGCCCTCGCGCACGTACGACGTCCCGGGTGCCTCGGGGTCCGGGTCGTACAACGAGCCCAGTTCCCAGCCGCGGTCCTCCGGGAACCCGGAGATCGCGTCGTGCCCGCCGTCGACCAGGTCCCACAGCTGCGCGGGGGTCCGGACGCCGCCGGGGAACCGGCAGCCGAGGCCGACGATCGCGATCGGTTCGTGCGTCCGGGCTTCCTGGAGCCGCCGGCGGGTGTCCTGAAGATCGGCCGTGACCCGCTTGAGGAAGTAGCGGAGCTTTTCCTCGTTGTCCATCGTCGTTCACTCCATGCAGTAGCGGGCGCCGGATCAGGAGATGCCGAACTCTTTGCCGAGGAGGTCGAACATCTCCTCGTCGCTGGCGGTGTCGAGACTCGGGGCGGCGGGTTCGCCCGCCCAGCCGGCCGTGAGCAGCCGCAGCTGCTCGGCGACCCGGGCCCGGTCGGCTTCGCCCAGGCTCGCGCCGAGCCGGCCGAGCTCGTCGAGCAGCCCGTCGACCCCGCGCGGCGCGGGCTCGTCGCCCGCCAGTTCCGCGGTGAGGTGCCGGGCCAGTGAAGACGGCGACGGGTAGTCGAAGATGAGCGTCGCCGGCAGGCTCAGCCCGGTGACGCGGTCGAGGCGGTTGCGCAGTTCCACGGCGGTCAGCGACGTGAAGCCGGTTTCGCTGAACGACCGGTCCGGCGCGACGTCCGCCGCCCGGCCGTGGCCGAGCACCGCCGCCACGTGCTCGCGGACGACGTCGAGCACGAGTTCACCGGCGTCGGCCGGGGACAGCCCGGTCAGGCGGTCGGCCAGTCCGGTGTGGACTTCGGCGACCGGGGCCGCCGGCGCCAGTTCCGCGTACAGCGGGCGTGCCTGGCCGGGCAGGTAGGTGTCCCAGTCGATGTCGGCGACGACCTGGGAACGCGTGACCCGGCCGAGCGCGGCCGCGGCCTCCGCCGGCGGCAGCGGGGTGACCCCGGCGCGCCGCATGCGGTCGGCGTTTTCGGCGGCCATGCCGTCGCCCGCCCACGGGCCCCACGCGATCGAGGCGGCCGGGCGGCCCATCGCGCGACGGCGGTGGGCGAGCGCGTCCAGTTCGGCGTTGGCGGCCGCGTAGTTCGCCTGCCCGGCGGCGCCGGCCGCGCCGGCGAGCGAGGAGAACAGCACGAAGGCGTCGAGGTCGCCGGTCAGCTCGTCGAGGACGCGAGCGCCGGTCACCTTGGCGTGCAGGACATCGGCGAACCGGTCGCCGGTGAGGGTGTCGACGACGCCGTCGTCGAGGACGCCGGCCGCGTGCACCACCGCCGACACCGGGTGTTCGGCCAGCAGGGCCGCGACCGCGTCCCGGTCGGCGATGTCGCAGGCGACGACCGTCGTGCGCTCGTCCGGCGCCGCACCGCCGCGGCGGCTCGCGAGGACGACGTGCTCGGCGCCGTGGCCGAGGAGCCAGCCGGCCACGTGCCCGCCGAGCGCCCCGGTCCCGCCGGTGACGAGCACGGTGCCCCTCGGTGTCCACTGTGGACCGCTGCTGGTGTCGCGGACGAGCCGCCTGGCGAAGACCCCGGCGGACCGCACGGCGACTTCGTCCTCGCCGCCGGCCGCGAGCACCGCGCACAGCCGCTCGCCGTCCTCGGGGCCGAGGGTGTCCGGCAGGTCGACCAGGCCGCCCCAGCGGTTCGGGTGCTCCATCGCGACCGTCCGGCCGAATCCCCAGAACTGGGCCTGGGCCGGGTCCTCGACGGGTTCGCTGTCCTGGATGGCGATCGCGCCGCGGGTGGCGCACCACAGCGGCGCGGTGACGCCCGCGTCGCCGAGGCCCTGCACCAGCGCGAGGGTCTGCGGGAGCCCGCCCGCCACGGCCGAGCCCGGGGTGCCGGCCGCGAAGGCCAGCAGCGACAGCGCGCCGGCCGGGGTGGCGCCCTCTTCCGCCAGCTTGGCCTCGACCAGCTTGGCGACGGTGATGCGATCGGCGTCTTCGGGGACCCGGACGACCAGGGGCCGCGCCCCCGACGTCGCGAAGGCACCCGCCACCGCGGTCACGGCGCCGGCGTCGTCGAGGGTTTCCGGGAGGACGAACAGCCAGTCGCCGGAGACCGCGGCCGCGGTTTCGCGCAGTTTGCGCCAGACGACGCGGTAGCGCCACCCGTCGGCCGGGGAGTCCACCCGGGACTCCCGCCGCCAGCCGGACAACGCCGGGAGCGCGGAGCCGACGGCCTCGCGCTGGTCGCCGTCGAGGCCGAGCAGCTCGCCGAGCGACTCCAGGTCTTCGCCTTCGACGGCCCGCCAGAACTCGGCGTCCGCTTCGGACACGGGCGCCGCGGGGGCGGGTTCGGGCCAGAAGCGCTGCCGCTGGAAGGGGTAGGTGGGCAGGTCCGCCGTGCGGGCCGGCGGGTAGAACGCGGCCCAGTCGACGTCCACGCCATGGACGTGAACAGTGCTCAACGCCGTGAGCAGTGCTCTCTCTTCGCCGCGGTCACGCCGCAGCGCCGGGACCGCCGCCGGGCGGCCGACCATGGCGCTGAGCACGGCGTCCGGGCCCAGCTCCAGGAACACGTCGGCACCGGCGGCCTGCAGCGTCGAGATGCCGTCGGCGAACCGGACGGCCTCGCGGACGTGCCGCACCCAGTAGTCCGCGGTGAACGGCTCGGCGAGAGCACCGCTCACATTCGAGATCACCGGTATCACCGCGGGGTGGTAGGTGAGCCGCTCGGCGACGGCGCGGAAGTCCTCGAGCATCGGGTCCATCAACGGCGAGTGGAAGGCGTGGCTCGTGTTGAGCCGCTTGGTCTTGACGCCCCGTGCGGCGAACTCCGCGGCGATGTCCAGGACCGCGGCCTCCTCGCCGGAGATCACCACCGACTCGGGGCCGTTGACCGCCGCGATCGAGACCCCGTCGGTCAGGGTGATGGCCGGCTCCGGCGCGGCGATGGAGACCATCGCCCCGCCGGACGGCAGCGCCTGCATCAGCGACGCTCGCGCGGCCACCAGCCGGCAGGCGTCTTCGAGCGAAAGCACTCCGGCGACGTGCGCCGCGACCAGCTCGCCGATCGAGTGCCCGGCGACGAAGTCCGGGCGCACGCCCCACGCCGTCACGAGCCGGTGGAGCGCGACCTCGACGGCGAACAGCGCGGGCTGCGTGTAGCCGGTCCGGTCGAGCCGGTCGCCGCCGTCGAAGACGATCTCGCGCAAGGACGCGTCGAGCAGGCCGTCGAACTCGGCGCACACGGCGTCGAACGCGTCGGCGTACACCGGGAACCGGTCGTACAGCTCGCGGCCCATCCCGGCGCGCTGCGCACCCTGGCCGGTGAACAGCACGGCGAGCCGGCCGGGGCCGGCGGTGCCGCGGACGCCGTTGTCGAGGTCCGCCAGCCCGGCGAGGAGTTCGCCGGTGCCGTCACCGAGCACGACCGCCCGGTGTTCGAGAGCGGCGCGACCGGTCGCCAGGGTGCGGCCGACCCCGGCCGCGGGAACGCCGTCGGCGACCGCCGCGCGAAGACGGCGGGCCTGGTCCTGGAGGGCGTGCTCGTCCCGCGCGGACAGCGGCCAGAGCGTGAGTCCACTCTCGACGGTGGTGGCGGGCTCGGGTTCCCCGGCTTCGAGGACCACGTGGGCGTTCGTCCCGCTGACGCCGAACGCCGACACCGCGGAGCGGCGGGCGTGGCCGGTCTCGGGCCACGGCGTCGGCTCGGTGAGCAGCTCGACGGCGCCGGCCGTCCAGTCCACGTGCGACGACGGCGCGTCGACGTGCAGCGTCTGCGGGAGCACGCCGTGGCGCATGGCCAGCACCATCTTGATGATCCCGGCGATGCCCGCGGCGGCCTGGGTGTGGCCGATGTTGGACTTCACCGAACCCAGCCACAACGGCGTTTCGCGCTCCTGGCCGTAGGTCGCGAGCAACGCCTGGGCCTCGATCGGGTCACCGAGGGTGGTGCCGGTGCCGTGCGCCTCGACGGCGTCGACGTCCGAAGTGGACAGACCGGCGTCGGCGAGCGCGGCGCGGATGACGCGTTGCTGCGACGGGCCGTTGGGTGCGGTGAGACCGTTGGAGGCGCCGTCGGAGTTGACCGCCGAGCCGCGGACGATCGCCAGGACCTGGTGGCCGTTCCGGCGGGCGTCGGACAGCCGCTCCAGCAGCACCAGCCCGGCGCCTTCGCCCCAGCCCGTACCGTCGGCCGCTTCGGCGAACGCCTTGCATCGGCCGTCCGAAGCGAGGCCGCGCTGGCGGCTGAACTCGACGAAGGTGGCCGGGGTCGACATCACGGTCGCGCCGCCCGCCAGCGCCAGGTCGCATTCGCCGCGGCGCAGCGCCTGGGCGGCGAGGTGGATGGCGACCAGCGACGACGAGCACGCGGTGTCGACCGTGAGAGCCGGGCCCTCCAGGCCGAACGCGTAGGCCAGCCGGCCGGACACGACCGCGGCCGCGTTGCCGGTGCCGATGAACCCGCCGACCTCCTCGCCCGCCGCGCCGAGCAAGCCGGCGTAGTCCTGGCCGTTGGTGCCGGCGAACACGCCGGTCCGGCTGCCCCGCACCGAATGCGGGTCGATGCCGGCGCGTTCGAAGACCTCCCACGTGATCTCGAGCAGCAGGCGCTGCTGCGGGTCCATGGCGAGGGCTTCGCGCGGCGAGATCCCGAAGAAGGCCGCGTCGAACTCCCCGGCCGCGTCGAGGAAACCGCCGTCGCGGACGTAGCTGTGGCCGCTCTTGCCGTGCTCCGGGTCGTAGAGCGCGCCGAGGTCCCAGCCGCGGTCTTCGGGCAGGCCGGTCATCGCGTCGACGCCGCCGGCGACGAGCCGCCAGAGGTCTTCCGGAGTGGCCACCGAGCCGGCGAAGCGGCAGCCCATGGCGACGAGCGCGATCGGCTCGTCGGCGCCGGCGCGCGCCGGGCCGGCCTCGACCGGTTCCGGCAGCCGGCCGAGCAGCTCGCGGTGCAGGTGCCGGGCGAGCGCGACCGGCGTCGGGTGGTCGAAGACGAGGGTCGCGGGCAGGCTCAGCCCGGTCGCCGCGTCGAGGCGGTTGCGCAGTTCGACGGCGGTCAGCGAGGTGAAGCCGCTTTCGGAGAACGCGCGTTCGGCGTCGACCGCGGCGGCGTCGGGGTAGCCCAGGACGGCCGCGACGTGCGTGCGGGTCAGGTCGAGGACCTTCCGGCTGCCGTCCTCTTCGGACAGTCCGGCGAGGAGGCCCTCCGGTTCCGCGGCCGCCGGTTCGACGGTCGCGGTGGTCTCGGCGAACCCGGTGAACAGCGGCCGGGGCCGGACGGCCCGCAGCCCCGGGAGGTAGACGTCCCAGTCGAGATCGGCCACGACCGCCACCGGCGCGTCACCGGCGGCTTCGACGGCGAGCGCGTCGAGGGCGAGGCCGGGTTCCAGGGCGCCGACGCCCGCGGCACGCAGCCGGCGGCGCGCTTCGGCGTCCCCGGCGGCCATCCCGTCACCGGCCCAGGGGCCCCACGCGATCGAGACCGCGGGCCGGCCCGCCGCACGCCGTTGCTGCGCGAGCGCGTCGAGGTGCGCGTTGGCCGCGGCGTAGCTGCCCTGGCCCGCCGCGCCGAACGCGCCGGCCATGGAGGAGAAGAGGACGAAGGCGTCGAGGTTTCCGGTGAGCGCGGCCAGGTTCTCCGCGGCGGTCGCCTTGGCGCGCAGGACGGCGTCGAACCGTTCCGGCGTAAGGGATTCGATGACGCCGTCGTCGAGGACGCCCGCGGTGTGCACCACCGCGCGGAGGTCGTCGGGGAGCACGGCGGCCAGTGCGTCGCGGTCGGCGGCGTCGCAGGCCACGATCTCGACCTCGCAGCCGAGGGCGGTCAGCTCGCTTGCCAGTTCCGCGGCGCCGGGCGCGGCCGGTCCGCGACGGCTGAGCAGCACCAGCCGCTCGGCACCGCCGGTCGCCAGCCGCCGGGCGACCTGGGCGCCGAGCGCGCCCGTGCCGCCGGTGACCAGCACGGTTCCCCGCGGCTGCCAGATCTCGCCCGAGGTCGCGGCACGGCGTTCCAGCCGCCGCGCGAAGACCCCGGACGGGCGCAGCGCGACCTCGTCCTCGGCGCCGGCGAGCACGGCGGCGAGCCGCTCGCGGCCGCGGTCGTCCAGCTCGGCCGGCAGGTCGATCAGGCCGCCCCAGCGCTGGGGGTACTCCATCGCCGCCGTCCGGCCGAGGCCCCAGACCTGGGCCTGGACCGGCGCTTCGACGCGGTCGGCCCGCACGGCCGCGACCGCGCCCCGGGTCAGGCACCACAGCCGGCCGCCGAGGCCGAGCTGCAGCAGCGTGGCCGTGCCCGCCGCGACACCGCGGCCGCCGTCGGCCAGTGCCAGCAGCGAAAGCACTCCATCCACTTCGGAGCCGTCGAGGGCTTCCGCCACTCGTTCGCCGAACTCTCCGCGGGGCGCCAGCGGGTCGATCCGCACCGGGGTGACGCGCCCGCCGCGTTCGATGATCGTCTGCGCGACGCCGCCCACGACGCCGGTCTCCCCCGACTCGGGCACGACCAGCAACCAGTGCCCGGCCGACGCCGGCACGTCCTGGGTCACCGGGCGCCAGGCGGCCCCGTACCGCCACGAGTCCACAGTGGACTCCTGGTGCCGCCGCCGGTACCAGGCCGACAGGGCCGGGGTCACCGCCGCCGCGACGTCGTCGTCCAGCTCCAGTTCGGTGGCCAGCTTGCCGCTCGCGACGACGTCCCAGAAGCCGGAGTCGCCGCCGGGCGCCACGCCGGACTGCTGCTCGCTCGCGAGCCAGTACCGCCGGTGCCGGAACGCGTAGGTGGGCAGGTCGACCCGGCGGCCGCCGGGGAAGAACGGCGCCCAGTCGACGTCGACGCCATGGACGTGAGCACTGCTCAACGCCGTGATCAGTGCTCTCTCTTCATCGCGGTCGCGTCGGAGCGTGGGAATGGCGATGCCGGGGACCATGGCGCTGAGCACGCCGTCCGGGCCCAGCTCCAGGAACACGTCGGCACCGGCCGCCTGCAGCGTCGAGATGCCATCGGCGAACCGGACGGCCTCGCGGACGTGCCGCACCCAGTAGTCCGCGGTGAACGGCTCGGCGAGAGCGCCGCTCACATTCGAGATCACCGGTATCGTCGCGGAGCGGTGGTTCAAGGTCTCGGCGACCGCGCGGAAGTCCGCCAGCATCGGGTCCATGAGCGGTGAGTGGAAGGCGTGGCTGACGGTGAGGCGCTTGGTCTTGACGCCCCGCGCCGCGAACTCCGCAGCGATGTCCAGGACCGCGGACTCGTCGCCGGAAATGACCACGGACTCGGGACCGTTCACCGCGGCGATGGACACGCCTTCGGTCAGGACGATGTCGGACTCCGGGGCGGCGATGGAGACCATCGCGCCACCGGCTGGCAGGGCCTGCATCAGCGACGCCCGCGCGGCGACCAGACGACAGGCGTCCTCGAGGGAGAGAACACCGGCAACGTGCGCGGCGGAGATCTCGCCGATCGAATGCCCCGCCACGAAATCCGGGCGGATGCCGAACGATTCCACCAAGCGGAAGAGCGCGACCTCGACGGCGAACAACGCCGGCTGGGTGAACTCGGTGCGGTTGAGCAGCTCGGCGTCCGCGAGGGCGGCGCGGAGGGCGGGGTCGAAGTGGGCGAGGACGGCGTCGAAAGCTTCGGCGTAAGCGGGGAAACGGGCGTAGAGGCCCTGGCCCATGCCGACCCGTTGCGCGCCCTGGCCGGTGAACAGCACCGCCAGCCGGCGGTCCGGCCGGGCGATCCCCGTGGCCACCGGGGTGTCCAGGGCAGCCAGGAGTTCCGCGCGGTCCTCACCGAGGACGACCATCCGGTGGTCCAGGGCAGCGCGGGAGCGGGCCAGCGAGTGACCGATGTCGACCGGGGACAGCGACGGCCGCGCCTCGACGTGCGTGCGGAGGCGGTCGGCCTGCGCGGCGAGCGCGTCCGCGTCACGGGCGGAAAGCAGCCACGGGACCACTCCGGGCTCCGGGCGCTCCGGCTCGGCGACGACGACCTCCGGCGCCTGCTCGATGATCGTGTGGGCGTTGGTCCCCGAGATGCCGAACGACGAGATCCCGGCGCGGCGCGGGTGACCGTTCTCGGGCCAGCGCCGTCCTCCGGTGAGCAGCTCGACCGCGCCGGACTCCCAGTCGATGCGCGACGACGGCGCGTCGACGTGCAGGGTCTGCGGCAGGACGCCGTTCCGCAACGCCATGACGACCTTGATCACGCCCGCCACACCGGCGGCGGCCTGCGTGTGCCCGATGTTGGACTTGAGGGAGCCCAGCCACAGCGGCTCTTCGCGGTCCTGCCCGTAGGTGGCCAGCAGGGCCTGCGCCTCGATCGGGTCGCCGAGGGTGGTGCCGGTGCCGTGCGCTTCCACCATGTCCACTTCGGACGGTGCCAGCCCGGCTCCGGCCAGCGCGGCGCGGATGACCCGTTGCTGCGAGGGGCCGTTCGGGGCGGTCAGGCCGTTGGACGCGCCGTCGGAGTTCACCGCGGAACCCCGTACCACGGCGAGGATTTCGTGACCGTTGCGGCGGGCGTCGGACAGGCGCTCCAGCAGCACCAGGCCCGCGCCTTCGCCCCAGCCGGTGCCGTCGGCGGACTCGGCGAACGCCTTGCAGCGGCTGTCCGAGGACAGCCCGCCCTGGCGGTCGAACTCGACGAACATGCCCGGCTGCGCCATCACGGCGACGCCGCCCGCGAGCGCGAGGTCGCACTCGCCGCGGCGCAGCGCCTGGACCGCCCAGTGCAGGGCGACCAGCGACGACGAGCACGCGGTGTCGACCGAGACGGCGGGGCCTTCGAAGCCGAAGGTGTAGGAGACGCGGCCGGAGATCACGCTGGTCGCGTTGCCGGTCAGCAGGTGGCCTTCGACGCCGGCAGCCACCTCGGCGACGCCGCTGCCGTAGGCCTGGTGCGCCGCGCCGACGAACACGCCGGTGCTGCTGCCGCGCAGCGATCGCGGGTCGATTCCGGCCCGCTCCAAGGCTTCCCACGAGATTTCGAGCAGGAGCCGCTGTTGCGGGTCCATGGCCAGCGCCTCGTGCGGCGAGATGCCGAAGAACTCCGCGTCGAACCCGCCCGCGTCGTGGACGAACCCGCCCTCGGCGGCGTCCAGCGCGGCGAGGTCCCAGCCGCGGTCGGCGGGCAGGGCCGTGAGCGCGTCGCGCCCGGTCTCGACCAGCTGCCACAGCTCCTCCGGGGACGTCACTTCGCCCGGGTAGCGGCAGCTCATCGCGACGATCGCGATCGGATCGTCGTCGACGACCGTCGTGCCGACCGCCGGGGTGCCCGGTGCCGCGTCGCCGGCGAGTTCGGCCTGCAGCAGCGCGGCGAGTGCCTGGGGGTTCGGGTGGTCGAAGGTGATCGTGGCCGGGAGCCGGAGGCCGGTCACCGCGGTGAGCCGGTTGCGCAGCTCGACGGCGGTCAGCGAGTCGAACCCGAGGTCCTTGAACGCCTTCGCCGGCTCGACGGCCTCGGCACCGTCGTGCCCGAGCACGGCGGCGACGTGCGTCCGGACGAGGTCGAGCAGGAACCGGCGGACGTCGTCCGCGCTGAGCCCCGCGAGCTTCGCGGCCAGCCCTTCGACACCCGGCACGGGCCCGGCCGCGCGGCGCGTGCGGACGCGGACCAGGCTGTGCCACAACGTCGGCAGGTGCTCGGCCTGGGCCCGCAGCGCGGCGAGGTCGACGCGGACGGGGACGACGCTGCCGGCGCCGGCGACCTGGGCCGCGTCGAACAGGGCGAGGGCCTCCTCGGTGCCGAGGGCGCCGATGCCCGACCGGGCGATCCGGGACAGGTCTTCGTCGTCGAGGGTGCCGGTCATGCCGCTGGCTTCGGCCCACTGGCCCCAGGCGAGCGAGACGCCGGGCAGGCCCTGCTCGCGGCGCTGGGCGGCGAGCGCGTCGAGGGCGGCGTTGGCGGCGGCGTAGTTGCCCTGGCCCGCCGCACCGGCGACGCCGGCCAGCGAGGAGTACAGGGCGAACCACGCGAGGTCGCGGTCGCGGGTCAGCTCGTGCAGGTTGAGCGCGGCGTCGACCTTGGGCCCGACGACCGCGTCGAGCCGTCCGGGGGTGAGGGATTCGACGACGCCGTCGTCGAGAACGCCTGCGGTGTGCACGATCCCGGTCAGCGGAACCGAGTCGAGCAGTGCGGCGAGGGCGGCGCGGTCGGTGACGTCGCAGCTCTCGACGCGCACGTCGGCACCGAGCGCGGTGAGCTCGGCGACGAGTTCGGCCGCGCCCGGGGCGGCGGCGCCGCGGCGGCTGGTCAGCAGCAGGTGCCGGACGCCGTGGGTGGTCACGAGGTGGCGGGCCAGCAGGCCGCCGAGGGTGCCGGTGCCGCCGGTGACGAGCACGGTGCCGTCCGGGTCCGGGGCGGCGGGGACGGTCAGGACGTTCTTGCCGACGTGCTTGGCCTGGCTGATGAACCGGAACGCGTCCGGCGCGCGGACGACGTCCCACGCCTTGACCGGCAACGGCGTCAGCTGCCGGTTTCCGAACAGTGCCAGCAGATCCCGGAGGATTTCCTGGATGCGGTCCGGGCCCGGGTCGCCGAGGTCGAACGGGAGGTAGGCGACGCCGTCGCGGGCGGCCGGGTCGCGCAGGTCGGTCTTGCCCATCTCGAGGAACCGGCCGCCGCGCGGGAGCAGGGCGAAGGATGCGTCCACAAAGGACCCGGTGAGCGAGTTGAGGACGACGTCGACGCCGCGGCCTTCGGTGGCGGCCAGGAACCGGTGCGAGAAATCGAGATCGCGTGAGGAGGCGATGTTCGTGACGCCGAGCGCGCGGACGGCGTCGTGCTTGGCCGGGCTCGCGGTGGCGAACACTTCGGCGTTCTTCGTGCGGGCGAGCTGGACCGCGGCCATGCCGACGCCGCCGGCCGCGGCGTGGACGAGCACGGACTGGCCCGCTTCGAGCCCGCCGAGGTCGAACAGGGCGTAGTAGGCGGTGACGAACGCGACCGGCACGGAGGCGGCTTCGGCGAAGGTCCAGCCGGCCGGGACGGGGACGAGCAGCCGCGCGTCGGTGACCGCGGTGGGGCCGAAGGCGCCGGTGAACAGGCCCATGACGCGGTCGCCGGGAGCGAGCCCGGTGACGTCGGGGGCGACTTCGGTGACCACGCCGGCGGCTTCGGAGCCGAGGACGGCGGCCGGGTCGGGGTACATGCCGAGCGCGATCAGGACGTCGCGGAAGTTGATCCCGGCGGCGCGGACGGCGACCCGGACCTCGCCTCGGCCGAGTTCCCGTTCGGGTTCCGGGGTGAGGGTGAGGCCGTCGAGGGTGCCGCCGGTGGTGGTGAGCCGCCACGACTCCCCTGGGATGGCGAGGGCACCGCTGTGGGCGCGGACCAGGCGAGGTGCGGTGAACTTGCCTTCGCGGACGGCGAGCTGCGGTTCGGTGGCGGGCAGCGTGGTGAGGTCGGGCCGGGGTGAGCCGTCGAGGTCGAGGAGCTGGAAGCGGCCCGGGTGCTCGGACTGGGCGGACCGCACGAGCCCCTGGACGGCGGCCGCGGCGGGGTCGGTGTCGGCATCGCGGGTGACGACGACGAGGCGTCCGGGCCGGTCGGCGGCGAGCCAGTCCTGGACCAGCGCCAGCGCGCGGTGGGTGGCGGCCTGGACGGAGGTCGTGGTGGTGACGGCGGCGAAGACGAGGGATGCGTCCGTGTCCACATCGGACACTTCGGTGAGGCCGAAGGTGTCGGGACCCAGTGCGACCGCGTCGAGCGCGGGGCCCGCGGCGACGACGGTCCGATCCAGACGGAACAGGGAGCCGCTCTGGGCCGGCGCGGCAGCCGCGCCGGAAATCGGGCGCAGGACCAGGGAATCGACCGTCGCGACGGGGCCGCCGGACTGGTCGTGGACCGTGACCGCGACCGCGTTGTCGCCGGCCGGGGACAGGCGGACGCGCAACGCCGTGGCGCCCGATGCGTGCAGGGCGACGCCGCTCCACGAGAACGGCATGCCGCCGGTGGCGCCCGGTTGCGCCGCGGCCGTGTCCGACGGGGCGGCGAGGCCGAGCGGGTGCAGGGCCGCGTCCAGCAACGCCGGGTGCAGGCCGAAGGCGGCCGCGTCGGGCTGGTACTCCTCGGGCAGGGTGACCTCGGCGAACGTGTCTTCGCCGCGGCGCCAGACCGTCCGCAGGCCGTGGAACGCCGGGCCGTAGGTGAAGCCGAGGCCGGCGAGACCGTCGTAGAGGCCGTCGGTCGGGACGCGCTCGGCTCCCGGCGGCGGCCACTCCGTCAGCTCCGCGGCCGGCGGGGCGCCGGTGGCCAGGAGGCCGCCGGCGTGCCGGGTCCAGGTGTCGGTGTCCTGGCCGGGGGTGGCGCCGTCGTCCGGACGCGAGTGCAGGGTGAGTTCGCGGCGGCCGGCGCCGTCGGCCGGGCCGACGAACACCTGGATCGCGACGCCGCCGCGCTCGGGCAGGACGAGCGGGGCTTCGAGGGTCAGCTCGTCGACGAGGTCGCAGCCGACCTGGTCGCCGGCCCGGACGGCCAGCTCCAGCAGCGCGGTCCCCGGGACGAGCACCGCGCCGCCGAGGACGTGCCCGGCGAGCCACGGCTGGGTTTCCAGCGACAGCCGTCCGGTGAAGACGACGCCGTCGTGACCCGCCAGGCTGACCGCGGCGCCGAGCAGCGGGTGGTCCAGTCCGCCCAGGCCGAGCGATCCCGCGTCACCGTGGGCCACGCCGCCGCGGGGCCAGAAGCGTTCGCGCTGGAAGGCGTAGGACGGCAGGTCGACGCGGCGGCCGCCAGGGAAGAACGCGGCCCAGTCGACGTCGACGCCGTGGACGTGAACAGTGCTCAACGCTGTGAGCAGTGCTCTCTCGTCATCCCGCTCTCGTCGCAGAGCACTGATCGCGGTTCCCTCGACCATCGCGCTGAGCACCCCGTCCGGGCCCAGCTCCAGGAAGATTCGTGCACCTTCGGATTTGAGGGTGGCGACGCCGTCGGCGAAGCGGACCGCCTCGCGGACATGACGCACCCAGTAGTCCGCGGTGAACGGCTCCGCGAGAGCACCGCTCACATTCGAGATCACCGGAATCGCCGCGGGGTGGTACGTGAGGGACTCGGCGACCGCGCGGAACTCCTCCAGCATCGGGTCCATCAGCGGTGAGTGGAACGCGTGACTGACGGAGAGGCGCTTGGTCTTCGGGAACTGCGCGGCAATCGCCAGGACCGCGGACTCCTCGCCGGAGATGACGACCGAATCCGGGGTGTTGACCGCGGCGATCGAGACGCCCTCGGTCAGGGTGATCTCCGACTCGGGGGCGGCGATCGAGACCATCGCGCCACCGGCGGGGAGGGCCTGCATCAGGGAGGCACGGGCCGAGACCAGGCGACAGGCGTCGGCGAGGGTCAGGACGCCGGCCACATGTGCTGCCGAGATTTCGCCGATCGAGTGGCCCGCTACGAAGTCCGGGCGGATGCCGAACGATTCCACGAGCCGGAACAGGGCCACCTCGACGGCGAACAACGCCGGCTGGGTGAACTCCGTGCGATCGAGGAGCGCGGCGTCGTCGAAGGCGGCGCGGAGTGCGGGATCGAAGTGAGCGAGGACCGCGTCGAAAGCCTCGGCGTAGACCGGGAAGCGGGCGTAAAGGCCCTGGCCCATACCGACCCGCTGGGCGCCTTGCCCAGTGAACAGCACCGCCAGCAGAGCATCCGGGTCGGCGGTGCCGGTGATGGCGTCCTCGATGCGCTCCAGACCGGACCGCAGTTCCTCGCGATCGGCGCCGAGCACCACCGCGCGGCGGGCGAGGGCGGCGCGGGTGACCGCGAGGGAGTAGCCGCCGTCGACCGGGTCGGGATCCGCCGCGAGCAAGCGCTGGGCCTGCTCCCGCAAAGCCGCGTCGCTCGCGCCGGAGAGCACCCACGGCAGCAGCCCGGCTGACGGGGCGGCCGGCTCCGGAGCCTCCGCCGCGGGGGCTTCCTCGACGATGACGTGGACGTTCGTCCCGCTCACACCGAACGCCGACACGCCGGCTCGACGGGGAGCATCCCCGGCCGGCCACGGGCGGGGCTCGGTGAGCAGCTCCACCGCGCCCGCGGACCAGTCCACTTCGGATGAAGGCGCGTCGACGTGCAGCGTCCGGGGCAGCACCTCGTGCCGCAACGCCATGACCATCTTGATGACACCGGCGATACCCGACGCCGACTGCGTGTGCCCGATGTTGGACTTCAGCGCACCGAGCCACAACGGACGGTCGGCCGGACGGTCCTGACCGTACGTGGCCAGCAGGGCCTGCGCCTCGATCGGGTCGCCCAGCGCGGTTCCGGTGCCGTGGGCCTCGACGGCGTCGACGTCCGATGTGGACAGACCGGCGTTGGCCAGCGCTTGGCGGATGACTCGTTGCTGTGACGGGCCATTGGGTGCCGTGAGGCCGTTGGAAGCGCCGTCGGAGTTCACCGCGGAACCGCGGATGACGCCGAGGATCCGGTGCCCGTTGCGGCGGGCGTCGGACAGCTTCTCGAGCAGGATCATGCCGACGCCTTCGCCCCAGCCCGTGCCGTCGGCGGCGTCGGCGAAGGACTTGCAACGGCCGTCCGACGCGAGACCGCGCTGGCGGCTGAACTCCGCGAACGCCAGCGGGCTCACCATCACCGTGACACCACCGGCGAGCGCGAGGCCGCATTCGTCCTGCCGCAGCGCCTGGCACGCCCAGTGCAGCGCGACCAGCGACGACGAACACGCAGTGTCCACGGTGACCGACGGGCCTTCCAGCCCGAAGGTGTAGGACAGCCGGCCCGACATGACGCTCGGCGCCTCGCCGGTCAGCAGGTAGCCCTCCGAGCCCGCGGCCGACTGCAGCGTGCTGCTGTACCCGGACGCGTTGGCGCCGATGAACACGCCGGTTCGGCTGCCCCGCAGCGAAAACGGGTCGAGGCGGCCGCGCTCCAGGAGTTCCCAGGACGTCTCCAGCAGGAGGCGCTGCTGGGGGTCCATGGCCAGCGCCTCACGCGGGGAGATGCCGAACAGGCCGGGGTCGAACCGGGCCGCGTCGGGGACGAAGCCGCCCTCGACCGCGCGGGTGCCTTCCTCGCCGTACATGCGCTCGACGTCCCAGCCGCGGTCCTCCGGGAAGCCCGACATCGCGTCGGTTCCGGTCGCGACGAGGTCCCACAGGTCCTCGGGCGAGGCGACCCCGCCCGGGTACCGGCAGGCCAGGGAGATGATGGCGATCGGCTCCTGCTCGGCCGCCTCCGCCGCCTGCAGCCGCTGCCTGGTCTGGTGCAGGTCGGCCGTCACGCGCTTGAGGTACTCGAGGAGCTTGTCCTGCTCTGACATCGCCAACCTCATCCGTTCGTCCAGTCAGGGCGTCACTGCGCCGGCGGCGGGGAAATCTTGTCGATGAAGGCGAAGACCTCGTCGGCCGACGCGTCGGCCAGCTGTGCCTTCTGCGGCGCGGGTTCCGCGCTCCACCGGTTCAGCAGGGACTTCAGCCGCATTTCGACGCGCAGCCGGAGGTTCTCGTCGGTTTCGAGGTCCCCCAGCGACGCCTCCAGCTGGTCCAGCGCCCCGAACGCCGACTCGCCGGGCGCGGTGCCCGGAGTGATCTCGGCGGCCAGGAACCGGGCCAGCGCCACCGGTGTCGGGTGGTCGAAGACGGCGGTGGCCGCCAGCCGCAGGCCGGTGACCTCCCGCAGCCGGTTGCGGACCTCGACCGCGGTCACCGAGTCGAAGCCGAGGTCGCGGAACGGCCGGGTGCTGCCGATCGCGTCGGCGCCGCGGTGACCGAGGACGACCGCGGCTTCGGTGCGGACCAGGTCGAGCACGGCCCGGTCGCGCTCGGCCGCCGTCAGCCCGGCCAGCCGCTCGCGCCAGCCGGCCGCGGCACCTTCGTCGTAGCGGGTCTGCTCGGCTTCCAGCCGGTCCAGCACCTGCCGGACCGCGGGCAGGTCCTCGATCAGCGGGCGGCGCCGCGACGCCGTGAAGGCCGGCACGAACCGCTCCCAGTCGACGTCGGCCACGGCGAGGAACGTCTCGTCGCGGTCGAGGGCGCCCTGCATGGCCGCCACCGCGCGCCCGGGTGCCATCGGCCGCAGGCCGCGGCGCCGCAGCTGCTGCTCGCCTTCGTCCTGCGCCATCCCGCCGCCGGCCCACAGGCCCCAAGCCACCGAAGTCGCCTTGACGCCGCGGGCGCGACGCTGTTCGGCGAGCGCGTCGAGGTAGGCGTTCGCGGCGGCGTAGGCACCCTGGCCCGCGCTGCCCCAGACGCCGGAGTTGGAGGAGAACAGCACGAACGCTTCGAGGTCGTCGCCCAGCAGCTCGTCGAGGTGCGCGGCGCCCGCGACCTTCGCCGCGAGGACGTCTTCGAACTCGTGCAGCCCGGTCTCGGCCAGCGTGCTCGACTGCGGCAGCCCGGCGGCGTGCACGACGGCGGTGGGCGCGTGCGCCAGCCCGGCCAGCAGCTCCTCGACGGCCTTGCGCTCGGCGACGTCGCAGGCGGCGATGGTCACCGCGCAGCCGAGTTCCCGCAGTTCGTCCGCCAGCGCGGTGGCCCCCGGGGCGGCTTCGCCACGACGGCTGGTGAGCACGAGGTGCTCGGCGCCGGCGCGGCCCAGCCAGCGGGCGACGTGCGCGCCCAGCGAACCGGTGCCGCCGGTGACGAGCACGGTGCCGCGCGGCCGCCACGGCTCCCCCGCGGGTGCCGGACGCGCCGGGCGCAGCCGGCGGGCGAGGACGCCCTGGGCGCGGATCGCGAGCTGGTCTTCGCCGCCCGGCTCGGCCAGCACGCCGGCCAGCCGGTCGGCGGCACGGTCGTCCAGCGTCGCGGGCAGGTCGAGCAGACCGCCCCACAGTCCCGGGTACTCCAGGCCGATCACGCGGCCGAGGCCCCACAGCTGCGCGGGCACGCTCGACGCCGGGGCGTCGCCCGCGCCGGTCGCGACCGCACCGCGGGTGAGGATCCACAGTGGAGCATCGATCCCGGCTTCGGCCAGCGCCGGGGCCAACGCGGCCGTCGCCGCGACCCCGGAAGCGATCAGCGGGTGACCGGGCACCGGCGTTTCGTCGAGTCCCAGCAGGGAAACCACACCGGCGTACTCCCCCGGCGGCAGGTCCTCCGCCGTGGTGGTGACGACCTCGGCGCCGCGGACGGCGAGCGCGTCGAGCACCGAGTCCGCGAAGGAACCGCGACCGGCGGGCACGAGTGCCAGCCAGCGCCCGGAAAGCAGCGGCAGAACCGGTTCGGCGACCGGTGTCCAGCCCACCTTCAGGCACCAGGAGTCCACAGTGGATTCTTCGGTGCGGCGGGTGCGCCAGCGGGACAGCGCGGGCAGCACGGCGTCCAAAGCCGCGCTGTCGACACCGAGGACGCCGGCGAGGTCGTCGGTTTCCTCGAGCGCCGTCCAGAGCCCGTCGTCGGCCGGGGCCGCCGGGGCCGGGTCGAGCCAGTACCGCTGGTGGTCGAAGGCGTACGTCGGCAGCGGGACCAGCCGGGCCCCTTCGCCGAACGCCGGCGTCCAGTCGACGTCGACGCCGTGCACCCAAGCTTCCGCGAACGACGTGTACAGCCGGTCCAGGCCGCCTTCACCGCGGCGCAGCGTACCCGTCACGACGGCTTCGTCCACAGTGTCCTGGACGCTCATCGTGAGCACCGGGTGCGAGCTGCATTCGATGAAGGTGCCGTAGCCGTCCTCGGCCAGCAGCCGGGTGGTCGCGTCGAACAGCACCGGGTTGCGCAGGTTGGTGTACCAGTAGCCGCCGTCGAGCCCGGCCGTGTCGAGGGGTTCGGCGGTCACCGTGGAGTAGAAGGCGATGTCGGACGAGCGCGGCGAAACCGGCGCGAGCAGCTCGCGCAGCTCGGCTTCGATCTCTTCGACCTGGGCCGAGTGGGAGGCGTAGTCGACCGGGATCCGCTTGGCGCGCACGCCGTCGGCTTCGCAGGACCTAATCAGCTCGTCCAGTGCGTCCGGAGCGCCGGAGACCACCACCGCGGCCGGGCCGTTCACCGCCGCGACCGAAAGCTGCTCGGTCAGGCGGGCTTCGACGGACTCGCGGGATGCGGCCACGGACACCATGCCCCCGCGCCCGGCCAGCGCCAGGATCGCCTTGCTGCGCAACGCGACCACGCGGGCGGCGTCCTCCAGGGAGAGCGCACCGGCGACCGCGGCCGCGGCGATCTCGCCCTGGGAGTGGCCGATGACGGCGTCGGGCTGGACGCCGTGGGCGCGCCAGGCTTCGGCCAGCGACACCATCACGGCGAAGAGCGCGGGCTGGACGACGTCGACCCGCTGGAGCATGGCGTCGTCACCGAGGACGGCCGGCAGCGACCAGTCGACGAACGGCGCCAGCGCGCGTTCGCAGTCCCGCATGCGGGCCGCGAACGCCGGCGACGTGTCCATCAGGTCCAAAGCCATCCCCACCCACTGCGAGCCCTGCCCGGGAAAGACGAAGGCGACCTTGCCCCCGTGGCGGGCGCTGCCCCGCACCAGGCCGGGAACGGCCCGGCCGTGGGCGAGCGCGCCCAGGGCGTCGTGGCCGCTGTGCTCACCGGCGGCCACGAGCACCGCCCGTTGTTCGAACGTAGACCGGGAATTCGCGAGGGAGTACCCCACATCTGCGGCCCGGACCCCCTGTGCGGCCCCTACGCGGGCCTGCAGGCGACGGGCCTGCGAAGCCAGGGAATCGGGGGTCTTCGCGGACAGGACCCAGGGCACCGGGCCGGTCGCGGCGGGCCCGGACAGCTCCGCCGCGACCGGCTCCGGTGCGGCTTCGAGGACCGCGTGGGCGTTGGTGCCGCTCATCCCGAACGACGAAACGGCGGCCCGGCGCGGCCGGCCGGTTTCGGGCCAGGGCCGGCTTTCGGCCAGCAGCCGGACGTTGCCGGTCGTCCAGTCCACATGGGACGACGGCGTGCCGGCGTGCAGCGTGGCCGGCAGCACGCCGTGGCGCAGGGACAGGACCATCTTGATGATGCCGGCGACGCCGGACGCGGCCTGGCTGTGGCCGATGTTCGACTTGACCGAGCCGAGCCACAGGGGGTGCTCGCGGTCGCGGCCGTAGGTGGCCAGGAGGGCCTGGGCCTCGATGGGGTCGCCGAGGGTGGTGCCGGTGCCGTGGGCCTCGACGGCGTCGACGTCGTCGAAGGTCAGCCGGGCGTTGGCCACGGCCTGGCGGATGACCTGCTGCTGGGCGGGGCCGTTGGGGGCGGTGAGGCCGTTGGAGGCGCCGTCCTGGTTGACCGCCGAGCCGCGGATCACGGCGAGGACCTCGTGGCCGTTGCGCTGGGCGTCGGCGAGCCGCTCGACCAGCACGACGCCGACGCCCTCGGCCATGCCCATGCCGTCGGCGTCGTCGGAGAAGGCCTTGCAGCGGCCGTCGGACGCGAGCGCGCGCTGACGGCTGAAGGCGACGAACGACGCCGGGGTCGACATCAGCGCCACCCCGCCGGCCAGGGCCATCGTGCACTCGCCGTTGCGCAGCGACTGGCAGGCCAGGTGCAGCGCGACCAGCGAAGACGAGCACGCGGTGTCGACGGTGACCGCCGGCCCGGTGAGCCCGAAGGTGTAGGAGATCCGGCCCGAGACGACGCTGGCCGCGCCGCCGGTGAGCAGGTGCCCGGCCGAGCTGTCCGGCTGGGCGAGCCCGATGCCGTAGTCGGCGTAGTTGGTGCCGACGAACACGCCGGTCGCGCTCCCCCGCAGGCTCTCCGGGTCGACGCCGGCGCGTTCCATCGCCTCCCACGTCGTCTCCAGCAGGAGCCGCTGCTGCGGGTCCATGGTGAGCGCTTCGCGCGGCGAGATGCCGAAGAAGCCCGGGTCGAAGTCGCCCGCGTCGTGCAGGAAGCCGCCGTGGCGGGTGTAGCTGGTGCCCTCGTGGTCGGGGTCGGGGTCGAACAGCGCGCCGGTGTCCCAGCCGCGGTTGGCCGGGAACCCGGTGATGGCGTCGCCGCCCGCGGTGATCAGCTCCCAGAGGTCCTCGGGGCTGGTGATGCCGCCGGGGTAGCGGCAGCTCATCGCGACGATCGCGATCGGCTGGTCGTCGGCGACCGCGACGACGGTCTCGGTGACCGCGGTCGTGGCGCCGAAGAGGCCGTCGAGCAGGAACGCCGTGATCCGCTCGGCGGTCGGGTGGTCGAAGGCGAGGGTGGCGGGCAGGCTCTGGCCGGTCTCGGCGGCGAGACGGTTGCGCAGCTCGACCGCGGTGAGCGAGTCGAAGCCGAGTTCCCGCAGGGCGACGCCGGGTGCGACGGCGTCCGGGCCGTCGTGGCCGAGGACCGCCGCCGCGGTGGCGCGGACCAGCTCGAGCACGGTCCGGGTGCGGTCGGCGGCGGACTGCCCGGTCAAGCGCTCGCGCAGGCCGCCCGTGGGGACCGGGGCCGCTTCCACGGTCAGCGCGTTGCGGACCTCGGGCAGCTCGTCCAGCAGGGGGCGGGGCCGCAGCGCGGTGAAGACCGGGGCGAACCGCGTCCAGTCGACGTCGGCGAGCGCGAGGAACGTCTCGTCGTCGGCCAGGACCTGGCGCAGCCCGGCGAACGCGAGGTCGGGGTCGAGGAACGGCAGGCCCTGGCGGAGCAGGCGGCTCGCGTCGAAGTCCTGGTTCTCCTTGGCGGCGTCCCAGGGGTTGACGGCGTTCCAGACGCCCCAGGCCAGCGAGGTCGCGCGGAGGCCGCGGGTCCGTCGGCGCCGGGCGAGGGCGTCGAGGTGGGCGTTGGCCGCGGCGTAGGCCGCGTGGTCGCCGCTGCCCCACACGCCGGCGATCGAGGAGAACAGGACGAACGCGTCGAGGTCGCGGTCGAAGACGGCGTCGAGGTTTTCGGCACCGAGCACCTTGGCCTTGGCGACGGCGGCGAACTCGGCGACGTCGGTGGCGTCGATCGAGGCCAGCTCGATGAGCGCGGCGGCGTGGATCACCGCGCTGATGTCGTAGCGGTCGGCGAGCGCCTGGACATCGGCGCGATCGGCGACGTCGCAAACTGCGAAGGTGACCGGGATGTCCAGCGCGGCGGTCAGCTCGGCCGCGCCGGGCGCCTGGTCGCCGCGGCGGCTGGCCAGGACGACGTGTTCGGCGCCGGTGCGCTCCAGCCAGCGGGCGATCCGCGGGCCGAGCGCGCCGGTGCCACCGGTGACGAGGACGGTTCCGCGGAACGACCACGGACCGCTCTTCGACGCGGGCGCGCGGACCAGGCGGCGGACGAGGACCCCGGAGTCGCGGACGGCGAACTGGTCTTCGTCGCCGCCGGCGGCCAGGATCGCGGCGAGCCGTCCCGCGGCACGCTCGTCGAGGTCGGCGGGCAGGTCGACGAGACCGCCCCAGCGGCCCGGGTGTTCGAGGCCGATCACCCGGCCGAGGCCCCAGATCTGGGCCTGCGCGGGCGACGGCGTCTCGGTCGCGACGGCGCCGGACGTCAGCAGCCACAGCGGCGCGCTGATCTCCGCGTCGCCGAGGGCCTGGGCGAGCAGCAGCGTGCCCGCGACGCCGGACGGCAGCTCGGGGAAGTCCGGGTGCGGACGTTCGTCGAAGCCCAGCAGCGAAACCACGCCCGCCGGGTCCGGTTCGGCGTCGCGCAGGCGGGCGGCCAGGCTCTCGCGGTCGCCGGTCACCTCGACCGGCACGATCTCGACGCCGAGTGCGTCCAAAATGGACGAGTCCTGACCGGGCGCGACCACGGCGAGCCAGCGGCCCGAGAGCGTGCCCGCGGGTTCCGGAGCCGGGCGCCAGCGGACGTCGTAGCGCCAAGAGTCCACCGTGGACTTGTCGTGTGCCGTCCGGCGCCACTCGCTCAGCGCGGGCAGCAGCTCGCTCAACGGGATTTCGGTGTCGACGCCCAGCGTCTCGGCGAGGGCCTGGAGGTCGTGGCTGTCGACGACCTCCCAGAACCCGGAGTCCTCCGTGGTCGCTACCACGGGCGTGCCAGGCTTCAACCAGTAGTGGCGGTGCTGGAAGGCGTAGGTGGGCAGGTCGACGCGCGCCGCGCCGGCGAAGTACGACGTCCAGTCGACCTTGACGCCGCGTACGTGCGCTTCGGCGACCGAAAGCGCGAAGCGGGCCAGGCCGCCTTCGCCGCGACGCAGGGAACCGAGCGCGACGACGTCGTCCCCGATCGCCATGGTCAGCACCGGGTGCGGCGACGCCTCCACGAACGTCCCGAACCCCTCCCGCTTGAGCTGCTCGACCGCGATGTCCAGCCGGACGGTGCCGCGCAGGTTCGTGTACCAGTACTCGGCGTCGAGCGCGGTGCCGTCGATCCACTCGCCGGTCACCGTGGAGAAGAACGCCGTCTCCCCGGGCCGCGGCGTGATCGGAGCCAAGACGTCCAGGAGTTCGCCGTGCAGCTGTTCCACCTGGACGGAGTGGGACGCGTAGTCCACCGGGATCCGGCGGGTGCGCACGTCTTCGCACGCGGCCATGAACTCTTCGAGGGCTTCCGGTTCACCGGAGACGACGGTCGCGGCGGGGCCGTTCACCGCGGCGATCGAGATGCGCTCACCCCAGGGCCGGGCGAGCGCCTCGGTCCGCTCGCGCGAGGTGGCCACGGACACCATCCCGCCCGCACCCGCCAGCGCGAGGATCGCCTTGCTGCGGAGTGCGACCACGCGCGCACCGTCCTCGAGGGACAGCGCACCGGACACGACGGCGGCGGCGATCTCCCCCTGCGAGTGGCCGATCACGGCGTCCGGGCGCACCCCGTGGGCGGCCCACAACGCGGCGAGGGACACCATCATCGCGAACAGCGCGGGCTGCACGACGTCGACGCGGTCCAGGTCGATTTCGCCGTCCAGCAGCGAGAAGCCGGTGTGCGGTTCGAGGGCACGCGCGCACTCGGTGAAGCGAGCGGCGAAGACCTCGGACGTGGCCAGCAGCTCCGTCGCCATCCCGGCCCACTGGGCACCCTGGCCCGGGAAGACCATGGCGACCTTGCCGGCGCTCCCGGCGGCACCCGTGACGACGTTCGGCGCCGGGACGCCGTCAGCCAGCGCCCGCACGCCCGCGAGCAGGCGCTCCCGGTCCTCGCCGACCACGACCGCACGGTGCGCGAACGCGGACCGGGTCGTCGCCAGGGAAAGCGCGACTCCAGCCGGGTCCGCGTCCACAGTGGCCAGCCGGGACGCCTGCTCGCGCAACGCCTCCGCCGACTTGGCCGACAGCACCCACGGCAGGACGCCGTCGACGGGCTCCGCTGCCGCAGGCTCCTCGGCGGGCTCCTCCAAGATGATGTGCGCGTTGGTGCCGGAGATCCCGAACGACGACACCGCACCCCGGCGCGGCCGGTCCGCGGTCCACTCGCGGCCTTCCTGCAGCAGCTCGACCGCGCCCTCGGTCCAGTCGATCTTCGTCGACGGCGTCCCGGCGTGCAGGGTCGGCGGCATCCGGTGGTTCCGCAGCGCCATGACGAGCTTGATGATGCCGCTGACGCCGGCCGCGGCCTGGGTGTGGCCGATGTTCGACTTCACCGAGCCGAGCCAGAGCGGCTCCGGGCGGTCCTGGCCGTAGGTGGCCAGCAACGCCTGGGCTTCGATCGGGTCGCCCAGCGCCGTGCCGGTGCCGTGCGCTTCCACCAGGTCCACGTCCACAGTGGACAAGCGGGCGTCGGCGAGCGCGTCCCGGATCACGCGCTGCTGGGACGGCCCGTTCGGCGCGGACAGGCCGCTGCTCGCGCCGTCCTGGTTCACCGCCGAACCGCGGACGACGGCAAGCACCGGGTGCCCGTGCCGGCGCGCGTCGGACAGCCGCTCCACGAGCAGCATGCCGACGCCCTCGCCCCAGCCGGTGCCGTCGGCGCCCTCGGCGAACGCCTTGCACCGCCCGTTGCCGGACAGGCCGCCCTGGCGCTGCATCTCGGTGAACATGCCGGGGTTGACCATCACCGCCGCACCACCGGCGAGCGCGAAGTCGGATTCCCCGCGCCGCAGCGACTGCACGGCCAGGTGCAGCGCCACCAGCGACGACGAGCACGCCGTGTCGACGGTGACGGACGGGCCTTCGAGGCCGAGGGTGTAGGAGATCCGGCCGGACAGGACGCTGGTCGCGGTGCCGGTCATCAGGTGCCCCGCGACCGCTTCGGCGTCCTCGCCCGCCCCGGTGGCGTACCCCTGGTGCGCGGCGCCGACGAACACCGCGGACCGGCTGCCGCGCAACGACTCCGGCACGATCCCGGCGCGTTCCAGCGCCTCCCACGACGTCTCCAGCAACAGTCGCTGCTGCGGGTCCATCGCGAGCGCTTCGCGCGGCGAGATGCCGAAGAACCCGGCGTCGAACAGGCCCGCGTCGTGCACGAAGCCGCCTTCGGCCGCGAAGCCGGCGTCGTGCGCGTCCGGCCAGCCGCGGTCGGCGGGGAACCCGGACATCGCGTCGCGCCCGCCGTCCACCAGCTGCCACAGGTCTTCCGGCGAGCGGACGCCGCCCGGGAACCGGCAGGCCATCCCGACGATCGCGATCGGCTCGAACCCGGCGTCCTCCACCTCCTGGATGCGCTTGCGGGCGCGCCGGAGGTCCGCGGTCACCTTCTTCAGGTATTCCCGGAGCTTCGCGTCGTTGTCCATCAGGCCCCATCCCGTCGGTGCGTGGCGTCCATTCAGGACAGCCCGAGCTCGTTGTCGATCAGGTCGAAGATTTCGTCGTCGGTGGCGGCGTCGAGCCCGTCGCCGGACTCCTCGTCCGCCTGCGCGCCGCGCCGCCGGGCCAGCAGCGTCTCCAGGCGCGCGGTGATCCGCCTGCTGTCGCCGGCGCCTTCGAGCACGCGCTCGAGCCGGTCCAGCTCGGCCAGGACCGCCGCGTCCGCGTCCGCTTCCCCGGGCGCGAGCCCGGCCAGCAGGTGCGCCGCCAGGTCGGCGGGCGACGGGTGGTCGAAGATCAGCGTGGCCGGCAGCCGCAGCCCGGTCTCGGCGGTGAGGCGGTTGCGCAGCTCCACCGCGGTCAGCGAGTCGAAGCCGAGGTCCAGGAACCCGCGGCCGCCTTCGACGTCGGCGGCCGAGCCGTGGCCCAGCACCGTGGCGACGTGCCCGCGCACGAGGTCGAGCAGGAACTCGCCGCGCTCGGCCGCGGGCACCGCACCCAGGCGCTGCGCGAACGGCGGGCCGGACGGCTCACCGTCGGCGGCCGCTTCGGCGGTCCGGCGAGCCGGGGCCCGCACGAGCGAGGCGAACAGCGGCGGCAAGCCCGCTTGTGCCCCCAGCGCGGCCGTGTCGAGCTGCAGCGGCAGCAGCACCGGCTCGGGCCGCGCGGCGGCGACGTCGAACAGGTCGAGGCCGCTTTCGGCGGTGAACGGGACGAACGCGGACCGCTCCAGCTTCGCGCGGTCGGCGTCGCCGAGCCCGCCGAGCATCCCGTCGGTGGCCCAGGGACCCCACGCCAGCGAGCCGGCGGGCAGGCCGCGCGCCGAGCGGTACTGCGCGAGCGCGTCGAGGAACGCGTTGGCCGCGGCGTAGTTGCCCTGACCCGGGCTGCCCAGCGTGGCCGCGGCCGAGGAGAACAGCACGAACGCCGACAGGCCGAGGTCCCGGGTGAACTCGTGCAGGTTCAGCGCGGCGTCCACCTTGGGCCGCAGCACCGCGTTCAGCCGCTCGGGGGTCAGCGACGCGACGACGCCGTCGTCGAGCACGCCGGCCGCGTGCACCACGCCGGTGAGCGGCCGCTCCGCCGGGATCGCGGCGAGCACCGCGGCCAGCTCCCGGCGGTCGGCGGCGTCCCCGGCGACGATCCGCACGTTCGCGCCGAGTTCCCGCAGGTCGGCGGCCAGTTCGGTGGCGCCCGGCGCGTCCGGCCCGCGCCGGCTCAGCAGGACCAGGTCGCGGACGCCGTGCCCGGTGACCAGCCGCCGGGCGAGCAGGCCGCCCAGCGCGCCGGTGCCGCCGGTGATCAGCACCGTGCCGGGGCCGAAGCACGACGGCATGGTGAGCACGACCTTGCCGACGTGCTTGGCCTGGCTGACGAACCGGAACGCCTCGGGCGCGCGCCGCACGTCCCAGGTCCGCACCGGCAGCGGGGTCAGCGCGCCCGCTTCGAACAGCGCGATGACCTCGGTGAACAGCTCGCGGATCCGGTCCGGCCCGGCTTCGACGAGGTCGAACGCCTGGTAGGCCACGCCCGGGTGGGCCGCGGCGACCTCGCCCGCGTCGCGGACGTCGGCCTTGCCCATCTCCAGGAACCGCCCGCCGCGCGGCATCAGCGCGAAGGACGCGTCGACGAACTCCCGGGTCAGCGCGTTGAGCACGACGTCGACACCCCGGCTGCCACCGGCCTCGCGGAACAGCTCGGCGAACCCGGTCGTGCGCGACGACGCCAGGTGCGCGTCGTCGAGCCCGGACGCGCGCAGGACGTCCCACTTGCCGGGGCTCGCGGTCGCGTAGACCTCGGCGCCGAGGTGGCGGGCCAGCTGGATGGCGGCCATGCCGACGCCACCGGCACCGGCGTGGATCAGCACGGACTCCCCCGCGCGCAGCCCGGCCAGGTCGACCAAGCCGTAGTAGGCGGTGAGGAACACGATGGGCACCGAAGCCGCTTCGCTGAACGACCAGCCTTCGGGCATCTTCGCCAGCATCCGCTGGTCCGCGACCGAGCGCGGGCCGAACGAGCCGGGGAAGAAGCCCATCACCTTGTCGCCGGGCTTGAGGCCGGTGACGCCTTCGCCGCACTCCAGCACGACGCCGGCGCCTTCGATGCCCATGATCGGCTCGCCCGGGTACATGCCGAGGCCGATGAGGACGTCCCGGAAGTTCATCCCGGCCGCGCGGATGGCGACCCGGACGTGACCCGCTTCGAGCGTCTCCGGCAGCGGATTCGGGATCAGCGCGAGGTTTTCGAGCGTGCCCGGGCCGGTGGTGTCGAGCCGCCAGTTGCCCTCGGCGGGCACGCGCAGCAGGTCACCGGAGCCCGCGCGCACCAGCCGTGCGGCCAGTGCGCGGCCGTCCCGCAGCGCGAGCTGCGGTTCGCCCGAGGCGACCGCGCCCAGCAGGGCCGCCGAGCGCGGGTCTTCGTCGTCGAGGTCGACCAGCACGAGCCGGCCGGGGTTCTCGAACTGCGCCGACCGCAGCAGGCCCCACACGGGTGCGGCGGTGAGGTCGGGCACGCGGTCGCCGTCGACCGCGCCGACCGCGCCGCGGGTGACCAGCACCAGCCGGGCGGTGCTGAACCGCTCGTCGGCCAGCCAGGCGCGGACCAGGTCCAGCGCGAAGCCGGCCCGGTCCTTCGGCTGGGGCGAGTGCCGGATCGCGGAGAACACGAACTGCGGCTCCTCGCCGGTCTCCGCCGTGCTGCGGCCGAGGTCCGCGAGGTCCACATAGGACTCCACGGTGCCGGCGGAACCGAGCCCGGCGACCAGGCCGAGCGGGTCCGGGCCGATGACCGCGTACCGGCCGGCGGTCGGCTCGGGCACCGGGATCGGCGTCCACTCGACGCTGAACAACGAGTCGCCGCCGTCCGGGCCGCGCAGCTGCTCGGCCGAAACCGGGCGCAGCACCAGCGCGGCCACCGACGCGACCGGTGCCCCGGTGGCGTCGGCGACGTCGACGGCGACCGCGTCCCCGGCACCCGGGCGCAGCCGGACCCGCAGCGCGGCGGCGCCGGTGGCGTGCAGGGTGACGCCGGTCCAGGCGAACGGCAGCCGTGGCCCGGTTTCGCCGTCCCGCAAGCCCAACGCGTGCAGGGCGGCGTCGAGCAGCGCCGGGTGCAGGCCGAACGCGCCCGCCTGCTGCTGCTCCGGCAGCGCGACCTCGGCGTAGATCTCCGCACCGGCGCGCCAGGCCGCGCGCAGGCCGCGGAACGCCGGGCCGTAGCCGAAGCCGGACGCGGCGAGGGTGTCGTAGAAGCCGGTCACGTCAACGGGTTCCGCACCGGCGGGCGGCCACTCGGCGAGCGCGGCGGGTTCCGCCGCGGCCGCCGGGGCGAGCACGCCTGCCGCGTGCGCGGTCCACTCGTCCCGGCCCTCCGGTCGCGAGTGGATCGTCAGCTCACGGCGGCCGTCGGCGTCCGGCCCGCCGACCGCGACCTGGATCGCGACGGCGTCCTGTTCGCGCAGCACGAGCGGGGCGGCGAGGGTCAGCTCTTCGAGCGCCGGGCAGCCGGCCTGGTCACCGGCGCGCACCGCGAGTTCGACGAAAGCCGTGCCGGGCAACAGGACCGTGCCGAGCACGGCGTGATCGGCCAGCCACGGCTGCGTCGCGAGGGACAGCCGCCCGGTGAGGACGACGCCGTCGCCGCCGGCCAGCGGCAGGGTCGCGGCCAGCAGCGGGTGGGCCGCGTCGGTGAGCCCGGCCGCGCCGACGTCCCCGGCCGCCGCGGCCGAGACCTCGGGCCAGAAGCGCCGGTGCTGGAAGGCGTACGTCGGCAGCGGGACGCGGCGGGCGCCGGTGAACGCGGCCGAGAGGTCGGCCGGGACCCCGCGGACCCAGAGCCCGGCGAGCGCGGTGGCGAACGTGCGTTCCTCCGGCCGGTCGCGGCGCAGCAGCGGCACGGCCACGACGTCCTCGCCGAGGCAGTCCGCGGCCATGGCGCTGAGCACGGCGTCCGGGCCCGCTTCGAGGAACGTCCGGACGCCCTGGCCGGCCAGGGTGGCGACGGCGTCGGCGAAGCGCACCGACGCCCGCACCTGGCGCACCCAGTAGTCCGGAGTGGACAGTTCGGGACCGGCGAGCTCGCCGGTCACCGTGGACACCACGGTCCGTTCGGCCGGGTGGTAGGTCAGCCGGTTCGCGACCGCGGCGAAGTCGTCGAGCATCGCGTCCATCCGCGGGGAGTGGAACGCGTGGCTCACCTTGAGCCGCTTGGTCCGCACGCCCGCGGCGGCGAACCCGGCGGCCAGTTCCAGGACGACGTCTTCGTCGCCGGAGACGACGACCGAGCCGGGTCCGTTGACCGCGGCGATGTCCGCCCGGCCGCCGGTCTTGGCGACCTCCGCGGCCACGGCTTCTTCGCCCGCTCGCAGGGAAACCATCGCGCCGCCGTCCGGCAGTGCGTCCATCAGGCGGCCGCGGGCGGCGACCAGTTCGGCGGCGCCGGCCAGCGACAGGACCCCGGCGACGTGCGCCGCGACCAGCTCGCCGATCGAGTGGCCGGCGAGGTAGTCCGCGTGCACGCCCCAGCTTTCGGCCAGCCGGTGCAGCGCCAGTTCCACGGCGAACAACGCGGTCTGGGTGTAGGCGGTCCGGTCGAGCAGCGCGGCCTTTTCGGTGCCCGGCTCGGCGAAGACGAGGTCCCGGATCGAGTGCTCCAGGTGCGGGTCGAGGTGCGCGCAGGCCTCGTCGAACGCGTTGGCGTAGACGCTGAACCGCGCGTACAGCTCGCGGCCCATGCCGGCGCGCTGCGCGCCTTGCCCGGTGAACAGCACCGCCAGCGGCCCGGTGGCCGCCTCGCCCGAGATCACCTCGGGCGCGGGCGTGCCCTCGGCCAGCGCGGTCAGTCCCGCCCGGAAGTCCGCGGCCGTGGTGCCGAGCACGACGGCCCGGTGGTCCAGCGCGGCGCGGCCGGTGGCCAGGGAGAACCCGATGTCGGCGGGTGTTCCATCCACTTCGGACAGCCGGTTCGCCTGTGCCCGGAGCGCGGCCACCGAACGGCCGGAGACCGGCCACGGCACCAGCCGATCGGGCACCTCGGTCCGGTCGGCGAGAACGGGCTCGGCTTCCTCGATGATGGTGTGCGCGTTGGTCCCGGAGATGCCGAACGACGAGATCCCGGCCCGGCGCGGCCGGCCGGCGGTCCACTCGCGGGCTTCGGTGAGCAGCTCGACCGCACCCGCCGACCAGTCCACGTGGGACGACGGCGTGTCGACGTGCAACGACTTCGGCAGCAGCTCGTGCCGCATCGCCATGACCATCTTGATGATGCCCGCCGCACCGGCGGCGGCCTGCGTGTGCCCGATGTTCGACTTGATCGAGCCCAGCCACAGCGGTGTTTGCCGGTCCTGGCCGTAGGTCGCGAGGACCGCCTGCGCCTCGATCGGGTCACCCAGCGTGGTGCCGGTGCCGTGCGCCTCGACGACGTCCACATCGGACGGCTTCAGGCCCGCGTTCGCCAGCGCCGCGCGGATCACGCGTTGCTGCGACGGCCCGTTCGGCGCGGTCAGGCCGTTCGACGCACCGTCGGAGTTGACCGCCGAACCGCGCACGAGCGCGAGGACTTCGTGGCCGTTGCGCCGGGCGTCGGAAAGCCGTTCCAAGAGCAGCAAACCCGCGCCTTCGGCCCAGCCGGTGCCGTCGGCGGCCTCGGCGAACGGCTTGCACCGGCCGTCCGGGGCCAGCCCGCGCTGGCGGCTGAACTCGACGAACGCGCCCGGGGTCGACATGACCGTGACGCCGCCGGCGACGGCCATCGTGGACTCGCCCTGGCGCAGCGACTGGCAGGCCAGGTGCAGCGCGACCAGCGACGACGAACAGGCCGTGTCGACCGCGACCGACGGCCCCTCCAGGCCGAAGGTGTAGGAGACGCGCCCGGCGATGACGCTCGTGGTGTTGCCGGTCAGCAGGTGGCCTTCGACGCCGGCGGCCGAGCCGAGCATGGTGACGTAGTCCTGGCCGTTGGTGCCGGCGAACACGCCGGTCTTGCTGCCGCGCAACGAATGCGGGTCGATGCCCGCGCGCTCGAACAGCTCCCACGCCGTCTCGAGCAGCAGCCGCTGCTGCGGGTCCATGGCGAGCGCCTCGCGCGGCGAGATCCCGAAGAACGCGGCGTCGAACTGGCCGACGCCCTGGAGGAAGCCGCCGTCGCGGGCGTAGCTGCGGCCGCTCTTGCCGGGGTCCGGGTCGTAGAGCGCGCCGAGGTCCCAGCCGCGGTCGTCGGGGAACCCGGATATGCCGTCGCCGCCTTCGCCGACCAGCCGCCACAGGTCCTCGGGCGAGCGGACCCCGCCCGGGTAGCGGCAGCTCATCGCGACGATCGCGATCGGGTCGTCGGCGACCTCGGCCACGGTCGCGGGCGCGCCCGGTTCCGGGGCGCCGGCGCCGAAGATCTCGCCGAGCAGGCGGTCGGTCAGGTCGGCCGGGGTCGGGTGGTCGAACACCAGCGTCGAGGGCAGGGCGAGGCCGGTGTCGGCGGCCAGGCCGTTGCGCAGCTCGACCGCGGTGAGCGAGTCGAAGCCCAGGTCCTTGAACGGCCGGACCGGGTCGATCGCCTCGGCGCCGTCGTGCCCGAGGACCGCCGCGGCGCGGGCGCGCACGACGTCGAGGAGCACGCGACGCCGTTCGGGCGCGGGCAGCGCGGCCAGCCGGGTGGTCAGCTCGGCCGTGCCGCGAGCGGTTTCGCCTTCGGTCACGGCGAACTCGGGCAGCTCGGCCATGAGCGGCCGCTGCCGGGCGGCCGCGTACGAAGGCGCGAAGCGGGCCCAGTCGACGTCGGCGACGACGACGGTCGTCTCGTCCAGCTCGACGGCCTGCAGGAGCGCGCGCAGGCCCAGCTCCGGGTCCAGCGGGAGGAGCCCGCGGCGGCGGAGCAGTTCTTCGCCCTCCTCGGACGCGCCCATGCCGGCGCCCGCCCACGGGCCCCAGGCGATCGACGTCCCGGCGAGCCCGGCGGCGCGGCGGCGTTCGGCGAGGGCGTCGAGGTGCGCGTTCGCGGCCGCGTAAGCGCCCTGGTGGCCACTGCCCCAGACGCCGGCGATCGAGGAGAACAGCACGAAGGCTTCGAGGTCGTCGCCGAGCAGCTCGTCGAGGTGGACGGCGCCGTCGACCTTCGCGCTGACGACGTCGGCGAAGTCTTCAGTGGACGATTCGGCGATCGGCGTGAACCGGCCGTAGCCGGCGGCGTGGAAGACCGCGCTCACCGACCGTCCATCCAGGACTGCGGCCAGGGCCGCGCGGTCGGCGACGTCGCACGCGACGATCTCGGCGTCCGCGCCGAGGTCACGCAGGTGCGTCGCGAGTTCGGCCGCACCGGGTGCGTCCGGTCCGCGGCGGCTGAGCAGCAGGAGGTGCCGGGCGCCCTGCGCGGCGAGCTTCCGCGCGAGGGCGCTGCCCAGCGCCCCGGTGCCGCCGGTGATCAGGGTGGTGCCCGACGGCGTCCAGCCACCGGGTTCGGTGCCGGCCGGGGCGCGGACGAGCCGGGGCACGAAGGCGCCGGATGCCCGAAGCGCCACCTGGTCCTCGGCGGTGCCCGCGGCGAGCAGGCCCGCGAGACGGTCGTGGCCGCGGTCGTCGAGGGTGGCCGGGAGGTCGAGGAGGCCGACGTCGCGGCCCGTGAGTTCCAGCGCGGCGACCCGGCCGAGGCCCCAGACCTGTGCGAGCGCGGGGTCGGGTGCGGCGTCGGAGCGGGCGGTGCGCACGGCTTCGGTGGTGACGCACCAGAGCGGGCCGGGCAGGTCGGCCTGCAGCACGGTGAGTGCTTCGCCGAGGTTCGCCGGGAAGGCGAGGGCGCCGGCGATGCCGTCCACTTCGTGCAGCCGATCGACGGGCGCGGTGACGACGTCCGCGCCCCGCTCGGCCAGGCCCTCGGCGATCCCGGCGGGTGCGGTGCCGACGAGGACCCAGGTGCCGGACAGCCGGTCGGCCGCGATCGGGTGCGGCCGCCAGGCGACGCGGTAGCGCCACGATTCGAGGGTGCTCGCCTCGCGGTGCCGGATGCGCCAGGCTTGGAGCGCGGGCTGGATCGCGACGGCGAGGTCTTCGTCCACGGCCAGGTCGCGGGCCAGGTCGCCGTTCTCGACGACGGCCCAGAACCCGGCGTCGGCGGTGTCGGCGACGGCCTGCGGCCGGGCGGGCTCGAGCCAGTACCGCTGGTGCTCGAAGGGGTACGTCGGCAGCGCGACGGCCCGGCCCGCGGAGCCTGCGTAGAGGCTCTCCCAGTCCAGGTCGACGCCGCTGACGTGCAGCCGGGCCAGCGCCGTGAACAGGGTGCGTTCTTCGTCGCGGTCGCGGCGCATCGCCGCCACGGCCGTGCCCGGGACCATCGCGCTGAGCACGCCGTCGGGGCCCAGCTCCAGGAACACCCCGACGCCGGCGGCCTCCAACGTCGAGACGCCGTCGGCGAACCGGACCGCTTCCCGCACGTGCCGCACCCAGTACTCCGCGGTGAACGGCTCGGCGAGAGCACCGCTCACATTCGAGATCACCGGAATCGCCGCCGGGTGGTAGGTGAGCGTCTCGGCGACCGCGCGGAACTCCTCCAGCATCGGATCCATGAGCGGCGAGTGGAACGCGTGACTCACCGTGAGCCGCTTGGTCTTCGGGAACTGCGCGGCGATCGCCAGCACCGCGGCCTCGTCGCCCGAGATGACGACCGAATCCGGGCCGTTCACCGCGGCGATCGACACCCCGTCGGTCAGGACGATCTCGGACTCCGCGGCGGCGATCGACACCATCGCGCCGCCCGCCGGGAGGGCTTGCATGAGCGAGGACCGCGCAGCGACCAGGCGGCACGCGTCGTCCAGGGACAGCACACCGGCGACGTGCGCGGCCGAGATCTCGCCGATCGAATGGCCGGCCACGAAGTCCGGGCGGACACCGAAGGACTCGACCAGGCGGTAGAGCGCGACTTCGACGGCGAACAAGGCGGGCTGCGTGAACTCCGTGCGGTTCAGCAGCCCGGGGTCGGTAAGGGCCTCGCGCAGGGCCGGATCGAAGTGGGCGAGCACGGCGTCGAAAGCTTCGGCGTAGACCGGGAAGCGCGCGTGAAGCTCCTGGCCCATGCCGACGCGCTGGGCGCCTTGGCCGGTGAACAGCACCGCCAGCAAGCCGTCGCGGTCGGCCGTGCCGGTGACCACGGCGGCGTCGGTGCCACCCTCGGCGAGGACGCCCAGCGCGCGGTCGATCTCGTCACCGGACGCGACGAGCACCGCGCGATGGTCGTGCGTGGCACGCGTGAAAGCCAGGGAGTACGCGAGATCCTGCGGCACCAGGTCCGTGCCCCGGAGCCGGGCGGCCTGCGCCCGCAACGCGGTGCCGCTCCGGGCCGACAGCGGCACGAGCGGCGGCGTCGCGTCGGGCCCGGCGGGCGGGACCACCACGGCGTCGGCCTGCTCGAGGACCACGTGCGCGTTCGTCCCGCTCACCCCGAACGCCGAGACCGCGGCCCGGCGCGGGCCGTCGGATTCCCACGGCCGCTCCTCGGTGAGCAGCTCGACCGACCCCGCCGTCCAGTCCACTTGGGACGACGGCGTGTCGACGTGCAGCGTCCGCGGCAGGACGCCGTGCCGCATGGCGAGGACCATCTTGATCACGCCCGCCACGCCGGACGCCGACTGCGTGTGCCCGATGTTGGACTTCAGGGATCCCAGCCACAGCGGCCGGTCCCGGTCGCGGCCGTACGTCGCCAGCAGGGCCTGTGCCTCGATCGGGTCGCCGAGCCGGGTGCCCGTGCCGTGCGCCTCGACCGCGTCGACGTCCGAAGTGGACAGTCCGGCGTTCGCCAGTGCCGCCCGGATCACCCGCTGCTGCGAGGGACCGTTCGGGGCGCTCAAGCCGTTGGACGCACCGTCCTGGTTCACCGCCGACCCGCGCACCACCGCGAGGACCGTGTGCCCGTTGCGGCGCGCGTCGGACAGCCGCTCCAGCAGGACCAGGCCGACGCCTTCGCCCCAGCCGGTGCCGTCGGCCGCGTCCGCGAAGGACTTGCAGCGGCCGTCTTCGGCGAGCCCGCGCTGACGGCTGAACTCGACGAACGCCGCCGGGTGCGCCATCACCGTGACCCCGCCCGCGAGCGCCATCGAGCACTCGCCCTGCCGCAGCGCCTGGCACGCCAGGTGCAGGGCCACCAGCGACGACGAGCACGCCGTGTCGACGGTGACCGCCGGCCCCTCCAGGCCGAACGTGTAGGACAGGCGGCCCGACACGACGGCCGGGGCGCTGCCGGTCAGCAGGTAGCCCTCGGAGCCGCCGGACTCGTCGCGCGCGCCGACGCCGTAGCCGGACGACGTCGCGCCGACGAACACGCCGGTCCCGCTGCCGCGCAGCGAATCCGGGTCGATGCCCGCCCGCTCGAACACCTCCCACGACGTCTCGAGCAGGACGCGCTGCTGCGGGTCCATGGCGAGCGCCTCGCGCGGCGAGATGCCGAAGAACCCGGCGTCGAACGCGGCCGCCGTGGTCATGAACCCACCCTCGCGGGTGTAGCTGGTGCCGAGGTTCGCCGGGTCCGGGTCGTACAGCGCGGCCAGGTCCCAGCCACGGTCGGCCGGGAACGGGCCGACGCCGTCCGCGCCCTCGGCGATCAGGCGCCACAGGTCCTCCGGCGACTGCACGTCCCCCGGGTAGCGGCAGCCCATGGCCACGATCGCGATCGGCTCGTCCGACGCGGCGGCCGTGGCCGGGCCCGCGGCGGCGGTCCCGGTCCCGGACACCTCGCCGAGGAGGTGCTCGGCCAGCGCGCGCGGGTGCGGGTGGTCGAAAACGACGGTGGCCGGGAGGCGGACACCGGTCACCGTCGTCAGCCGGTTGCGGAGTTCCACTGCGGTCAGGGAGTCGAAGCCGAGTTCGCGGAAGGCGCGGTCGGCGGCGACGGCGGCACCCGAGTCGTGCCCGAGCACGGCGGCGGCCTGGGCGCGCACGAGGTCCAGGACGTGGTGGGCGGCCTCGCGCGGGCCGAGCCCCCGCACCGCTTCGGCGAGTCCGGACCCGACCTCGGTGACGACCGCCTCGGCGGCGAGGTGGTCACGGACTTCCGGGAGGTCTTCGATGAGCGGACGGCGGCGGGCGGCGGTGAACCCGTCGGCGAACCGCGGCCAGTCCATGTCGGCGACGGCGACGAAGGTGTCGTCGGCGTCGAGGGCGTGCTGCAGCGCGGCGATCGCGAGCTTCGGGTTCATCTCCCGCAGGCCGCGGCGGCGCAGGTGCTCCTTCGCCTCGGCGCTGCCCGCCATGCCGTCGCCGGCCCAGGAACCCCAGGCCACCGCGGTGGCGGTCCGGCCGGCCGCGCGGCGGCGGGCGGCGAGCGCGTCGAGGTGGGCGTTCGCGGCGGCGTAGGCGCCCTGGCCCGCGCTCCCCCAGACGCCCGCGTTGGAGGAGAAGAGGACGAACGCGTCGAGGTCGTCGCCGAGCAGCTCGTCGAGGTGATCGGCCCCGGCGGCCTTGGCCGCGAGCACCTCGGCGAAGTCTTCGACGCCGGTGTCGGCGATGGTGCCCGCCTGCGGCAGGCCCGCGGTGTGCACGACGGCACGCACTTCGAGCCCGTCGACCAGGGCGGCCACGGCGTCGCGGTCGGCGAGGTCGCAGGCCGCGAAGGTGACTTCGGCGCCGAGAGCGGTCAGGTCCGCTTCGAGCGCTTCGGCGCCAGGAGCGTCCGCGCCGCGGCGGCTGACCAGCACGAGGTGCTCCGCGCCGGCACCGGCCAGCCAGCGGGCGACGTGCCCGCCGAGCGCACCGGTCCCGCCGGTGACGAGCACGGTGCCTTCGGGACGCCACTTCCGGGCCGGTTCGCCGCTCGGGACGTGCGCGAGCCGGCGCGCGAAGACGCCGGACGCACGCACGGCGACCTGGTCCTCGTGGTCGAGCCCGGCGAGGACGGCGCTCAGCCGGCGGGCGGCCCGCCGGTCGAGGGTGGCGGGCAGGTCGACGAGCCCGCCCCAGCGTTCGGGGTGTTCGAGGCCGGCGACCCGGCCCAGCGCCCAGACCTGCGCGGGGCCCGCGGCGGGTGCGTCGTCGCCGGGCAGCGCCGCGACGGCGTTGCGCGTCAGCAGCCACAGCGGCGCGGTGCTCCCGGCCAGCGCCTGCACCAGCAGAAGGGTGCTGGGTGCGTCGGGCAGCAGGGACACCACGCCGGCGACGTCGGCGAGGTCGCCGGCCGATTCGACCACTTCGGGCTCGGCACCGGCGGCCGCGAGGGCACTCGTCACGTCGGCGGCGTCGGTGCCGGGCGTGACGACGACGAGCCAGCGGCCGGACAGCGTCGCGGCGGCCGGCTCGGCGAGCGGCTTCCACTCGACGCGGTAGCGCCAGGAGTCCACAGTGGACTTCTCCTGGCGGAGCCGGCGCCAGCGGGCGAGGGCGGGCAGCAGCTCGGCGAACGACGTCTCGGAGCCGACGCCGAGCAGCTCGGCCAGCGCACCGACGTCCTCACCCTCGACGGCGGTCCAGAATCGGGCGTCGGCGGGGTCACCGGCGGCGGGCTTGACCGGCGCGTCGAGCCAGTACCGCTTGCGCTGGAAGGCATACGTCGGGAGATCGACGACCCGGGCTTCGGGGAACGCGGGGGTCCAGTCGACGGCGACGCCGTTGACGTGCGCTTCGGCCAGCGCGGTGTGGAACCGGGTGAGCCCGCCGTCGTCGCGGCGCAGACTGCCCAGCGCGACGACGTCTTCGCCCAGCGCCATGGTCAGCACCGGGTGCGGCGACGCCTCGATGAACGAGGTGAACCCCTCGCTCTTCAGCCGCTCGACGGCCGAGTCCAGCCGCACGGTGCCGCGCAGGTTCCGGTACCAGTACCCGGCGTCGACGCTTTCGTTCCACTCCCCCGTCACCGTCGAGATGAAGGCGATCTCGCCCGCACGAGGAGTGATCGGGGCCAGGACCTCGTGGAGTTCGTCGTGCAGCTGCTCGACCTGCACCGAGTGCGACGCGTAGTCCACCGGCACCCGCTTCGCGCGGACACCGTCGGCCTCGCAGGACACGATCAGCGCATCGAGGGCACCCGGTTCGCCCGAGACCACCACGGCGGCCGGGCCGTTCACCGCCGCGATCGACAGCCCCTCGGTCAACCGCGCCTCGACCTCGCCGAGGGGAGCCGCGACCGAGACCATCCCGCCCCGGCCGGCCAGCGCGAGGATCGCCTTGCTGCGCAGCGCGACCACGCGAGCACCATCCTCAAGGGACAGCGCACCGGAGACGACGGCGGCGGCGATCTCACCCTGCGAGTGCCCCACCACCGCGTCCGGGACGACGCCGTACGATCGCCACAGCGCCGCCAGCGACACCATCACGGCCCACAGGGCGGGCTGGACCACGTCGACCCGGCCCAGCGCGTCCGCGTCGTCGAGCACTTCGCGCAGCGACCAGTCCACAAAGGACTCCAGAGCCACCGCGCACTCGTCGAGCCGGGCCGCGAACACCGGCGCCGACGCGGCCAGTTCCAGCGCCATCCCGGCCCACTGCGAACCCTGCCCCGGGAACACGAGCGCCACCTTGCCGCGGGCGGTCGCTTCCCCGGTCACCACGGCGGGACTCGGCTCACCGGCGGCGAGCGCGGCGAGCCCGCCCTCCGCGGTGACGACCGCGCGGTGGCTCAGCAGCGCCCGCGACTTCACCAGCGAATACCCGACGTCGGCCGGGTCGCCGTCGTGCTCCAGCAACGCGGATGCCTGGGCCCGCAACGCTTCCGGCGAACCCGCCGACAGCACCCACGGCACCGGCCCCGACGGGACCCGCTCCGGGTGCGAGGGTTCCTCCGGCGACTGCTCCAGGATCACGTGCGCGTTGGTCCCGCTGACGCCGAACGACGAAACGCCGATCCGGCGCGGCTGCCCGGTCTCCGGCCACGGCGTCGCCTCGGTGAGCAGCCGGACCTCGCCGGCGCTCCAGTCCACTTGGGACGACGGCGCGTCGATGTGCAGCGACTTCGGCAGCAGGCCCTGCCGCATGGCCTGGACGGACTTGATGATCCCGGCGACACCGGCGGCGGCCTGGGTGTGCCCGAGGTTGGACTTGACCGAGCCGAGCAGCAACGGCCGGTCGGCGGCGCGGGCGCGGCCGTAGGTGGCCAGCAGTGCCTGCGCCTCGATCGGGTCGCCCAGCGTGGTGCCGGTGCCGTGCGCTTCGACGGCGTCGACCTGCTCGGCGGACAGCTGGGCGCGGTCGAGCGCGGCCCGGATGACCCGCTGCTGCGACGGCCCGTTCGGCGCGGTCAGGCCGCTGCTGGCGCCGTCCTGGTTGACCGCGGAGCCGCGGACGACGGCGAGCACCGGGTGCCCGTTGCGGCGCGCGTCGGACAGCCGCTCGACGAGCAGCATGCCGGCGCCTTCGCCCCAGCCGGTGCCGTCGGCGGCGTCGGCGAAGGGCTTGCAGCGGCCGTTCGCGGCGAGCCCGCGCTGGCGGCTGAACGCGGTGAACGTGCCCGGCGTGGCCATCACCGTGACGCCGCCGGCCAGTGCCAGGGAGCAGTCGCCGAGCCGGACCGCCTGGCAGGCCAGGTGCAGGGCGACGAGCGACGACGAGCACGCCGTGTCGATGGTGACCGCGGGCCCTTCCAGGCCGAGGGTGTAGGCGATCCGGCCGGAGGCGACGCTGCCCGCGCTGCCGTTGCCCAGGTGCGCCTCGAACTCCGCGAACACCTCGGGCGCGAGCAGCAGCCGGGCCGCGTAGTCCTGGTACATCACCCCCGCGTAGACGCCGACCTTCTCGCCGCGCACGGACGTCGGGTCGATGCCCGCCCGCTCCAGCACCTCCCACGACACCTCCAGCAGCAGCCGCTGCTGCGGGTCCATCGCGAGGGCTTCGCGCGGCGAAATACCGAAGAACCCGGCGTCGAAGTCGGCCGCGTCGGCCAGGAAAGCGCCTTCCCGGGTGTAGCTGGTGCCCGCGCTGCCCGGGTCCTCGTCGTAGAGCGCCTCGAGGTCCCAGCCGCGGTCGGCGGGGAACGCCCCGACCGCGTCCTCACCCGCGGCGAGCAGGTCCCACAGCTGTTCGGGGGTGCGGACGCCGCCGGGGAACCGGCAGCTCATGCCGACGATGGCGACCGGCTCCTGCGCGCGGTCCTCGTTCTCCTTCAGGCGCCGCCGCGCCTCGCGCAGATCGGCCGTGGCCCGCTTGAGGTAGTCCAGGAGCTTCTGTTCGTTCGACATTCAGGACATCCCCAGTTCGTCGTCGAGGAGGTCGAAGATCTCCTCGGCGGTGGCGTCGGCCAGTTCCGTGCCGGGTTCGTCCCGGCTGTCGTCGGTCGCGGTCCAGCGGGCCAGCAGCCCGCGCAGGCGCTCGGTGATCAGGTCGCGCTCGCCCGCGCCGGGTTCGGTCGCGGCTAGCACCGCGGCCAGCCGGTCCAGTTCCGCGTGGACGGGCAACGCCGCTTTCGCCCCGCCCGCGGGCAGTTCGGCGCAGAGGTGCTTGGTGAGCGCGTCCGGGTTCGGGTAGTCGAAGATCAGCGTGGCGGGCAGCCGCAGCCCGGTCACCGCGTTGAGCCGGTTGCGCAGCTCCAGCGCGGTCAGCGAGTCGAAACCGAGGTCGAGGAAGCCGCGCCCGGCCTCGACGGCGTTGCCCGACGCGTAGCCGAGCACCGCCGCGACCTGGGCCCGCACCACGTCGTCGACCACGCGGAGCTGCTCGGCTTCCGGCAGGCCCGCGAGCCGCTCGGACAGGCCGGGCCCGGCCGGGACCCCGTCGCGCACGGCCCGCCGCGAAGACGTCCGGACCAGCCCGCGCAGCAGCGCCGGGACCTCGGCCCGGGCCCGCCAGGCGGCGAGGTCCAGCGCGACCGGCATCAGCAGCGGCTCGCCCGTGCTCACCGCGAGGTCGAACAGCCGCAGCGCGCGGGCGGTCGGCAGCGCGCGGACGCCGGACCGGCCCAGCCGCGACACGTCGTCGTCGCCGAGGTGCGCGGTCAGGCCGCTGCGGGTCTCCCACAGCCCCCACGCGAGCGAGGTCGCGGGCAGCCCCCGGCCCCGGCGGTGCTGGGCGAGGGCGTCGAGGTAGGCGTTGGCCGCGGAGTAGCCGGCCTGGCCCGCGCCGCCCATCGTCGTGGCGAAGGAGGAGAACAGCACGAACGCGTCGAGGTCCAGGTGCGCGGTCAGCTCGTGCAGGTGCCGCGCGGCCAGGGCCTTGGGCCGGAGCACGGTCTCGAGCCGCTCCGGCGTCAGCGCTTCGAGGACGCCGTCGTCGAGTGCGCCGGCGGCGTGCACCACCGCGGTCAGCGGGTGCTCGGCGGGGATGGCCGCCAGCGCGCTTTCGAGGGCGGCGCGGTCGGCGACGTCGCACGCGAGGACCGTCACCGACGCGCCGGACAGTTCTTCGGCGGCGGCCGGTGCGCTGCGGCTGAGCAGCAGCAGGTGGCGGACGCCGTGGACGGTCACCAGGTGCCGGGCGAGCAGGCCGCCGAGGACGCCGCTCGCGCCGGTGACGAGCACGGTCCCCTCCGGGTCCCAGGTGTGCTCCTCCCGCGGCGGGGTCGCCCGCGCCAGCCGCGGGACGTGGAATTCGCCGCCGCGCAACGCGAGCTGGGGTTCGCCGGACGCGGCGGCCACGCCGGCCCAGGTGGCGAGGTTCTCGGGGGTGTCGACGTCCAGGAGCACGAACCGGCCCGGGTGCTCCGACTGCGCGGAGCGGACCAGGCCCCAGACGGCGGCCGCTTCGGGGTCGGCGGGTGCCTCGCCCACGGCCGATCCGGTGACCAGCACCAGCTTTCCGTCGTGCTCGCCGGCCAGGAAGTCCTGCAGGGTCTGCAAAGCCTCCGCCGTCACGTCGCCGCGGAACTCCTTGTACGCCACCGGACCGGGTTCGCCGAGCGGCACGGCCGGAGCGGCGGGCTCGGTGTCCACGTGCTGCCAGGTCAGCGTGAAGAGCGAGTCGGTGCCGTTGTCCGCGGCGGCGGCCAGCTGCCCGGCCGAGATCGGCCGCATGACCAGCGATTCCGCCTCGGCGACCGGAGCACCGCTCTCGTCGGCGACGGCGACCGAGACGCCGTCCGCGCCGAGCGCCCCGAGCCGGACGCGCAGGGTGGTCGCGCCGGTCGCGTAGAGCCGGACGCCGGTCCACGCGAACGGCAGCCGGGCCCCGGCTTGGGCGCTGGTCAGGCCAATCGGGTGCAGGGCCGCGTCGAGCAGGGCCGGGTGCAGGCCGTACCGGGCCGCGTCGGCGCGCTGGTCGTCGGGCAGGACGACCTCGGCGTAGAGGTCGTCGCCGTGCCGCCAGGCCGCGCGCAGGCCCTGGAACGCCGGGCCGTAGCGGTAGCCGTGCCCGGCGAGGGTGTCGTAGTGGCCCTCGACCGGCAACGGTTCCGCGCCCGCGGGCGGCCACGCCGTCAGGGTCGTGCCCGGCTCCGCGCCGACGGCCAGGATGCCTTCGGCGTGCTGGGTCCAGTCGACGTCGTCGTTCGGTCGCGAGTGGACGGTCACCGTGCGGCGGCCGTGCTCGTCGGCGGCTTCGACCCGGGCCTGGACGGCGACGCCGCCGCGGCGGGGCAGGACCAGCGGCGCCTGCAGGGTCAGCTCTTCGACGGTGGCGCAGCCGACCTGGTCGCCGGCCCGCACCGCGAGCTCGACGAACGCGGTGCCCGGCAGCAGCACGGTGTCGCCGACCGCGTGGTCGGCGAGCCACGGGTGGGTGCTCAGCGAAAGCCGGCCGGTGAGCAGGGTGGCGCCGGTGCCCGCGACGGTCACGGCGGCCCCGAGCAGCGGGTGCCCGGCGTCGGTGAGGCCGAGCCCGCCGGCGTCGCCCGCGGTCATGGCCGTCCACTGTGGCCAGTACCGCTCCTGCTGGAAGGGGTAGGTGGGCAGGTCGGTGAGCCGGGCGCCGGGGAACGCCGGGGTCCAGTCCACGCGCACGCCGTTGACGTGCGCTTCAGCGAGGGCGGTGTAGAAGCGGGTCAGTCCCCCGTCGTCTCTCCTCAGCGAACCCAGCGCGAGGACGTCGTCCCCGAGCGCCATCGTCAGGACGGGGTGCGGGGACGCCTCCACGAACGTCCCGAAGCCCTCGCTCTTGAGCCGCTCGACCGCGATGTCGAGGCGAACGGTGCCGCGGAGGTTGGTGTACCAGTATTCGGCGTCGACGCTTTCGTTCCACTCGCCGGTCACCGTCGAGATGAAGGCGATCTCGCCTTCGCGGGGCCTGATCGGAGCCAGGACGTCGAGCAGCTCGTCGCGGAGCTGCTCGACCTGCGCCGAATGCGAGGCGTAGTCCACCGGGACCCGCTTGGCGCGGATGCCCTCGGCCTCGCAGGACGCGATCAGCTCGTCGAGGGCTTCGGGCTCGCCGGAGACCACCACCGCGGCCGGACCGTTCACCGCCGCGATGGCGATTCCGTCGGTCAGCCGCTCCTCGACGGCTTCGCGGGAAGCGGCCACCGAGACCATCCCGCCCTGTCCGGCGAGCGCGAGGATCGCCTTGCTGCGCAACGTCACCACCCGAGCACCGTCCTCGAGGGACAGCGCACCGGAGACGACGGCGGCGGCGATCTCACCCTGCGAGTGGCCGACGACCGCGTCCGGGACCACGCCGAACGAGCGCCACAGCTCGGCGAGGGAGACCATCACCGCGAACAGCGCGGGCTGGACCACGTCGACCCGGGTCAGCGCCTCCGCGTCGGCGAGGACGTCCCGCAGGTGCCAGTCCACAAAGGAGCCGATGGCGGCCGCGCATTCGTTCAGCCGGGCCGCGAACACGGGCGACGACTCCGCGAGGTCCAGCGCCATCCCGGCCCACTGCGAACCCTGGCCCGGGAAGACCAACGCCACCTTGCCGGGGGTTCCGGCGAGCCCGGTGACCGCGTTCGCCGCGGGTGTTCCCTCGGCGACGGCGGTCAGCGCGTCGGCGCCGAGCACCACCGCGCGGTACGGGAACCGCGAGCGAGCGGTCGCCAGGGAGAACCCGATGTCCACCGGATCCGCGTCGAGGGTGCCGAGGGCGGCGGCCTGATCGCGCAGCGCGGCCTCGGTCCGGCCGGCCAGCACCCACGGCACCGGGCCGGCGACCGGCTCGCGCTCCTCGGCGACGACGTCCGGTGCCTGTTCGAGGATCGTGTGCGCGTTGGTGCCGGAGATGCCGAACGACGAGACGCCCGCCCGCCGGGGCCGCTCGGAAGTCCACTCGCGGGACTCCGTCAGCAGCTCGACCGCACCGGCCGACCAGTCCACATGGGACGAAGGCGCGTCGACGTGCAGCGTCTTCGGCAGGACGCCGTTGCGCATCGCCATGACCACCTTGATGATCCCGGCGACACCGGCGGCGGCCTGCGTGTGCCCGAGGTTCGACTTGACCGAACCCAGCCACAGCGGTTCGTCGCGCTCCTGGCCGTAAGTCGCGAGCAGGGCCTGGGCTTCGATCGGGTCGCCGAGGGTCGTCCCGGTCCCGTGCGCTTCCACGGCGTCCACTTCGGACGGGGTCAGTCCCGCGTCCGCGAGGGCCGCGCGGATCACCCGCTGCTGCGAGGGACCGTTCGGCGCGGTCAGGCCGTTCGACGCGCCGTCGGAGTTCACCGCCGAACCGCGCACCACGGCCAGCACCCGGCGGCCGTCGCGCAGGGCGTCCGACAGGCGCTGCACCAGCAGCATGCCCGCGCCCTCGGAGAACCCGGCTCCGTCGGCGGCCTCGGCGAACGCCTTGCTCCGGCCGTCCGCGGCGAGGCCGCGCTGCAGGCTGAAGTCGACGAACATGCCCGGCGTGGCCATCACCGTCGCGCCGCCGGCCAGTGCCATCGTGCACTCGCCGCGCCGCAGCGCCTGCACCGCGAGGTGCAGCGCCACCAGCGACGACGAACACGCCGTGTCCACCGTCAGCGAGGGGCCTTCCAGACCGAACACATAGGACAGCCGCCCGGACACGACGCTGGCGGCATTGCCGACGCCGGCGTGCCCTTCCAGCTGCTCGGTCGAGCGCTCCAGCAGCGCCGGGTAGTCCTGGCCGTTCGTGCCGGCGAACACGCCGATCCGGTCGCCCCGCACGGAAAGCGGGTCGAGCCCGGCGCGTTCGAACGCCTCCCACGACGTCTGCAGCAGCAGCCGCTGCTGCGGGTCCATCGCGAGGGCTTCGCGCGGTGAGATGCCGAAGAAGCCGGGGTCGAACCGTGTGGTGTCGGCGAGGAACCCGCCCTCGCGGGCGTAGCTCTTGCCGCCGGTGCCGGGTTCGGGGTCGTAGATCTCCTCGAGGTCCCAGCCGCGGTCGTCCGGGAACGGCGTGATGCCGTCGCCGCCCGCCGCGACCAGCCGCCAGAGGTCTTCGGGCGAGCGGACGCCGCCGGGGAACCGGCAGCCGATGCCGACGATGGCGATCGGCTCGTCGGCGGCGATCCCGGCCGTGGTGTCCTGAGTGGACTTATCGCCGGTGCCGAGGAGCTCGCCGAGGTACCCGGCGAGGACGGTGACCGTCGGGTGGTCGAACACGAGGGTCGCGGGCAGCCGCAGGCCGGTCGCGGTGGCGAGCCGGGTGCGCAGTTCGACCGCCGTCAGCGAGTCGAAGCCCAGTTCCGAGAAAGCGCGTTCGACGTCGACCCCGGCCGGGGACGGGTGCCCGAGCACGGCCGCGGCCTGCGCGCGGACCAGGTCGGTCAGCACGCGGTGGGCTTCGGCCGCGCTCAACCCGGCGAGCTGCGCGGCGAACCCGGAGGTCTGGACCGGGGTTTCCTCGGCGGCTTCGGGGATTTCGGCGAGCAGCGGGCGCGACCGGGCGGCGGCGAAGGCCGGGGCGAACCGCGCCCAGTCGACGTCGGCGACGACCACGGTCGTGTCGTCGTGGTCGAGGGCCCGGCCGAGCGCGGTCAGCGCCAGCTCGGGGTCGAGCGGCGGGACGCCCTCGGCGACCAGGCGGTCGCGGTCGACGCCTTCGTCGGCATCCCAGACGCCCCAGGCAATCGACGTCGCCGTCGCCCCGCGTGCCCGGCGCCGCTCGGCGAGCGCGTCGAGGTGGGCGTTGGCCGCCGCGTAGGCACCGTGGGCGCCGCTGCCGACGACCGCGGCGATGGACGAGAACAGCACGAACGCGTCGAGGCCGTCGGGCAGCAGCGCGTCGAGGTGATCGGCCGCGCCTGCTTTCACGCGGCACGCGCGTTCCAGCAGGTCCGGTCCGGTTTCGTCGAGCGGCGCCAGGTCGGTGACGGCGGCGGTGTGGAACACCGACCGGACCGGGCCGTGGGCTTCGAGCACCGCGGCCAGCTGCTCGCGGTCGGCGACGTCGCAGTACGCCTCGATCACTTCGGCGTCTCGCAAGGTTTCCACGCCGGGCAGCGCGGCCGCGGCGAGCACGATCCGCGTGGCGCCCCGGTCGATCAGCCAGCGAGCGAGCCGGACGGCCGCGTGGCCGTCGGCGTCGGTGACGAGCACCGTGCCCTCGGGTCGCCAGCGCCGCGCGGGCTCGCCACTCTCGGCGTGGACGAGCCGCCGGGCGAAGACGCCGGACGCGCGCAAGGCCACCTGGTCTTCGCCGGTGGTCCCGGCCAGCACCGCGACCAGTCGGGCCCCGGTGGTTTCGTCGAGGGACGGTGGCAGGTCGACCAGGCCGCCCCAGCGGGCCGGGTGTTCGAGCCCGGCGATCCGGCCGAGGCCCCAGACCTGCGCCTGCGCGGGGTCGGGCCCGTCGTCCGGCCCGGCGGCCACGGCTCCTTCGGTGAGGAGCCACAGCGGGGCCTCGACGCGGGTCAGTTCGAGGGCGGTCGCGGCGTCGGGGCGGACGGCCACCACGCCGGTCAGGTTCTCGTCGTCCTCGACGATCTCGGCGCCGTGGGCGGCGAGGACCTCGCGGACGTCGTCGGCGTCTCCGACGATTCGCCAGCGGCCGGTGAGGCGGGCCGGCGTCGTCGTGACGGGACGCCAGGCGATGCGGTAGCGCCAGGAGTCCGTTGCGGACTCGTCGTGGCGACGGCTGCGCCACTTCGCCAGCGCGGGCAGGACGGCGTCGAGCGGGGCGTCTTCGGCGAGGTCGAGGACGCCCGCGAAGGCCGGGACGTCCTGGTCGCCGACGACCTCCCAGAACCGCTGCTCCGCGGGATCGGCGTGGCCGGGCCCGGCTTCGGGGACGTCGAGCCAGTACCGCTCGCGCTGGAAGGCGTAGGTGGGCAGCTCGGCGGGAACGACGTCGGGGAACGCGGGCGTCCAGTCGACGCGGACGCCGTTGACGTGCGCTTCGGCGAGCGCGGTGTGGAAGCGGGTGAGGCCACCGTCGTCACGGCGGAGGCTTCCCAGCGCGACGACGTCTTCGCCGAGCGTCATGGTCAGGACCGGGTGCGGCGAGGCCTCGATGAACGTCCCGAAGCCTTCGCTCTTCAACCGCTCGATCGCGGTATCCAGGCGGACGGTGCTGCGCAGGTTGGTGTACCAGTACTCAGCGTCGACTTCTTCGTTCCACTCGCCGGTCACCGTCGAGATGAAGGCGATCTCGCCTTCACGCGGGGTGATCGGGGCCAGCACCTCTCGCAGCTCGTCGCGGAGCTGCTCGACCTGCGGCGAGTGCGACGCGTAGTCCACCGGCACCCGCTTGACCCGGATACCGTCCGCGCGGCAGGCGGCCATGAACTCGTCCAGGGCCTCCGGCGTCCCGGACACCACCACCGCGGCCGGGCCGTTCACCGCCGCGACGGAAACCCCGTCGATCAGCCGTTCTTCCACGGTTTCGACGGAGGCACCGACCGACACCATCCCGCCACCGCCGGCCAGCGCCAGGATCGCCTTGCTCCGCAGAGCCACGACTCGAGCACCGTCTTCCAGCGAGAGCACCCCGGAGACCACCGCGGCCGCGATCTCACCCTGAGAATGACCCACGACCGCGTCCGGGACGACGCCGAACGAACGCCACAGCTCCGCGAGCGAGACCATCACCGCGAACAACGCGGGCTGGACCACGTCGACCCGGCTCAGTGCTTCCGCATCGGCCAGCACGTCACGGAGCCGCCAGTCCACAAAGGATTCCAAGGCGGCACCGCACTCGTCCAGCCGGGCCGCGAACACCGCCGACGACTCCGCCAGTTCGAGCGCCATCCCGGCCCACTGGGAACCCTGCCCCGGGAAGACCAGCGCCACCTTGCCCGGCTCACCCGCGTCGCCGGTGATCACGTTCGCCGCGGGAGCGCCCTCCGCGAGCGCGGCGAGACCGCCGGCGAGATCGCCGACCACGACTGCGCGGTGCCGGAACAGCGACCGCGCCGTCACCAGCGCCGCGCCGACCGAGGCCCCCGGAAGATCCGCCCGGTCGAGCAGTGCGGCAGCCTGCGCCCGCAGCGCCTCCGGCGTCCGGCCGGAGAGGACCCAGGGAACCGGACCGTCCACGACGGACTCGGCCACGGCTTCGGGAACGTGCTCCAGGATCGCGTGGGCGTTCGTGCCGCTCACCCCGAACGACGACACCGCCGCCCGCCGCGGCCGGTCGGCCGTCCACTCGCGGGGCTCCGTGAGCAGTTCCACCGACCCGGCCGTCCAGTCCACATGGGACGACGGCGCGTCGACGTGCAGCGTCCGCGGCAGCACGCCGTGGCGCATCGCCATCACCATCTTGATCACGCCGCCGACGCCGGCCGCCGCCTGGGTGTGGCCGATGTTCGACTTGAGCGAGCCCAGCCACAGCGGCTCCGGGCGGTCCTGGCCGTAGGTCTCCAGGAGTGCCTGCGCCTCGATCGGGTCGCCGAGGGTCGTGCCGGTGCCGTGCGCCTCGACCGCGTCCACTTCGGACGTCGTCAGGCCCGCGTTCGCCAGTGCCTGGCGGATGACCCGCTGCTGGGCCGGGCCGTTCGGCGCGGTGAGGCCGTTCGACGCACCGTCCTGGTTGACCGCCGAACCGCGGACGACCGCGAGCACCGGGTGGCCGTTGCGGCGGGCGTCGGAAAGCCGTTCCACCAGCAGCAGACCCGCGCCTTCGCCCCAGCCCGTGCCGTCGGCGGCGTCGGCGAACGACTTGCAGCGGCCGTCCGCCGCGAGCCCGCGCTGACGGCTGAACTCGACGAACAGCGCGGGCGTCGACAGGACGGCGACACCACCCGCCAGCGCCAGATCGCACTCGCCCTGCCGCAGCGACTGGCACGCCAGGTGCAGGGCCACCAGCGACGACGAGCACGCCGTGTCCACCGTGATCGCCGGGCCTTCGAGGCCGAACGCGTACGCGATCCGGCCCGAGGCGACGCTGCCCGCGCTGCCGTTGCCGAGGTAGCCCTCGTAGCCTTCCAGTCCACTTCGGACGTTCGACAGCCGCGTCGCGTAGTCCTGGTACATCACGCCGGCGAACACGCCGGTCCGGCTGCCGCGCACCGAATCCGGCACGATGCCGGCGCGCTCGAACGCCTCCCACGCGATCTCCAGCAGCAGCCGCTGCTGCGGGTCGGTGGCGGTCGCCTCGCGCGGGGACATGCCGAAGAACTCCGCGTCGAAGTCGGCGGCGTCGTAGAGGAACCCGCCTTCGCGGGCGTACGAGGTGCCGCCGTGCGCGGGGTCGTCGTCGAAGAGGTCGCCGACCGGCCAGCCGCGGTCCGCGGGGAACACCGAAACGGCGTCGCGGCCCTCGGCGACGAGCTGCCAGAGGTCGTCCGGCGAGGCGACCCCGCCCGGGTACCGGCAGCTCATCGCGACGATCGCGATGGGCTCGTCGGCCCCGGTCGTGCGCGTGACGGCGGTCCGGTTCGTCCGCCCGGCCAGGTGGGCGGCGAGCACCGCCGGGGTCGGGTGGTCGAACACGAGGGTCGCGGGCAGCCGCAGGCCGGTGGCCGCGGCGAGGCGGTTGCGGAGGTCGACCGCGGTCAGCGAGTCGAAGCCGAGGTCCTTGAACGCGCGGCCCGGGTCGACCGCCTGCGCCGACGCGTGCCCGAGCACGGCCGCCACCTGCGTGCGGACCAGCTCGGCCAGGCCTTCTTCGGTGAGTTCGTCCAGCGCGTGGCCCCCGGCCGCGGCGGTCCGCCGCACCGGCGGGAAGAGCCCGCGGAACAGCGGCGAAACCGTGCCATCGGCGGCTTGACGGCGCAACGCGGCGGCGTCGAGCGCGATCGGGACGAGCGCGGCCGGGCCCGCGACGACGGCCCGGTCGAACAGCTCGAGGCCGTGCGCGGTCTCGAGTGGACGGACGCCGGAGCGGCCGAGCCGGTCCCGCGCGCGGTCGTCGAGGTGCCCGGTCATGCCGCTGGCCTCGGCCCACAGCCCCCAGGCCAGCGACACGGCGGGCTGCCCGGCCGCGCGGCGCCGCTGGGCGAGGGCGTCGAGGTAGGCGTTGGCGGCGGCGTAGTTGCCCTGCCCGCTGCCGCCGGTGGTGCCCGCGGCGGCGGAGAACAGCACGAACGCCGTGAGGTCGCCGGTCAGCTCGTCGAGGTTGCGGGCGGCGACGGCCTTGGGGCGCAGGACCCCGTCCAGCCGCTCGGGGGTCAGGGCCTCGACGACGCCGTCGTCGAGGACACCGGCGGCGTGCACGACGGCGGAAATCCGTTGCGCGGCAAGCACTTCGGCGAGCCGGTCACGATCCGCCGCGTCACACGCGGCGAAGACGGCCTCGGTGCCCGCGGCGGCGAGGTCCGCGGCAAGTCCGGCCGCGCCGGGCGCCTGCGCGCCGCGGCGGCTGAGCAGCACCAGCCGCCGGACGCCGTGCTCCCGGGCGAGGTGCCGGGCGACGAACCCGCCGAGCACGCCCGAAGCGCCGGTCACCAGCACGTCGCCGTCGCCCCAGTCCGGCGTCTCGCCGGTGGCGGTGGCGCGGGCGAGCCGGGGCGCGAACACGCGGCCGTCGCGGACGGCCGCCTGCGGCTCGGGCGGGACGACCGGGTGGTCCGGGTTGTCGGTGTCCAGCAGTGCGAACCGGCCGGGGTGCTCCGACTGCGCCGAGCGCACCAGGCCCCACGCGGCGGCGAGGTCCGGGTCGGGCGCTTCGCCGTCGTGGACCGCGACCGCGCCGCTGGTGACGAAGACGAGCACCTCGGCGCGCTCGGTGGCGAGCCAGTCCTGGACGAGGCCGAGCACCTGGTGGACCGGCGCGCCGGTCAGGGTTTCGAAGACGGCGCCGGTGCCGCCGGCTTCCGGGACCTCGGTCCAGCCGACGACGTACAGGTCGTCGGCGGCCCGGTCCAGACCACCGGCGGGCAACGGCCGGAACGCGAGGGACTCGGCGGACGCGACCGGGGCGCCGGCCGGGTCGGCGACCTCGACCGTGATTTCGTCGGTGCCACGGCGGGTCAGCCGGACGCGGAGCGCGGAGGCCCCGGTGGAGTGCAGGGCGAACCGCGTCCAGGCGAACGGGAGCCGGGCTTGTCCGTCCCCTGTGGACACGAGCGCGAGCGGGTGCAGGGCGGTGTCCAGCAGGGCCGGGTGAAGGCCGAAGCGGGCCGCGGCCGGCGTCTCGGGGAGTTCGACCTCGGCGAAGATCTCGTCGCCGCGGCGCCAGGCCGCGCGCAGGCCCTGGAAGACGGGTCCGTACTCGTAGCCGGCCGCCGCGCGGAGGCCGTCGTAGAACCCGTCGAGGTCGATCCTGGCCGCGCCCTCGGGCGGCCAGGAGTCCAGGGTGAACCCGGCTTCGGGGGTGCCGGGGGCGAGGACGCCGGCGGCGTGGCGGATCCAGGGGTCGTCCTCGTCGCGGCGCGAGTGCACCTCGACGGCGCGGCGGCCGGTCTCGTCGGCCGCGCCGACCCAGACCTGCAGCGCGCGGGTGTCGCGCGCGCCGAGGGTGAGCGGGGTTTCGAGGGTGAGCTCCTCGACCGTGCCGCAGCCGGCGCGGTCGCCGGCCTGGACGGCGAGTTCGACGAAAGCCGTGCCGGGCAGGAGGATCGTGCCGTGCACGGCGTGGTCGGCGAGCCACGGCTGGGTCTGCGGGGAAACGCGGCCGGTGAGGACGAGCCCGTCCCCGGCGGCCAGCGCGACGGCGGCGCCGAGCAGCGGGTGCCCGGTGGCACTGAGGCCGAGCGCGCCCGCGTCGCCCGGGTCCGCGACGACGTCGGGCCAAAAGCGTTCGCGCTGGAAGGCGTAGGTGGGGAGGTCGGTGGTGCGTGCGCCGGCGAAGGCCGGGGTCCAGTCGACGTCGACGCCGTGGACGTGCGCTTCGGCGAGCGCGGTGTGGAAGCGGGTCAGTCCCCCGTCGTCACGCCTGAGCGAGCCCAGCGCGACGACGTCTTCGCCGAGTGCCATCGTCAGCACCGGATGAGGCGAGGCCTCGATGAACGTCCCGAAGCCTTCGCCCTTCAACCGCTCGACCGCGGTGTCGAGACGGACGGTGCTGCGCAGGTTGGTGTACCAGTACTCGGCGTCGACGCTTTCGTTCCACTCGCCGGTCACCGTCGAGATGAAGGCGATCTCGCCATCGCGCGGGGTGATCGGGGCCAGCACCTCTCGCAGCTCGTCACGCAGCTGCTCGACCTGCGCCGAGTGCGACGCGTAGTCCACCGGCACCCGCTTCACGCGGATGTCGTCGGTGCGGCAGGTCGCCGTGAACTCGTCCAGGGCCTCCGGCGCACCGGACACCACCACCGCGGCCGGGCCGTTCACCGCCGCGACCGACACTCCGTCGATCAGCCGCTCCTCGACGGTTTCGAGGGAGGCGGCGACGGACACCATGCCGCCACCACCGGCCAGCGCGAGGATCGCCTTGCTGCGCAACGCGACCACGCGTGCGCCGTCCTCGAGAGAAAGCGCTCCCGCGACCACGGCGGCCGCGATCTCACCCTGCGAGTGACCCACGACCGCGTCCGGCACCACGCCGAACGAACGCCACAGCTGGGCGAGGGAGACCATCACGGCGAACAGCGCCGGCTGCACGACATCCACCCGGGTCAGCGCTTCCGCGTCCGCCAGCGCCGCGCGGAGCCGCCAGTCCACAAAGGACTCGATGGCCGTCGCGCACTCGTCGAGCCGGGCCGCGAACACCGGCGACGACTCCGCGAGGTCCAGTGCCATCCCCGCCCACTGCGAACCTTGGCCGGGGAAGACCAGCGCGACCTTGCCCGGCGCACCCGCTTCCCCGGTGACGACGTTCGCCGCGGGCGTGCCCTCGGCCAGCGCGGTCAGGCCGGCGGGCAGATCGCCGACCACGACCGCGCGGTGCGGGAACGTCGTACGGGTCGTGACCAGGGAAAACCCGATGCCGGCGGTGTCTTTGCTGTCGTGCGCCGCCAGCGCGGCGGCCTGGGCTCGCAGCGCGTCGGCGGTCCGTGCGGAGAGGACCCACGGCACCGGCCCGGCGGCGGCCGCTTCGGGCTCTTCGGCTTCCGGAGCGGCTTCGAGGATCGCGTGCGCGTTGGTGCCGCTCATGCCGAAGGCGGACACCCCCGCGCGGCGCGGCTCGCCGGTCTCGGGCCACGGGCGGGCCTCGTCGAGCAGCCGGACGCCGCCGGACGCCCAATCGACGTGCGAGGTCGGGGCGTCGACGTGCAGCGTCCGCGGGAGGACGCCGTGGCGCATCGCCATGACCATCTTGATCACGCCGGCGACGCCCGCGGCGCCCTGCGTGTGGCCGACGTTCGACTTCAGCGAACCGAGGAACAGCGGGTCGTCGCCGGTGCGGGCGCGACCGTAGGTGGCCAGCAGGGCCTGCGCCTCGATCGGGTCGCCGAGGACGGTGCCGGTGCCGTGCGCCTCGACCGCGTCGACCTGCTTCGCCGACAGCCGCGCGCCGGCCAGGGCCTCGGTGATCACGCGCTCTTGCGCGGGGCCGTTGGGCGCGGTGAGGCCGTTGGAGGCGCCGTCCTGGTTGACCGCGGAGCCGCGGACGACGGCGAGGACGGGGTGGCCGTTGCGCTGGGCGTCGGACAGGCGTTCCAGCACCAGCATGCCGGCGCCCTCGCCCCAGCCGGTGCCGTCGGCGGCCTCGGCGAAGGACTTGCAGCGGCCGTCGGCGGCCAGGCCGCGCTGGCGGCTGAAGGCGACGAACGCCGCCGGTGTGGACAGAACGGTCACGCCGCCGGCGAGGGCGAGCGAGCACTCACGGCGGCGAAGCGCGTGGCACGCCCAGTGCAGCGCGACCAGCGAAGACGAGCACGCGGTGTCGACCGTGACGGCGGCACCGGTGAGGCCGAGGAAGTAGGCGAGCCGCCCGGAGACGACGGCGGTGGCGGTGCCGGTCAGCAGGTGCCCTTCGACGGCGTCCCCGGCGCCGCGCATGAGGTTCGCGTAGTCCTGACCGGTGTTGCCGACGAAGACGCCGGTCTCGGAGCCGGCCAGCGACGCCGGGTCGATGCGGGCCCGTTCGATGGCCTCCCAGGTCGTCTCCAGCAGCAGGCGCTGCTGGGCGTCCATGGCGAGGGCCTCGCGCGGGGAGATGCCGAAGAACTCGGCGTCGAATTCGGCGACGTCGTGCAGGAACCCGCCGGACGCGGTGTGCGAGGTGCCGGGCCGGTCCGGGTCGGGGTCGCGCAGCGCGTCGAGGTCCCAGCCGCGGTTCTCGGGGAACCCGGTGACGGCGTCGGTGCCCGCGGCGACGAGGTCCCACAGGTCCTGCGGCGACCGGACGCCCCCGGGCAGCCGGCACCCCATGCCGACGATCGCGATCGGCTCCTGCTCGGCGTCCTCGACCGCCTGCAGCCGCTGGCGCGTCTGGTGCAGGTTGGTCGTGACCCACCTGAGGTGCTCGCGCAGCGTCTCCTCGTCGGCCATGTCAGTGCCACCAGCCTTTTCTCCAGCGAACTGCGGAACCCCGGCCGGCCGCACCGCCGAAAGCGGCACCGGGCCCGCGCCGAAGTGGCATCAATCTGCAGGCTATGGGACCTTTTTTGGCCCTACAACCCCTAATGATCCCCCTTAAAGGGGCCCCTACACAGGGAAAACCCGCCCCCTTGCCGAGGGCGGGTTTTCCTTTCCAGAATTGCTTCTACAATTTCCCGAGGTCATTGTTGATGAATTCGAGGAGCGCGTCGTCGTCGGCGAATTCGAGGCCGCCGGCCGGCGCCGGGACCGCCGCCGGTTCGGCGTACCGGCTCAAGAGAGCCTGCAGCCGGACGGTCAGCTCCCCGCGCGTCAGCCGGTCGGGTTCGCCGCCGGCCAGCGCCGTTTCCAGCCGCTCGAGCTCGGCCAGCACGCTGGGAGTGCTGTCCCCCAGCTGCGCCCGCAGGTGCTCGGCGAGCGCGGTCGTGTTGGGGTGGTTGAACACGAGGGTGGCGGGCAGTTCGAGCCCGGTCTCGGCGGCGAGCCGGCCCCGCAGCTCGACGGCGGTGAGCGAGTCGAACCCGAGCTCGGTGAAGGCCCGCTTGGGATCCACGGCGGCGGTCGTGGCGTGCCCCAGGACGTGCGCGGCCTCGGTCCGGATGAGGGTGACGAGCTCGGCGAGCTGATCGGCCGGCGAGAGCCCGGCGAGCTTCGTCCGGAAGCCGTCCCCCTGGTCGACGGCCTTTTGCGGCTCCGCGACCCGCGCCTCGGGCAGCTCGGCGAGCAGGCGGCTCGGGCGTGTGGCGGTGAAGGCCGGGACGAACTTGGCCCAGTCGACATCGGCGACGACGACGTTCTCGTCCCCGGCCCGCCGCAGCGCGGCGAGGGCTTTCCCGGGCGCGAGGGTGGCGAGCCCACGCCGCCGGAGGTGCTCCTGGGCGGCCGGGTCGGCGGCCATCCCGCCTTCGGCCCAGGGGCCCCAGGCCACGGAGGTGGCGACCCGGTCGCGTGCCCGACGCTGGTTCGCGAGTGCGTCGAGTTCGGCGTTGGCCGCGGCGTAGGCGGTCTGGCCGCCGCTGCCCCAGACTCCCGCGATGGACGAGAAGAGGACGAAGGCTTCGAGGTCGTCGCCGAGGAGTTCGTCGAGGTGCCGGGCCCCGGCGACCTTGGCTTCCCGGATCCGGTGGAAGCCGGCGTCGTCGAGGTCGGCGAACGCGGTGGCCTGGCTCACCCCGGCGGCGTGGACGACGGCGGTGATCTCCGGGAGCCGTTCGAGGGCCTGGGCGAGGTCGGCGCGGTTGCCGACGTCGCAGGCCAGGACGGTCGCCTTGGCTCCGGTGGCGCGCAGCTCGTCGGCCAGTTCTCCGGCCCCGGGTGCCGCCGGGCCGCTTCGGCTCAGGAGGACGAGGTGTTCGGCGCCCGCCCCGGCGGCCCAGCGAGCGACGGTCGCGCCCAGCGCACCGGTACCGCCGGTGATGAGGACGGTCCCCCGCGGGCTCCAGGCCGGCGCGGTCAGCGGGGCGCGGACGAGACGACGGGCGAAGACGCCGGCGGGGCGGAGCGCGAGCTGGTCTTCGCCCGCGCCGGCCTGGCCGGCGATGATGGCCCGGAGGCGGTCGACCTGGTGCTCGTCGGGGACCGCCGGCACGTCCACCAGGCCACCCCAGCGGTCCGGGGTCTCCAACGCGAGCGCCCGCCCGAAGCCCCAGAGCGCGGCCAGGCCGGGGTCGCCGGGGCTGTCGTCGCCGGGGACTTCGACCGCGCCGAGCGTCACGCACCACAGGGGCGGGGTCACGCCGGCCCTGGCCAGCTCCATGGCGGTGACGAGCGCGTCGTCGCCCGGTGCCGCGATCAGGACGACCCCGTCGGCCGCACCGAGCTCGTGCGGCTCGACGACCGGGACCCCCAGCGCGTCGGCCCAGCGCCGAGCCGCTCCGGAGGTGGCCACGGCCACCTGACTCCCGGCGGTCGCCGGGGTGGGCTCCGCGATCGGGAGCCAGGTCACCCGGTAGCGCCAGGAGTCCGCCACCGCGGTCTCGGCACGGTCGCGACGCCACGAAGCCAGCGCCGGCAGCACCCTCGCCACATCCGATTCCGGCACCCCGGTTCCAGCCGACAGACCGGCCGCGTCCGCGCGGTCCACGGCCGCCCAGAACTGGGCGTCGACCTCGCCGCCGACCGGCCGCGGGGCGGGGGTGGGCCAGAACCGCTCGCGCTGGAAAGCATACGTGGGCAAGGAAATCCGGTGGCCGGGCAGCTCCGCCCAGTCGACCGGGACCCCGGCGGCGTGGAGCCCGGCCAGTGCGGTGAAGAACGTCCGTTCTTCGTCGCGGTCCCGCCGCAGCGCGGGAACCGCCGTGCCGGGGACCATCGAACTCAGCACCCCGTCCGGACCCAGCTCCAGGAACACCCCGACACCGGCGGCCTCCAACGTCGAGACGCCGTCGGCGAACCGGACCGCTTCCCGCACGTGCCGCACCCAGTACTCCGCCGTGAACGGCTCCGCGAGAGCACCGCTCACATTCGAGATCACCGGAATCGCCGCCGGGTGGTAGGTGAGCGTCTCGGCGACCGCGCGGAACTCGTCCAGCATCGGATCCATCAACGGCGAGTGGAACGCGTGGCTCACCGTGAGGCGCTTGGTCTTGGGGAACTGGGCCGCGATCGCCAGCACCGCGGCCTCGTCACCGGAGACGACCACCGACTCGGGACCGTTCACGGCCGCGATCGAGACGCCCTCGGTCAAGACGATCTCGGACTCCGGAGCGGCGATCGACACCATCGCCCCACCGGCGGGCAGGGCCTGCATGAGCGAAGCACGCGCCGAGACCAGCCGGCAGGCGTCCTCGAGGGACAGCACCCCGGCCACGTGCGCGGCGGAGATCTCACCGATCGAGTGCCCGGCCACGAAATCCGGGCGGACGCCGAAGGACTCGGCCAACCGGAACAGCGCCACCTCGATCGCGAACAACGCGGGCTGCGTGAACTCCGTGCGGCTGAGCAGCTCGGCGTCGTCGAAAGCCGTCCGCAGGTCCGGGAACCGGGCGCACACCTCGTCGAAAGCCGAGGCGAACACCGGGAACCGCTCGGACAGCCCCTGCCCCATCCCGGCCCGCTGCGCGCCCTGACCGGTGAACAACACGGCGAGCGGGCCAGGCGCGGCATCCCCGCGCACCACGGACGGATCCGACGCACCCTCCGCCAACGCCGTCAACCCGCGAACCAGCTCAGCGTCGTCCGAAGCGACCACGACCGCCCGCCGCGGCAAGGCCGCACGGCCCGTCGCCAGCGAGAAAGCCACGTCCGGCAGCGCACCGCGTTCACCGGCGAGCAGCCGCCGAGCCAACGCGCGCACACCTTCCTCGGTCTGCGCCGAAACCGGCACCGGCAGCACCCCGACCGGCGCCGTGTCGTGGACGACGGCCTCCTCGGGCGCCTGCTCCAGGATCGTGTGGGCGTTCGTCCCCGAGATCCCGAACGACGAAACACCCGCTCGCCGGGGTCGGTCCGACAGCCACTTCCGCGGCTCGGTCAGCACCTCCACCGCACCCGACGTCCAGTCCACATGGGACGAAGGACGGTCCACGTGCAGCGTCTGCGGCAGCACACCGTTGCGCATCGCCATGACCATCTTGATGATCCCGGCGACCCCGGCGGCGGCCTGCGTGTGCCCCAGGTTCGACTTCACCGAACCCAGCAGCAGCGGCGTCGAGCGATCCTGGCCGTAGGTGGCCAGCAGCGCCTGCGCTTCGATCGGGTCACCGAGTCTGGTGCCGGTGCCGTGTGCTTCCACCGCGTCCACTTCGGACGGAGTCAAGCCCGCGTCGGCCAGCGCGGCGCGGATGACCCGCTGCTGCGACGGGCCGTTCGGCGCCGTCAAGCCGTTCGACGCACCGTCCGAATTCACCGCCGAACCCCGCACCACAGCCAAAATCTCGTGACCGTTGCGCTGTGCGTCCGACAAGCGCTCCACCAACAGCAAGCCGACGCCTTCGCCCCAGCCGGTGCCGTCCGCGCCGTCGGCGAACGCCTTGATGCGGCCGTCCGGGGCGAGGCCGCCCTGCCGGTCGAACTCCACGAACGCGCCCGGGGTCGACATCACCGTGACACCGCCCGCGATGGCCATCGAGCACTCGCCCGCCCGCAGTGCCTGCCGCGCCCAGTGCACCGCCACCAGCGACGACGAACACGCCGTGTCCACGGTGACCGCCGGGCCTTCCAGCCCGAACGAGTACGCGATCCGGCCGGAGACGACCGCCGCCGCGTTGCCCGTGCCGACGTAGCCGGCGACGTCGTCGCCCGCGTCGGTGAGCAGCGCCGGGTAGTCCTGGCCGTTGGTGCCGGCGAACACGCCGATGCGCTCGCCGCGCAGCGAACGCGGGTCGAGGCCCGCGCGCTCGAACAGCTCCCACGTCGTTTCCAGCAGCAGCCGCTGCTGCGGGTCCATGGCGAGCGCCTCGCGGGGCGAGATGCCGAAGAGGCCGGCGTCGAAGTCCGCGGCCCCGCTCAGGAATCCGCCCGGACGGACGGCGGCGAGGTCGGACGGCCAGCCGCGGTCGGCGGGCGGGGCGGACAGCGCGTCGGCGCCGCGCGCGACGAGGTCCCACAGGTCTTCCGGCGACCGGACTTCGCCGGGGAACCGGCACGCCATGGCCACGATCGCGATCGGCTCGTCGTCGCTCGCGGCGACCGCGGCCGGCGTGCTCACGTCCGGCGCCGAACCGACGAGCAGGCCGTGCAGGTGCCGCGCGAGAGTTGCCGGGTCGGGGTGGTCGTAGGTCAGGGTGGCGGGCAGGTCGAGCCCGGTCGCGGTGCGCAGCCGGTTGCGGAGCTCGACCGCCGACAACGACGTGAAGCCGAGGTCGCTGAACGCCCGGTCGCGATCGACCGCCGCGGCCGAAGCGTGCCCGAGCACCGCGGCGACGTGCTCGCGGACGAGGTCCAGCACCCCGGCGGCGGTGCGTTCGACGACGACGGGCGCCTCGGCGGCCGGCGCCAGCTCGGCGAGCAGCGGACTCGGCCGGGCCGCGGCGAACGCCCGGCCGAACACCGGCCAGTCGACGTCGGCGATCGCCACGGTCGTGTCCCCCGCGGCGAGCGCCCCACCGAGCGCGGCGAGCGCGAGGTCCGGATCGAGCGGCCGGAGCCCCGCCGCCCCGAGCCGGGCGGCGACCCCGTCGTCCGCCATCCCACCGCCGGCCCACGGCCCCCACGCCACGGCCAGCGCGGGCCGCCCCGCGGCACGGCGCGCCTCGGCCAAGGCATCGAGCCGGGCGTTGGCTGCGGCGTACCCGGCCTGCCCGGCCGCGCCGAGGGTGCCGGCGAGGCCGGAGAACAGCACGAAGGCGTCGAGGTCGTGGGTCAGTTCGTCGAGGTGCAGCGCGCCGGCGACCTTGGCCGCCTCGACCCGCGCGAGGCGCTCGGGGGTCAGCGTGTCGAGGACGCCGTCGTCGAGCACACCCGCGGTGTGCACCACGGCCCGCAGGTCGGGGATCCGGTTGAGGAGAGCTTCGACGGCGTCCCGATCGGCGACGTCGCAGGCCTCGATGACCGTCGGGGTGCCGGCCGCGGTCAGCTCGGCGGCCAGTTCAGTCGCGCCTGGGGCGTCCGGGCCGCTTCGGGAGGTGAGGACGAGCCTTTCGGCGCCGTTCGCCGCCGCCCACCGCGCGACGCGGGAGCCGAGCGCGCCGGTGCCGCCGGTGATGAGAACGGTCCCGCGCCACCGCCAGTCACGTGCGGCGTCGGCCGGGGCGGCCACGAGCCGGCGCCCGAAGACGCCGGACGCGCGGATGGCGACCTGGTCCTCGCGCCCACCCAGCACGGCGAGGAGCCTGGCGGCGGTGTGTTCGTCCAGTTCGTCAGGGAGTTCGACGAGTCCGCCCCAGCGTTCGGGGACTTCCAGCGCGGCGCTGCGGCCGAGCCCCCAGATCCCAGCTTGGGCGGGGGTGTCGCTGGTCAGGCACCAGAGCGGCGCGGCGATTCCCGCGTCGCCGAGCGCCTGGACGAGGGCGGTGGTCGTGGCGGCATCGCCACCGACGGAGAGGACACCGGTCCAGGCCTCGCCGGCTTCATGCGGCGAGTCGGTGGAGGACTCCCCCGACGCGGGCAGGTCCTGCCCGGCCTCTCCCAGCCCGGTGGCGCGGAACTTCGTCGCGGTTGCCTCGCGCAGGCGGTCCGCCAGCTCGGCGCGGGACTCGCCCGCCGTGGTCAGGGGCACGACTCCGGAGAGGAGTTCACCCAGTCGAGCGGCGGTTTCGTCGCCCGCGGGAGCGACCAGCAGCCAGCGCCCGGGCTTGGCGGCACCGAGGGTGAGCGGGGTCCACTCGGCGCGGTACCGCCAGCCGGCGACCGTCCGGTCCCGGCGGCTGCGGTGCCGCCACGCCGACAGCGCCGGGCGCACCGCTTCCGCGAGGTCCTGGTCGAGGCCGAGCGCGGTGGCGAAGGCGTCCGTGTCCGCGCTCTCGACCGCCGTCCAGAACGCCTTGTCCTCAGTGGACACTTCGGCGGTGCCGATGAGCCAGTAGTGCTTCCGCTGGAAGGCGTAGGTCGGCAGTTCGGCGTGCGCTTCGGCGGGAAGGAAGGAGGCCCAGTCGACGTCGACACCGTGGACGTGAACAGTGCTCAACGCTGTGAGCAGTGCTCTCTCGTCATCCCGCTCTCGTCGCAGAGCACTGATCGCGGTTCCCTCGACCATCGCGCTGAGCACCCCGTCCGGGCCCAGCTCCAGGAAGACCCGCGCACCCTCTGCCTCGAGGGTGGCGACCCCGTCGGCGAAACGGACCGCTTCGCGGACGTGACGAACCCAGTAGTCCGCGGTGAACGGCTCCGCGAGAGCACCGCTCACATTCGAGATCACCGGTATCTGCGCCGGGTGGTATGTGAGGGTCTCGGCGACCGCGCGGAAGTCGGCGAGCATCGGGTCCATCAGCGGTGAGTGGAACGCGTGACTGACGGAGAGGCGCTTGGTCTTCGGGAACTGCGCGGCAATCGCCAGGACCGCGGACTC